>NZ_LZDG02000047.1:0-166581 GCF_001672555.2 Pseudomonas sp. AU11447 | reverse complement strand
GGGCTCCATCTGCTCGCCAGCGGTGATGCGGCGGTCGACGCGCTTCCACAGGCGATAGCGCGCCATGGAATCGGTCGGAATCTCGAAGGTGCTGGGAGCGGCCAACGCGGCGGCGTAGCGGCGGGCCTCGCTGATCTGCTCGGCACTCAGGTCGGCAGTTGGCGCGGCCTTTGGCACAACGCGCAGTTCGACGTCCTGACCGGTGAGGGTCTTGATCTTGGTGACGGCGCGGGCGATCTGGCCCTTCTCGCGGCGGTCTCCCGCCTTGTCCAGCAGGGAGCGCGGCATGGCTGGCGATGCGTTGCCATCCACCAGGGCCTCGCAGATCAGCTCGCCGTCCAGGTTGTGGACCCACACGCGGCTGGCATCGCGGAAGTCGTAGGCGACGCGCACTTCCTGGCCGTGCAGCGCTTCCAGCTCACGAGCGAAGTAGATGCCACCGCCAAACCTCACTTCGGCGCGGTTGGTGGTGCGAACGACCTGCGGGCGAGTCAGGCCAGCTACGACATCGGCAGGCGCCTGCAGCGGCTCCCATCCCTCAGCGACCGCCGACTTCCAGGACTCCATCGGGGTTTGGCTACGCATCCGGCCTGTTTCCAGGTCGCGGACTTTCGGGAGGCCGCGATGTGACTTGTGGTTGTAGTCGTCCAGGGCGTCCTGCAGGTCGCGGAAGAACACGTCGAAGGTGGGAATCTGAGTGGGCTGGATGCCCTCGGCCAGTTGCTTGCGGGACAGGCGATGCACGCGGGTAGCGGCTTCTTTGTCCATGTCCTTGCCGATGTAGCTGTCGTACGTCTTTGCCAGCTTCACCAGGATGCTTTTGTGCGGGCGCTCAATGACGCCGCGTGCCTGAGAGTTGTAAGCAATGGAGTGGGTCATATCACCACCCAGGCGATCCACCACTTCCCGCACCGTGTCGTTATCGAAGCCGCTGCCGTTGTCGACATAGAAAAGCTTGAACATGCCGACGCGGGTTACGCCGTCGCGGATGGTGTCGACGGTGGCAATGGTCGACTCGGCCAGGTTGACCGAGAAACCGACGATGCGGCGGGTCCCCCAGTCGATGACCATGGTGATCTCGGGCTTGAAAATCTGGCCGGTCAGCGGGTTCATGACCTCGGCGTCGAAGGTGTGGCCGTCCGCCACCCATACATCGTTAGGCCAGAGCATGTCGGCCTTACGGCGGTTGAACGCCTTGACCGCTTTGATTTCGCGGGAGCCCATGCGGCCATGCTCACGGGCTTCCGGGCTGAGCTTGGCCAGAAATCGACGTACTGCATGGATGCTCGGGCAGCCCTGGTACTCGCCCTTGAAGCGCTCATACGCCGCCTCAACGCTGGGCTTCTGCGGCTTCTGGTAATGCTTGAGGAACACGGGCGCCCACACCGGCACGCTCATGTCAGGCTTGCGGCGAGCCGGAGCCAGGGCGATTTCGCCATGCTTGCGATAGTCGGCCAGCCAGCGCTTGAGAGTGCGCTCGCTCAGGGTGCGGTCTGCGGTCTTACGGTCGTTGGCGCGCTCTACACGCTCCACCAGGTAAGGGCTGAGATTGCCCTCACGCGCCAGGCCGACCAGGGTCAAGATGGCGCGCTGCTGGCTGACGAACTGGCTCATCCGCTCGACTTCACGGATTAAGGACACGCGCGCGGCCATCACTTCACGCTGATCATCGTTCAAGCGTGACGTGGAAATACCGTCACGCTTCGGCGTAATCAGTGTGTGCGGGGCGGCAGGCTCTTGCGCTTCGGCAGGCGCCTCTTGCTGGACCAGGCGCGCAACTAGTGCTGCCTGAGTTTCAGCAGGAAGCTGATGGAAGTAGTACTCCACGGCCTTGGTGCCGATGCGGCGCTGGCCTTCCCAGTGCTCCCGCTTTGCCATGATTTGAATCGCGCGATCAGTACCTGGCAGACCTGGCAGGCCTGCAAGTTCCCGAGCGGAGAACCACTTATGCATGGGATTCCTCGCTTGCCTCAAGATCGGCAATCAAGGCCGCCCCTAGGTTCAGGGCCGCAGTGCGAAGCCACTCATGGGCGTCAGTCCATGCACCGTTTTCTACTGCAGGGCTTTCAGCCTCCACGCACTTGTAGAACTCGGTCGCATGGCGCAGATCGTCGAGCAGGCCTTTCTGGATGTCCTGAAGGCGGGTCATTGGGCACCCCCGAGGCGGCGGCGCAGTTCGCGGGCTTGGCGGGTCGCCTCATCCTTGATGCTCTCGACGCGGCCCAACTCAGCCAGCAAGGCATCGCGCCCCCAGCTAACCCGACCACCACGCACGGTGACGATCAGGTCGGTCAATTGATGGCTGCCGCAGACTTGCTCCAGGAGGGCCGCGCGGTAGAACGGCAGGTTGTGATCGATGCGGGCCGTCGATGACCAGGCGTCCAGCATGGCTTTGCTGATGTCTTCGCCGGCCAGGTGCGACATCTGCGCGGCTACATCAATGCGCTCAAGCCCGGTGCTCTTTGCCCCTGTCAGCATCTCGCTGACGATTTCGCTTACCTGGACCCGGAAGTCGCAGGCGCTAACCAGCTGGGGCTGCGGCACATCGAAATCGATGTTTATGGTGCGGTCGTCTTTTCCGTGACGCATGTTCAAGCCTCCGTGCCGGTTTTACGGTGCGGAACAGGAGAGTAACGGCTATCCTTGGCAGCACTTCTCGGTCGGCTTTCCGCCCTGTTTGGGCGTTGGCGCCGAGGGGAACCATCAAGGTTCCAACGCTCCGGCCAAAGCTCAAACGGCTCCACACCGAGCTTTTTGGCGATCTCGCGCTCGATGCGTGGATACGGTGCGTTCTTCACCGCACGAATAGCGCGGTCGGTGATGTCGAGCTGGCGAGCCAGCTCAGCCGGCGGACAGCCATGGATGCGCAGCTGGTATTTGATCCACTCCCAGCGGGGAGCCGGATCGAGCGGCATTTCGGCGATGTTCATCAGTAACAACCATCTTGGCGGGTGGTTTTTTTAGGCCGTCTAACAGCCTGTTACGGATAAACATAGCCATAACCAACTATGCGGTAAAGCGAAAAATGGCGTTTCGCTTTCCAAAACCAGCCATAAAGGTGGTTATATTTGGCTAAGTCATTGATGCATAAAGGGTTTGCGACAAAGCGAAATTTCGCTTTGTCGGATGCGCGTATTTCGTTTTCTGCTGGGGGAAAGCGAAATGACTGATGGATTGGCGGCTCGCATCCGTCAGTGCGCGGAGATAGCCAAAAGTGGCGACGAACTGGCGCGATTGACTGGCATCCCTCGGCGGACACTTGAGTACTACCTGACCGGGCAAAGTGAGCCCAAGGTCGCGCGCTGCGTGGAGATAGCAAAGGCAGTGGGCGTTGACTTAGGCTGGCTCGCCTCTGGTGAGGGCGAGCCTTTCCCGGCAGCTCCCAAGCAGGAGCCCCTGGACTTAGAGACGTACGCGTTCATTCCTCTCTACGACGCTCGCTGCAGCTCAGGTCATGGCGCGTGGAATGAGCGCGCGCGCGTACTGACAGAGCTTGCATTCACTCGATATTCCTTGCGGAAGAAGGGGCTGAGCCCGGAGCGCCTGGCTTGTCTGCGGAATGACGGTGACTCGATGAAAGGACTCATCGAAGACGATGACACGGTGATGATCGATCAGAGCCGCAATTTGCTTGAGGGGGAAGGCGTCTATGTCATCCTCCTGGATGACCACCTTTACGCGAAGCGCCTGCAGCGCCAGTTCGACGGCTCTGTGCTGATCATCAGCCACAACAAGGACTATCAGCCCATGACGGTCCCTAAGGATCGCCTGGCTGAGTTGCAGATCGTGGGGCGTGCGGTTTGGGCTGGGGGGTGGTTGATCTAATCCCGGCTGACAGGGGGTATGCCAATTACCCCCGCTAAATTTTCCGTTTGCCCCATTTGCCAGTTTTGGCACTGTTCAGCTGGGCTTGTCCGCTAAGCCCGCGCCATCCGGGGCTCTCCGGCGTCTTCCGGTTTCTTCCGGCTTCCTCCGGCCCTGTGCCAATACTCCCACTAGCTCACAGCAATGACGCTACTTGTCAGGCCCCCAGGAGCCGGCCCTGCCAGCGTTAGCCCATCGGCCAGAACAGCAACGTCAGTACCAGCATCCCGGCGTAGAACCCCGTCTCCACGGTCTCCGTCCACGGCTGAATCCTGCGCAACGCGCCGTAGATGTGCACCACCACCATGAGCCCTGCCACTGCCGCCAGCACCTCGAAAGTGGTCACCAGGGCCTCGCCGGTCAACGCCGCGCGCAACATCAGCCCCTCGACGATGAGGATGAACGCCCCCAGGCAGCGCCCGAAATACACCGCAAGATCGGTGTGTTCCGGCAACTGCCACTGCATCACCCGCGCCCACAGCAGCGGCACCAGGAAGATGGGCAAGGCGAACACCAGGGTGGTGGCGATGGACAGAACCAGCAGGTAAGTCTGCGCGTGCGCGCTCCACGATCCGATCATGACGAACCTTCCTTGAAGTGAAGAAAAAAGGCGGGCGACACGCTGTGCCAACCCGCCGAAATGGAGCCAAAGGAGTTTGCGGAGTTACCAGTTGAGGACGGCGCCCACCGCGAAGGTGTCGGTGTCCTCGCTGACGGTGGAGCCCTTGCGCCCGTCGATCTCGTAGACGTTGTACTCGGCCACCAGCTTGAGGTTGTCGTTGATGGTGCGGAAGTAGGCGATGCCCTTGGTGGAGTAATCCGCCGCGCTGCCCAGGCCATTGCCGTCGTCGCGGGTCTCGCCGGTGGACAGCGCCACACGGTTCTTGCCCCAGCTGTAGGAGCCCTGCAGCAGCACGCCGCGGCTGTCTACTTCGCGCAGCGCGGCTTCGCCGGCGTTGTTGGTGAAGAACGGGTTGATGCCCTTGGCGGTGAAGCCCGAACCGGTCAGCGAGAGGCCGCCCATCTTCGCCTGGATGCCGTAGCCCAGGCCCTTGGAAGTCACGCTGTCGACTTCGTCGTTGGTGTTCTTCGAGGTCTGGTAGGCGCCGTTGACCCAGCTGTAGATCTGGGCGCCGCCGACGTCGAACTGGTAGCTGATCTCACTCTCGTAGCGCGGGTTGTCCTGGTAGGCCTTGTCGTCGAGGCCGTCGCTGGCGTCCTTGTCGATCTGGTTGGTGTCGATCGGGTCCATGATGCCGACGGCGACGCGCAGGCCGTCCACCAGGTTGTTGTTGCGGTAGGTAATCTGCGAGGTCGGGAACGGGTACGGGTAGCCGGTGCCGATGTTGCCGAAGGACACGCCCTTGCCATCCACCAGGCCAAGGGTGTCGCTGGCGTTGCCGAAGCCGGCGAGCAGTTCGTCGAGGAAGATGTTGGAGCGCGAGAACAGGCCGAAGTCCTTGCCGATCAGCACCTCGCCCCAGTCGCCGGCGACATTGCCGTAGAACTGGCGAACGTCGATGGCGGTATCGGTGCCGTCCTGCTCGCTGTCGTTGATGGTCACCCAGAACGACGAGCGCCCGGTGAGGGTCAGGCCGTCGATCTTCTTGCCGAAGTTGAAGCCGATGTAGTTGGGCAGGAAGCCCATCTTCACCCGCGACTGGCGGCGGTCGTAGGTATCGCCGTTGCGGTCGACGTCGCTGTTCACATAGAAGGCGTTGAAGTAGCCGTCGGTGGAAAAGGTGGTGTCATCCTTGTCGTACAGCAGGATGTCGGCGCGAGCCCCGCTCGACGCTGAAGACAGGGCCAGGGTGGCCAGTGCCAGCGGCAGAAGCTGGCGGCGGACGGCGATGTTGTTCTTGTTCATGGCGCTCTCCGGGTGAATGGAACGACTGCGGTTTCAGTCGTGACGGAGGCGATTATCGAAATGGCGGAAGCGGCGACATACGCTGCTTTGGCGCCGCTTCACCGGGCCCTTCGGGCGTTCTGCCAGAGCGCTGCGCAAGGCTCTGCGACCGCCACTACCTCAGGCTCGCGGCGATGGTCGCGCAGGGTCGCGACCGCCGGGCCACTACCTGGGACCCGACCCTGGGAGCAGGTCGCGGGGCGTAAGGCAGAAGTCGACCGGGCAACCGCCTTGCGGACGGTACCCTCGGTCGAAAGTACGAGTCTCAGGCGCGGCTGAGCAGCAGCCAGTGGCCGCCCTGGGCAGAGGTCAGCGCGGAATGCGCGGCGCGTAGCTCGGTGCCGCAAAGGCTCTCCAGGGCCTCGGCGATGAGTGCCCGATGAGGCGGCAGGACACCCGCCAACTGGTCATGCCAGGCCTGCTGCAGGCGCTCGGCGAAATCGCCCGGCGCGCGGGCCAGCTCGGCAGCCAGCGAAGCACGCAGGCTGTCGACACGCTGCGGGTCGATGCGCAGCAGGGCCTCGCTCTGCTGGTAGAGGAAGCTGTCCACCTCGGCCTGCAGTTCCACGGCCGAGAGCAACGGCGACTGCACCGCGAAGAGGATGCCGCGCCGCATGCCTACCTGGCGGAAACCGCAGTACAAGGCATAGGCCAGCTGCCGCTCACCGCGCAGCCAATGGAAGAAAGCCGGCTCCAGCACACGGGCCAGCAGGCGCCACGCGGCTTCGTCCGTCACCGAGCGGGACACCAGTGGGCAGAACAGCAGCAACGCTGCTTCACCCGGCATCTCCAGCACCTGGCGGTGGCGGCCGGGCGGCCCGCTGCGCGGTGGCAGCGCGCTGGTGGTCGAGTGATCGGCCAGGGTATCCGGCAACTCGATGCCCAGGGCCAGGGCGTCCCAGTGAGCAGCCGACCAGTCCGGCAGTGCTTCGCTGTCCCCCGCCAGCATCTGCGGCAGCAGGTCGATCAACTGACGGATGGGCATTTCGCCTTCGCGGCGACGGCGTTCGGCCGCCAGCAGGCGCGCGCCCTGCCCCAGTACTGCGGCTGGAGGATGCTGGAGGGCATTGATAGCGCACTCGGCCAGGTCGGCGAGCTGGTTTCTTGCGCCGGACAGCAGCAGCGTCCAGTCACTTTCCAGGGCTTCCAGGCGCAGCGTGACACCTTCGTGCCGCGCCGCGCCAGCCAACGGGCGCAACACCTGCCGCGCACTGAGGAAGGCCTGTCGACCCGGCGCCTGGGGGAAGCGCCAGCGCAGGTGCAGGGCCGCGGGCTCGCTGTCGGCCGGGAGCTGCGTCGGTGCAAAGGACCAGGGCTCGGCACGCAGCGGTTCGGCGGGGCGCTTCGCGCAGCGCACGACGTCGAGAATGAAGCCGGCCGAGGTCAGGGATTCGCCGATCACCGACTCCGAGGCCAACAGGCGGATCATTCGCGACGCCACCAATTGGCCGAGCCACGCCGATGACGCGTCGCTGCGCGCTCTGCGCTGCAACTGCGCCAATGAGCCCGTTGCCCCATCGGCAGGCGCAGCGGCGAGCACATCCGCCGGCAACTTGCGCAGCGCCTCCAGCCAGGAGAGAAAGGCCGACTCCACGAGATCGGCCGTGGACGCTTCGGCCAGTTCGAAATCGAAACGCAGCAACGCCTGGCCGTCGGCGAAGCGGCTCAGGCGCGCACGAGCACTGTCGGCCAGCCCGTTCTGCCCCAGGCAGGCCAGCAGCGAGCCGGGCGCCTCGTCGGCCAGCCAGCCCTGCAGTTGCTCCAGCAGCGCGCCGCCCTCGCCCGCCATGCCATCCAGGGCGAATGCCAGGACCAGCCGTGGCGCGCCCGGCAGGCGCAGCTTAAGTTCCTCACCGCTGAGCGGCAGAAGGGATTCCCGGTCAGCGCTTGCGACGGCCGCGCCCAGGGGAAACACACTCCCTTCACGCTCCGCCAATACCGCCAGCTCTTCCAGTGTTTGCGGCCCCTGCAACCAGAGTTCCAGCGCACCGCTGACCTGGCAGGAGCGGATGAAATCACGCAGCGCCTGCTGGAACTCGGCGCTTTCCACCTTCAGCGTGTCGCGCCGGCCAGCCACGAAACGCCCCAGCGCGTGCCCCGGCACCACCGCCAAGGCCAGGGCGGCGTCGATCAGGGTGTCGGGATCGCGGCCGCGGGCAAGAAACTCGGCCTCCAGCACTTCACGTTCAGCCACCTGCACGGTTTCATCCAGGCGCGGTCGCGCGAGCATGTCCACCAGGCGCGCCAATCCATCCCCCAATGCATCGGCCGGCACCTCGAAGAAGTAGTCGGTCTGCCGCGCGCGAGTGCTGGCGTTGACCCGCCCTCCGCGCGCCTGCACCCAGGGCATCAGTCGCTCGCCCTCGACGAAGCGTTCGCCGCAGAGGAACAGCAGGTGTTCGGTGAAATGCGCAAGGCCCGGGAAGGCTTCGGGCTCGTCGTGGCTGCCCCGGGCAATGCGCAGCAGCGCAACGGCGTGGCTGGCGCCGGGAGCATGAACGACAGTGGCGCGCAGGCCGTTGGCGAGGGTCAGGGTCTTGGCGGGGAATGTGTTCATCGGCATCCGGTCCGGTTCATGGCCGACACCATCGCCCAAGCCAGGGCAAAGGGAAATACGGCTTTGGCAGCAAGTGCCTGCCGGCATTGGCCCGCCGCACTCGGGCGGCTACCATTCCCAGCTTCACTGAACCTTCGGAATTCCCTGACCATGAGCACCGCCCTGCTGATCATCGACGTCCAGTCCGACCTGTGTTCCGGCGACTCCGCCTGTTTCGACATCGACAACGTCCTGCAGCGCATCAACAGCATGAGCCGAGCAGCGCGGGAGGCCGCTGTGCCGGTGGTGCTGGTACAGCACGAGGACGATGACCTGCAGTATGGCAGCGCCGGCTGGCAGCTGGAAACGCGCCTGCTCACCGATCACTCCGACCTGAAGGTGCGCAAGACCACCCCGGATTCCTTCCTGCGCACTGACCTGGCCGAGCTGCTGCAATCGCGCGGCATCGACCACCTGGTGATCTGCGGCCTGCAGAGCGACTACTGCGTCGACACCACCACCCGCCGCGCCCTGGCCCAGGG
Organism: Pseudomonas sp. AU11447; assembly: GCF_001672555.2. Taxonomy (NCBI): domain Bacteria; kingdom Pseudomonadati; phylum Pseudomonadota; class Gammaproteobacteria; order Pseudomonadales; family Pseudomonadaceae; genus Pseudomonas; species Pseudomonas sp. AU11447. Next base: position 157,733 of record NZ_LZDG02000047.1, on the reverse strand, counting down.
CTATGCGGTGACGCTGGTGGGCGATGCCCATTCCACCGTCGACAACGCCGTGCTCAGCGCCGCGCAGATCACCGCGCATCACAATGCGGTGCTGGGCAGCATCAGCAGCTTCGGCCCGCGAGCCAAGATCATCCCGGCCGCCGACGTGTGCTTCTGAAGCCCGCCAGGAGATCGCCATGAACTTCGACTGGAACGACATCCCGATCCTCCTCGCCCTCGCCCGCCACGGCAGCATGAGCGCCGCCGGCCGCGCGCTGGGCGTCGATCCCTCGACCATGAGCCGGCGCCTGGTGGCGGCGGAAGCCGCACTGCAGACGCGGCTGTTCATTCGCGACAACTCCGGCTACAAGGCCACCGACGCCGGCGAGGCCTTCCTCAGCCATGCCGAACGCATCCTCGGCGATGTGCAGAGCATGCTGCTGGAGACCCGCGACGAAGCCAGCGCCATCAGCGGCAGCGTGCGCATCACGGCGGTGGACTTCCTCTTCAGCCACTGGCTGGTGCAGCACATGCCCCACCTGGCGCGCACCTACCCAAGCCTGCAGTTGCAGCTGATCCCGGCGAACCGTTCGTTGTCCTTCACCCGTCGCGAGGCCGACTTCGCACTACGCCTGGCACGCCCGGCGGAAGACGCCGCACTGGTGATGCGCAAGGTCGCCGACATCGGTTTTGCCGTGTACGCGGCCACGTCCTTTTCCCGCGTGCCGGTGGAGCTGTGGCCACAGCAGGCCTGGCTGGGCTACGGCGAGGAACTCGACGATACGCCGGAGATGGCCTGGGTGCGGCGCTTCGCCCCCGGCGCCGGCTTCGCCCTGCGCGCCAGCAGCGTGACTACGCTGATCCATGCCTGCCAGAGCGGCCTGGGCATGGCCCTGCTGCCGTGCATCCTCGGTGATCGGGAGGGATTGGTGCGGCTGTCCGGGCCGGTGGTCGTGCGGGAAATCTGGCTGCTCAGCCACCGCGACGCCGGCCGTATCGGCCGCTTCCAGGCGATCAGCGACTGGCTGCGCGAAGTGTTCGACCAGGATGCCGCGCAACTCAGCGGCGAGCACCTGGACGCCCGCGTGCTGGGCCCGGTGGAAATCAGCCGCGGCTGACCATGAAAAAGCCCGGATGTCTTGCGACATCCGGGCTTGCTGCTGCCGGGACCGAATGCGTGGTTACGGCTGGACCGGCGGCAGGTACTGCAGAGTGGTGCCCAGCGCCCAGAGCAGGAACAGCACCAGCGGGATGTGCACCAGCAACTGGACGAAGCTGAAGCCGATCAGGTCGCGGGCCTTCAGGCCCAGCACACCCAGCAGCGGCAGCATGTAGAACGGGTTGATCAGGTTCGGCAGCGCCTCGGCGGCGTTGTAGATCTGCACCGCCCAGCCCAGGTGGTATTGCAGCTCATTGGCCACCTGCATCACGTAGGGTGCCTCGATGATCCACTTGCCGCCGCCGGACGGGATGAAGAAGCCCAGCACCGCCGAGTACACGCCCATGAGCAGCGCATAGGTGTCGTGGGAGGCGATCTGCACGAAGAAGGTGGAGATATGGTGGGCGATGGTCGAGCCGTCGCCGCCCTTCACCGTGGTCAGGATCGCGGCGATGGAGCCATACAACGGGAACTGGATCAGCACACCGGTGGTGGTCGGCACGGCGCGGGCGACAGCATCAAGGAAGTTGCGCGGGCGCCAGTGCAGCAGCGCGCCGGCCATGATGAACAGCAGGTTGTAGGTATTCAGCCCGGAGATCGCGGTGATCGCCGGCTTGGTGCTGAACTCGTGGACCAGCCAGCCACCGGCAAGGGCCACCAGCATCAGGATCAGCAGCGGGCTGTGCTCCAGCCACTCGCCCGGGCGGGTCGCCTTCGGCGCGCTGGGTGGGGTGAAGCTGACGTCCACGCCGCAGGCCTTGGCATCGCGAGCGCTGCCGGCGCCGGGTGCGGTCATGTAGGCGATCACCAGCGACACCAGCACCAGGGCCAGCAGCATCACGCCGGATTGCCAGAGGAAGATGGTCTCGGTGAACGGGATGACGCCCGTGATCGCCAGGATCGACGGCGGCAGGCTGGCCGGGTTGGCCTGCAACTGCGCGGCGGACGACGACAGGCCCAGCGCCCACACGGCGCCCAGGCCCAGGTAGGCGGCTGCGCCAGCGGCGCGGTAATCCATCTTCAGGTCTTCGCGGCGAGCCAGTGCGCGCACCAGAAGGCCGCCGAACACCAGGGACAGGCCCCAGTTGAGCAGCGAAGCGACCATGGAGATCAGCGCGACCCAGGCCACCGCCGAGCGGCCGTTCTTCGGTACGCGGGCGAACAGGTCGATGAGCCTGGAAGCCGGGCCGGAACTGGCGACGACGTAACCGCCGATGACCACGAAGGCCATCTGCATGGTGAAGGGAATCAGGCTCCAGAAACCGTCACCGAAGGCCTTGGCGGTTTCAGTGGCCGGCGCGCCGATGGCCAGGGCGGCGACAGTGACGATCAGCACCGCGAGCGCGGCGAAGACCCAGGAGTCGGGGAACCAGCGTTCGGCCCAGTTGGAACAGGCCATGGCGAAGCGCGCGGAGCGGCTGTCCTGCAAGGCGGTGCCGGGGGTGTGCACGTGGGAAGTCATAATGGTCTACCTCATTATTCTTGTAATGGCTCATTTGTGATGAGCTCGTCTGTATCGACAAAACAGAAAAACCGCCCGGCCTGCGTGGGGCCGGACGGTGACGCAAGGTTTGTCGACGCCGGGGGACGTCGAAAACCGCGGCGGATGTCGTCTGTCGGTGTGCCCACCGCCCATCCGCCAGCCGGTCCGGCATTGCTACATGCCGGCCGGCGCTCGCCAATTGGTCGTTGGTCGCGTGGTCCTCAGTCTCTGACAAGAGCCATGGCGACACCCTGGCCGCCACCGATGCACAGAGTGGCCAGACCCTTCTTCGCATCGCGGCGGAGCATTTCGTGGAGCAGCGTCACCAGCACGCGGGCGCCCGAAGCGCCGATCGGGTGGCCAAGGGCGACGGCGCCACCGTTGACGTTGACCTTCTCCGCGTTCCAGCCCAGTTCCTTGCCGACCGACAGCGCTTGCGCCGCAAAGGCCTCGTTGGCCTCGATCAGCTCGACCTCGTCCAGGCTCCAGCCGGCCTTCTCCAGGCAGCGACGGGTAGCAGTCACCGGGGCGATACCCATGATCGACGGGTCGACGCCGCTGCTGGCATAGGCTTGGATGCGCGCCAGAACCGGCAGGTTCAGACTGCGTGCGCGCTCGGCGCTCATCAGCAGCACGGCGGCGGCGCCATCGTTAAGGGTGGAAGCGTTGCCGGCGGTGACGGTGCCGTCCTTCTTGAAAGCCGGCTTGAGCTTGGCCAGGGACTCGGCAGTGGTGCCCGCGCGGGGCTGCTCGTCGGTGGCGAAGGACAGCGGGTCGCCCTTGCGCTGGGGAATCAGCACCGGGGTGATCTCGTCCTTGAAGCGCCCGGCCTCGATGGCCGAGGCGGCCTTGAGCTGGGACTGCGCGGCAAAGGCATCCTGGGCTTCACGGCTGATGCCGAACTTCTCCGCCAGGTTCTCGGCGGTGATGCCCATGTGGTAGTCGTTGAAGGCATCGATCAGGCCGTCGCGCAGCAGGGTGTCCTGCAGCTCGGCGTGGCCCATGCGCAGGCCGGTACGAGCCTTGGGCAGCACATAGGGCGCGAGGCTCATGCTTTCCTGGCCGCCGGCGATCACCACGTCGGCGTCGCCGCAGCGGATCGCCTGGACGCCGAGGAACAGCGATTTCAGGCCCGAGCCGCAGAGCTTGTTGATGGTCATCGCGGGTACTTCAACCGGCAGACCCGCGCCGATGGACGCCTGGCGCGCAGGGTTCTGCCCGGCGCCGGCAGTGAGTACCTGGCCGAGGATGACTTCGTCGATCTGGTCCGGCTTTACGCCGCTGCGTTCGAGCAGCGAGCGGATGACCAGGCTGCCCAGTTCATGGGCGGGAATATTCGCCAGGCTGCCCTGGAAGGCGCCGATGGCGGTGCGGGTGGCGGCAACTATCACTACGTCTTGCATCTGAGGTACTCCGAAGCTGGCTTTGCCCCCTGTAGGAGCGAGCTTGCTCGCTCCTACAGGGGGCAGGGGATCAGAAGGTCATTTCCTTCACATCGTCCGGCACGATCAGGCGGCCGGCGGTCTTCTCGGCGATCTCGGCAACGCTCACACCCGGCGCCGTCTCGCGCAGGATGAAGGCGCCGTCCTCGATCTCCAGGTAGGCCAGGTCGGTGAGTACCTTGCGGATGCAGCCGGCGCCGGTCAGCGGCAGCGAGCACTGATCCAGCAGCTTGGATTCACCGTCCTTCGAAGCGTGGGTCATGGTGACGATGATGTTGTCCGCGCCGGCCACCAGGTCCATGGCACCGCCCATGCCTTTCACCAGCTTGCCGGGAATCATCCAGGAGGCGATGTTGCCCTGTACGTCTACCTCGAAGGCACCCAGCACGGTGAGGTCGACGTGGCCGCCACGGATCATCGCGAAGGATTGCGCGGAGTCGAAGATCGACGCGCCCTTCACGGCGGTCACGGTCTGCTTGCCGGCGTTGATCATGTCGGCGTCGACGCTGTCTTCCGTGGGAAACGCGCCCATGCCGAGCAGGCCGTTCTCCGATTGCAGCATCACTTCCATGCCCTCGGGCACGTAGTTGGCGACCAGGGTCGGAATGCCGATGCCCAGGTTCACGTAGAAACCGTCCTGCAGCTCGCGCGCCACGCGCTGGGCCATTTGTTCGCGGGTAAGTGCCATCTTCTTGTCTCTCTTGTCCGGTGGTCTCAGGAACGCACGGTGCGTTTTTCGATGCGCTTCTCGAAGGAGCCCTGAATGATGCGGTCGACGTAGATGCCGGGGGTGTGGATCTGGGTGGGGTCCAGCTCGCCCGGTTCGACGATCTCTTCCACTTCGACGACGGTGATGCGGCCCGCGGTGGCGACGATGGGATTGAAGTTCTGCGCGGTGTGGCGATAGATGACGTTGCCGTAGTGGTCGGCCTTCCAGCCCTTGACGATGGCGAAGTCGCCGGTGATGGCGCGCTCCATCACATAGTGGCGGCCGTCGAACTCGCGCACTTCCTTGCCTTCGGCGACTGGGGTGCCGTAGCCGGTGGCGGTGAAGAAGGCCGGGATGCCGGCGCCGCCAGCGCGGAGTTTTTCCGCCAGGGTGCCTTGCGGAGTGAGTTCGACCTCCAGTTCACCCGACAGCAGCTGCTGCTCGAATAGCGCGTTCTCGCCAACGTAGGACGCGATCATCTTGCGGATCTGCCGGTCCTCCAGCAGCACGCCCAGGCCGAAGCCGTCGATGCCGCAGTTGTTGGAAACCACGGTCAGGCCCTTCACGCCCAGCTTGCGGATCTGCGCGATGAGGTTTTCCGGGATGCCGCAGATGCCGAAACCGCCTGCCAGAACCGTCATGTCGTCGGTGAGCCCGGCGAGGGCCTCTTCATAACTGCCTACACGCTTGTCGAGTCCTGCCATGTTGCTGCCTCTTTCTTATTTGGAATGTCCGACCCATCGGTCAGAGAGCGAATGCAGCTTCACCGGCACAGACTGATTTGTTAAGTTTGTTTTTCCAATCGATTGATTTGGTATTTTTATCAATGACCGTAAAGCAACTGCGCGCCTTCCTCGCCGTCGCCCAGAGCCTGAGCTTCGCCCAGGCCTGCGAGCGCCTGCACCTGTCGCAACCGGCGCTGAGCCTGGCGATCAAGAGCCTGGAGGAATCCCTTGGCGGGCAATTGCTGGTGCGCACCACGCGCAATGTGGCGCTGACGCCGGAGGGCGAAACGCTGCTGCCGGTCGCCCGGCGCCTACTGGCGGACTGGGACAATGCTGAAGAACTGATGCACCAGCACTTCACCCTGCAGCTGGGCAAGGTCTCCATCGCTGCCATGCCCTCCTTCGCCGGCAACCTGCTGCCCGCCGTACTGCGCACCTTCCGCGATCACCACCCGAAGGTGAACGTGGCGGTGCACGACGTGATCAACGAGCAGGTGCTGGAGATGGTCCGCAACCGCCGTGTCGAACTGGGCATCGCGCTGGAACCGGACAGTCTCGACGGGCTGACCTTCACGCCCTTCTATACCGACCGTTTCGTCGCCGTGCTGCCGGCCGATTCGCCCTTCGCGGGCGCATCGAAAATCACCTGGGAGCAATTGCTGGAAGACCACTTCATCACCCTGCAGCGCCCGTCCGCCGTGCGTTTGCTGCTGGAGGACCAGTTGGCGTCACGGCACGGGCGGCTGCCGGTGGCCTTCGAAAGCCATCAGTTGGTGACGGTGGGCCGCATGGTCGCCGAAGGGCTGGGCGTCAGCGCGGTGCCGCGCCTGTGCCGGCAGCAGATGGAAGAGCTGGGAGCGCGTTGCGTGGCGCTCGAAGAACCCTGCATCGAGCGCCGCGTCGGGCTGTTCTGCCTGGCGGAGCACAAGCTCTCCAGCGCGGCGCAGGCGCTGAGCGATGTGCTGGTAAAAGGAACGGATTGGGCGGACTTGGAATAGCACCGCTCGCGTCAGGTCGAGCGGTGCCTGATACGGCGACCTCAGGACGCGAACTTCTCCTTGTAACTGCCATCGTGCATCCAGGCCGCGTGCTTCGGGGCCCGCTTGGTCTGCGCCCACTCATCGAGCATGGCCCATTTCACCTCATCGAGCGCCGCAAGCATCTTCGCTGAGCCCGTGTTGGCGGCCAGCTCCAGACGGTGACCGCTGGGGTCGAAGAAGTAGATCGACTGGAACATGGCGTGATCGGTCGGGCCAATTACCTCGATACCTGCGCTCTCCAGCCTTTGCCTGGCAGCCAGCAACGCCTCCAGCGACTCCACTTCCAGCGCCAGGTGCTGGGTCCAGACCGGCGTATTGCGATCGCGGTCCTGGGGCGGGCTGCCGGGCAGTTCGAAGAACGCCAGAACGTTGCCCTGCCCGGCGTCGAGGAAGATGTGCATATAGGGGTCGCTTTCCCCGGTGGACGGCACGGCGTCTTCGGCAATCGACAACATCAGCTTCATCCCCAGGTGCTTCTCGTACCAAAGGGCAGTCTCGCGGGCGTCACGGCAACGGTACGCCACGTGGTGAATCTTCTTGATGCTCGGGTCCATGGGAGTTCTCCGGGGCAGATACAGGAAAGGCGTCGGCGAATCAGCTCATCAGTCATAATTCACTTACGATTAACGTAATTTTAAAAAAGCCCGCGCGTCAACATCAAAATGGGCTGCCCGCATAGCGCTCCGTCAGTAGTGCTGCCTATCCAGAAAATTCCGCCATCATCCTGCGAATTAGCCCCGTCAATTACCTCTTGCTCAGGCGAATCTTCAAAATTACTCTTACCGTAATTGCTTTACGATAAATGTGATTCAGCATGCCGGACGGGCCAGTTAATGCAGCTTTACACCTACTACCGCTCCACTTCTTCCTACCGGCTGCGCATCGCCCTGGCACTCAAGGGCGTGGATTACCAGGCAATCACGGTGAACCTTCATCCCGACTGCGCCGAGCAACAACAGCCGGCCTTTCTGGCAATCAACCCGGAAGGCCGCGTGCCGGCGCTTCGTCTCGACGAAGGCGACCTCCTGATCCAGTCGCCGGCGATCATCGAGTATCTGGAAGAGCGCTACCCACAACCGCCGCTGCTGGCCGCCGAGCCTATTCAGCGCGCCCGTGAACGGGGCATCGCGGCTCTGATCGCCTGCGACATCCAGCCCTTGCACAACATTGGCGTACTCAGCCATTTGCGCCGGCTGGGGCATGACGAAGACGTGATCGCACAGTGGATCGGTCACTGGATCAGCCAAGGGTTGAAGGCGGTGGAACAACTGATTGGCGACCACGGCTGGTGCTTGGGCGATGGGCCCGGCCTGGCCGATGTATTCCTCGTTCCCCAGCTCTACGCCGCGCAGCGCTTCGGCGTCGCCCTGGATCAGTTCCCGCGCATTGCGCGCGTTGCCGCGCTGGCGGCGCAAGACCGAGCATTCCTGGCAGCGCATCCGAACCACCAGCCCGACACCCCGAAGAGCTGATAAGGCCCTTTAAATAACAATTAAAACAATAGGTTATCCATATGAACAACCAGATAGAGAGCTTTCGCAATGCCCTCGACCGAGCCTCGGTCTCACGCTATCAGTGGCGTTTGCTGTTGGTACTCTGCCTACTGCTGGTGACCGATGGTTACGACGCGCAAGTCCTGGGCTACGTCGTGCCGTCGCTGGCCCAGGACTGGGGGCTCGACCGGCCCGCGTTCGGCCCGGTATTCAGCGCCAACCTCCTGGGCCTGACCCTGGGATCACTGCTGGTCACGCCGATTGCCGATCGCTTCGGCATCCGCCGGGTGCTGCTGTGCTGCGTGCTGATCTATGCCGGCCTGACCCTGTGGATGGTCACCGTGAGCTCCCTGCAAGATCTGATGCTGGCCCGCTTTATCTGCGGCATCGGCATGGGTGGCGCCATGCCCAGCGCTATGGCGCTGATGTCGGACTACTCGCCGCCACGCCTGCGCACCCTGATGGTGACGCTGGCAGCCTGTGGCTTCTCCTTCGGCGGTGCCGCCGGCGGTTTCGTCGCTGCAGCGCTGATGGATAGCCATGGCTGGAAGGCGGTGTTCCTCGCCGGTGGTATCACCCCCCTGCTGTTGCTGCCCTTCCTTTACTGGCTACTACCCGAATCCCTGCCCCGCCTGCTTCGCGATGCCGCGCCCTACGCGCGGCTATTGAAAGTCACTCGTCAGCTTCTGCCCGACTGGCAACCGCCGGCGGCACAGCTTCAGGAAGGCGAACAGCGCCCGGCACGCCTGGCGGTACTGGAACTGCTGCGCGGTCGCTATCTGCGGCCCACCCTGCTGCTTTGGGGAGCCTTCTTCTGCAGCCTGATCCTGCTCTACCTCATGGTCAGCTGGCTGCCTTCACTACTGCAGGACGGTGGACTCAGCCGCAACGCCGCAAACCTCGCAACCTCGATGTTCCTGCTCAGCGGAACGTTCGGCGCGATCATCCTGGCCTACTTCGCCGATCGGATTCGCCACAAGGCCCGCCTGCTGGCCGGCATCCTCAGTGCTGCCGCGGTCTGCACCTGGTTACTCGGGATGAGCAATGGCCATCCCGGCTGGTTGCTGTTCTTCGTCGCCATTGCGGGCTTCTGCATCATCGGTGGCCAACTCACCCTGAATGCTTTCGCCAGCAACTTCTATCCCGCCCAGGTTCGCGCCACCGGTGCCGGCTGGGCACTGGGCGTCGGCCGCTGCGGCTCGATCCTCGGCCCGCTGATCGGCAGCACGCTGCTGGACATGCACCTGCCGGTCAGCCAGATCTTCATGGTCGCCGCGCTGCCCGCCCTGCTCAGCGCGGCACTGATCCTGCCGGTGCGCTCGCCGGAGGAGCCATCCCATGAGAAGCCCGGCGCCATCGCACTGCAGGGCTGAACCACTTCATCGGTAACCGAGCGGCACCAGGCTGGAGGTTCAACTCCCGCCCGGACCCGCTGCGGAACCGGCCTGCAGCGCCCTGCACTGAACAGGCAGGAAGTGCCCGACAGCCATGGCGAACCCAGAGGAGACGTCAATGCTCGCTGCCCATCTGCAGGCTGATCTTTCGGGCCGTATCCAGCAGCGCACGTGCCGCGCTGCCAAAGGGGTCGGCATCGAAACCGGCAGTCGAGCCGACCACGGTAATGACTCCCGCCAGCGCCCGGCCGGTGGTGAAGACCGGCGCGGACAACCCGTTGACCCCCGGCATCAGCGTGCCGTGCACCGCGCACAAGCCATCCTGGCGGATGCGCTCCAGAGCGCGCTGCTCAATTTCGGTGGCCTGCGCAGCCGAATGAAAGGCGCAGAACACCCGCCCGGTCGACGAGTTCTGCAACGGCAGGACCGAGCCCATCTGCGTCACCAGTGTCACGACGCCCTGCGCTGGCTCCACATGCACGACGGTCGGGCCGTGATTGCCCCAGATAGCCAGGAAGCAGGTCTGTTCCAGCGCATCACGCAGCGCCGCCAGCAAGGGCGTGCCGATCCGCACCACATCCAGCCGACGAATTGCTGCCAGCCCGACATGCAGCGCGCCCGCTCCCAATCCATAGTGGTTGGTGAGCGGGTCCTGTTCGGCGAAACCGCTGGCGAGCAGCGCCTGCAGATACCGGTGCACCTTCGCCGGCGGCATGCCCAGATGCTCGCTCAGGCGCTTCAACGAAGTGCTGGGCGAGAGATCGGCCAGAGCCTTGAGTATCTCCGTCCCCAATTCGGCGGACTGGACCTTCTTGCCTCGCGCAGCCTGTTCTTCATCCTGCAACGGCCGCGTAATGGCCTTGCTGGTTTTTTCCACTGCCATGTCGACTACCTTCGGTGCTTGACGACGACCTTCAAGAAAATTACGTTAATCGTAATCAAGTTATCACAATAACAAATGGCCATTGCGATGCACACAATCACCCTTGCCTACCAATCCGGATTCGGCAACGAATTCGCCAGCGAGGCCCTGCCGGGCGCCCTGCCCGTGGGCAGGAATTCGCCGCAGCAGGTGCCGTTCGGCCTCTACGCCGAGCAGTTCTCCGGCACCGCCTTTACCGTCCCGCGCAGCGAAGCCCGGCGCACCTGGCTGTATCGCATCCGCCCGTCCGCCGCGCACCCGCGCTTCGAGCGCCTGGAGCGGCAGATCACCGGCACGGCGCTTGGCCCGGTCACGCCCAATCGCCTGCGCTGGAACAGTTTTGAAATCCCGCAGGAGCCTACCGACTTCGTCGACGGCCTGCTATGCATGGCCGCCAACGCCGAGGCAGAAGCCTGCAGTGGCGTCAGCCTGTACGCCTACCGCGCCAACATTTCCATGCGCCGGGTGTTCTTCAACGCCGATGGCGAACTGCTGGTCGTGCCCCAGGCCGGCCGCCTGCGCCTGGTCACCGAGCTGGGCGTGCTGGAGGTCGAACCGCTGGAAATCGCCGTGATCCCGCGCGGCATGCGCTTGCGCGTCGAACTGCTCGACAGCGAGGCCGCCGGCTATGTCGCCGAGAACCATGGCGCCGCCCTGCGCCTGCCTGACCTCGGCCCCATCGGCAGCAACGGCCTGGCCAATGCCCGCGACTTCCTCGCCCCGGTAGCGCATTACGAAGACGTGGAAGGCCCGGTGCAACTGGTGCAGAAGTTCCTCGGCGAACTCTGGGCGACCCAACTCGACCACTCGCCGCTGGATGTAGTCGCCTGGCACGGCAACAACGTGCCCTACAAGTACGACCTGCGCCGCTTCAACACCCTCGGCACGGTGAGCTACGACCACCCGGACCCATCCATCTTCACCGTACTGACCTCGCCCAGCGATACGCACGGCATGGCCAATATGGACTTCGTGATCTTCCCGCCGCGCTGGATGGTCGCCGAGAGCACCTTCCGCCCGCCATGGTTCCATCGCAACCTGATGAACGAATTCATGGGCCTGATCCAGGGCGTGTACGACGCCAAGGCCGACGGCTTCGTCCCCGGCGGCGCCTCGCTGCACAACTGCATGAGCGCCCACGGCCCGGACAACGCCACCACCCGGCAGGCCATCGCCGCCGACCTCAAACCCCACAAGATCGACCAGACCATGGCCTTCATGTTCGAGACCGGCCGCGTGCTGCGCCCCAGCCGCTTTGCCCTCGACTGCCCACAGCTGCAACGTGATTACGACAGCTGCTGGAGCGGCATGCAGAAGACCTTCGACCCTTCCTTGGAGCAGTAACATGAGCGTACTTTCCACCACGCAAAGCAGGACTAGCCTGCAAAGCTGGATCGAATCGGCCAACGGCCACCCGGATTTCCCCCTGCAGAACCTGCCGCTGGGCGTGTTCAGCCCGCCGGGTGACTCGCCCCGTGGCGGCGTGGCCATCGGCGACTACATCTTCGACCTGAAGACCGCCTGCGAAACCGGCCTCTTCCACGGCGCCGCGCACCAGGCCGCGCTGGTCGCCAGCGGCGATCACCTGAATGCCTTCTTCGCCCTTGGCGGCACCGCCCGCCGCACCCTGCGCGAGGCACTGATCCACCTGCTCAGCGAAGGCAGCAGCGAACAGAAGCGCATGGAGCACCTGGGTGCAGCGCTGCTCAAGCCACAGGCCGCGTGCCGCATGCACCTGCCGGCAAAAGTCGGCGACTACACCGACTTCTATGTCGGCATCCACCACGCGATGAACGTCGGCAAGCTGTTCCGTCCGGACAACCCGCTGCTGCCCAACTACAAGTACGTGCCCATCGGCTACCACGGCCGCGCCTCCACCATCGTGCCCTCCGGCACCGAAGTGCGTCGCCCCAACGGCCAGACCCTGCCCGCCGGGGTGGATGTGCCGGTGTTCGGTCCCTGCGCGCGGATGGACCTGGAGCTGGAGCTGGGTATCTGGATCGGCCAGGGCAACGATCAGGGCAAAGCTATCCCGATCAATGCCGCCTCCGGCCACATCGCCGGTTTCTGCCTGCTCAACGACTGGTCCGCGCGCGACATGCAGGCCTGGGAATACCAGCCGCTGGGGCCGTTCCTGTCGAAGAGCTTCGCCACCACCGTGTCGCCCTGGGTGGTCACCGCCGAGGCGCTCGAGCCTTTCCGCGTCGCCCAGCCGGCACGCCCGGAAGGCGACCCGCAGCCACTGCCATACCTGTACGACGAAGGCGACCAGCAGCACGGTGCACTGGATATCGAACTGGAAGTGCTGCTGCACACCGCGCGCATGCGCCGCGAGCATCAGCCGGCGGAACGCATCGCCCTGAGCAACACACTGAACATGTACTGGACGGTCGCACAGATGGTCGCGCACCACAGCGTCAACGGCTGCCGCCTGCAACCGGGCGACCTGTTCGGCTCCGGCACCCTCTCCGGGGAAACCCCGGACAGCTTCGGCAGCCTGCTGGAACTGACCTTCGGCGGCAAGCAGGCGCTGGTGCTCGGCAATGGCGAGGAGCGCCGCTTCCTGGAAGATGGCGACGAGATCATCCTGCGTGCCCGCTGCCGTCGAGACGGACATGCGTCCATCGGCTTCGGCGAGTGCCGCGGACGGATTCTGCCAGCGCACTAAGGCGATTACCGCGGACCGTAGGGCGCATAACGCGCCAGCGTTATCCGCCGAGTAGCCGGCGAATAACCTGTTCCAGGTTATTCGCCCTACGCCTCATACCGCTCTGCGTAGGATGGCGTGGAGCGCAGCGATACCCATCGATTTGGTACGCACTCAGCATGGGTAACGCTGCGCTCCACCCATCCTACGAATCGTCATCCCGATCTCCGCTGTGAACTGGCTCTTCGTAGGAGCGAGCTTGCTCGCGAACCGCCCTGCAGCAGTGCCGCCGGCTGATCGCGAGCAAGCTCGCTCCTACAGGTTCTCCCCCTCTGAATCCCGCGCAAAAAAAACGGGCCCGAAGGCCCGCTGCTAAACGAGGGTGTTGCTCGAGCGATCAATCAGTGCGCGATGCACACCGACTTGATCTCGGTATAGGCCTCGACCACGGCGCGGCCGAACTCGCGGCCCATGCCCGACTGCTTGACGCCGCCGAAGGGCATGCTCGGGTCGAGCAGCACGTGGGCATTCACCCAAACGGTGCCGGACTCGATGCGCGGCACCAGGTTCATTGCCTTGGACAGGTCGTTGGTCCACAGGCTAGCGCCCAGGCCGTACTCGCTGTCGTTGGCCATTTCGATGGCCTGGTCTTCATCGTCGAACGGCAGCACTGCCAGCACGGGGCCGAAGACCTCGTCACGGGCCACGGCCATCTGCATGGTCACGTCGGCCAGCACAGTGGGCTGCACATAGAAGCCATTGCCAGCAATCTGCTCACCGCCACAGACGATGCGCGCGCCCTGCTCACCGGCGCGGGCAATGTGCTCCAGCACGCTGCGCTGCTGCTTGGCAGACACCAGCGGGTTGATCTGCGCGGACGGGTCCATGCCCTCGCCCAGACTCATGCCGGCGACGGCGGCAGCGAGCTTCTCGACGAACTCGTCGTAGCGCGAGCGATGTACATAGAAGCGCGAAGCCGCGGCGCAGACCTGACCGTTGTTCAGCAGACCGCCCAGCAGCGCGCCCTGCACGGCGTTGTCGATATTGGCGTCGGCGAGGACGATCATCGGGTTCTTGCCGCCCAGTTCCAGGGCGAAGCGGGTCATGTTCTGCACGGCGGCCAGGCCGACGCTGCGCCCCACCGCGGTGGAACCGGTGAAGGAGACCTTGTTCACCAGCTTGTGGCTGGCCAGCCCGCCGCCAATGCGCGGGCCATCGCCGGTCACCAGGTTGAACACGCCGGCCGGCACGCCGGCTTCGAAGGCCAGTTCAGCCAGGCGCAGGGCGGTCAGCGGAGTTTCCGAGGCAGGCTTGATCACCACGCTGTTGCCGGTGGCGAGCGCCGGGATCAGCTTCCACACAGCGATCATCAGCGGGAAGTTCCACGGCACGATGCCGGCGACCACGCCTACCGGCTCGCGGCGGGTGTAGGCGGTGAACTTGGCGCCCGGCGGCAGCGGGATGGAAACGTTCAGCGACTGGCCTTCGATCTTGGTCGCCCAGCCGGCCATGTAGCGCATGAACTCGACGGTGGCGCCCACGTCCAGCATGCGCGCAATGTTGATCGACTTGCCCTGGCTGAGGGTTTCCAGCTGGGCCAGCTCTTCGCCGTTGGCTTCCACCAGGTCGGCGAAGCGCAGCAGGATGCGTTCGCGGTCGGCCGGGCGCAGGTCCGCCCAGACGCGGGACTTGAACGAAGCCTGGGCGGATTTCACCGCGCGGTCGAGCAGGTCGGTGTCGATGTCGGCGACGCTGGAGATCGCCTCGCCGGTGGCCGGGTTGAGCACGTCGGTACGCGCGCCCTCGGGCACCACCCAGGCGCCGTCGATGAAGCAGCCATGCTTGCGCTGCAGGAAGGCCGTGACCTTGGGCAGAGTCTGTGTGACGTTCATGGTCTCTCCTGGAATATCAGTGCTGCTGGCTCAGCCAGCAGGTGAGCGCCCGCCGCTCGGCCGCGTCGGCCAGGCCTGCGAAGGGCATGTAGGTTCCGGGCACGGCGGCCTGGGGCTGGCTGACGAAGGCATCGAGGTTGTCGCGCGACCATGCCGCGCCCTTGCCTTTCATCGCCTGGGAATAGCTGAAGCCGGCGAGCGAACCGGCCATGCGGCCGACCACGCCATGCAGGTTGGGGCCCATCATGCCGGGGCCGTCGGCCTTGGCGGTGTGGCAGATCGAGCAGTCGCGGGCGAAGACGGTCTCGCCTTTCTGCGCATCGTTCGCCGGGCAGTCCCCGGCGAACGCCAGGACCGGTTGCAGCAGCGCGCCGGCCAGCAGCAGGCCGAGGGCGCCGAATCGGAGCTTGTTGCGGGACATCGGGAAATCACCTTCGAGTACAGCTTGCGGCCGGATGGCGCGCGTCATCGAAGGTGATTGTTGCCAGCGGCGCTCGGGAGGGTCTTTTCCTCTGTGCCAGTCGTGTTGGCGGGAGTGCCAGGATGGCGCTCAGGTGACGAGGGTCATTGTGCGAAAGCGTTCGCGAGCAAGCTCGCTCCTACAGGATCAGGCTCAGCGCGCTCTTCGTAGGACCGAGGGTGACGCCTAGTCCTTGCTCGCGAACCCGCATGACACGGTACAGGTACAACCCGGCAGCGATACCCATCATTCCCGTGGATACCGCTCGCACCACCTGAATCAGTTCGCGTAACGCTTGCGATACTCGCCCGGCGACACACCAAAGCGGCCCTTGAACGCCGTGGAAAAGTAGCTCGAATCGGAGAAGCCCCAGGCATAGCCGAGCGCCGACAGCTTCTGCTCGAACTGGGCGTTGCGCAGGGTTTCGGCGCAGAAGTCCAGGCGGCGGTTCTTGATGTACTGCGCCACCACCAGGCCCTTCTTGGCGAACATGCGGTACAGGCCGCGCACCGAAATGCCCACTTCACGGGCGATCAGCTCGGGGCAGAGCTCTTCGGCACCGATGTGCTGGTCGATGAAGGCGGTGGCCTTGCGGAACATGCGTTCGTGGTTGTCCTGCTCGGCGTCGTGGCTGGCCAGCGCCGGGCGCAGCAGCGTCACCAGGGCGTCCAGGGTCGCTTCGCTTTCCAGCATGCCGAGGCTTTCCTGCTGGCTGGTCTCGACGATCAGTCGATTGGCCAGTACGGCAATCGGCGAGCTGGCGGGGATCTTCGAGGCGCAGGTCACTTCCGACATGCGCAGGCCGCGCTCGATCACCTGGCGCGGCAGGATCAGCGAGAGCTGCCGGGATTCCTCCAGGTAGGTCATGTCGCTGGGCCGGCTGGCATCGATCAGGCTGATGTCACCACGCGACAGCTCCACACGGTTGTCGCCCTGCTCCAGGCGCGAGCGCCCTTCGAGCTGGAACACCGCGTAGTAGTGGCCGCCGGCGCTGGAGCCGACCTCCTTGCTGGTCCGGTACAGGTGCACCTGAGCCATGTCGACCACGGAAAGCTTGATCGCACCGCCCTGGTACTCACGCAACCGTCCATGGAACTGGGGGCCGAGGGTACGCGCATCGAAACGACCGCACGCCCGGTTGACCTGTCCCAGCCACGCCTCGAAAGCGTCATCCCTCAATGTCGATGAAGAATTCATGACCTGCAAAGCCTCACACGCATTGTTTGTTGTTATTCAGCGACGGCCTCATGGGCCTGTCGTCATCGTCCGCCGCGTACCTTCTCAGGAAGGATTCGCGCCGGTGTCCCCGTTCTGCAACCGCAGCGTTGCAGAGCGGGAGGCATTTTTCACGCCAACTCCTGTCAGTTCAATCCGCCGAAACGCTTGTAGAAGCTTTCCCCGACGTCCGGCAGCGGGCCGTCGGCGGTCTCCAGGTTGCGGTTCAGCCAGTCCTCGGCCTTGGCGTGGATCAGTCGGTAGATGTTGCGGCACAGCTGTCGCGCGGCGCGACCTTCCCAATCGCCCGGAAGCAGTTCGTCGGGCAGTTGTGGGTCGCGCAGCAGCAGCCGGCGGTATTCGTGGATCAAAAGGGTGCGCGCCAGGAAGCAGTCTTCCGGGCGCAGCTGGTCCTGCTCGCGCAGCGCCTGCCAGAGCGGGCGGAACAGCTGGATGAATTCGCTGTAGTGCTCGCCGAGTTCGTCGATCTTCCAGCTCTCGCGCACCTGCATGCGCATGGCACGGGAGGCCAGTACGTCCTGGGCGCGAGTTTCGAAGACGATGCAATCGTCGGCGACTTCGAGGTCCTGCAGGGTCGCCATGACGTCGCTGCGGTCGGCGCGCGGGCAGGCCATGACGGTCGGCGAAATCGCGCCGAAGCCCTGCCATTCCAGCTCCTCGCGGACCTGCTTGCGCTTGTCGGCAGCGATCTGCGAGAGCATTACCAGGGTCCAGGAGCCGTCCCAGGCCGGCAGGCTGGAGCTGTAGACACGCTTGAAAGCCTTTTCGAACCGCCGCCGGCCGGTGCCGGTCAGGCTGTAGTAACTGCGCCGGCCGACCTTCTCGGCGGTCAGCCAGTCTTCCTTGGTCAGGCGGAAGATCGAGGTGCGGATCAGCCGCTCGTTGATGCCGAACGGTTCCAGCAGATTGATCAGGCTACCCAGCCAGACGGTACCGCCATGGGGTTCGATGGCATCGCCGTAAAGGGTGATGATCAGCGAACTGGCGCGGATCGGCGTCTGTTCCTGGAAGCGATTGATCAGCTGATTCAGCGGTGCTAGAGCGGTCATGGCACGTTGCGCAGGCGAAGGAGCGGCGACTATACCTGCCCGCCGCACCGCCTGGCCATTGGAGCGAACCCCAGTACTCATGCGCCCTTCCCTGTCTTGGGCCGGAAACCGGAATCACCCAGGCGCGGGCGCTCTTCTTCTATTGCCGCCAGAGGCTGGCATTCCACCAGGCTTCCGATGCAGCGCTTGGCCAGCGCCTGGTATTCCTCGGTACCACGACGCTTCCAGGCGATCTCTTCGTCGCTGAGGCTGCGCTTGACGCTGGCCGGCGCGCCCATCACCAGGCTTTGCGGGGCGCACTCGAACTTGGCCTTGACGAAGGCGGCGGCTGAAACGATGGAGCGAGCGCCGATCCGGGCGTAATCCATCACCACGGCATTCATGCCCACCAGGGCGTCCTCGCCGATCCGGCAGCCGTGCAGGACGGCGCCATGGCCAATGTGGCCGTTGCGCTCGACGACGGTGTCGCTGTCCGGGAACCCGTGCATGACGCAGGTGTCCTGAAGGTTCGCACCCTCTTCGAGGACGATCCGCCCGAAGTCACCGCGCAGTGCCGCCAGAGGGCCGACGTAACAGCCAGGGCCGACGATAACGTCGCCGATCAGCACGGCGGTGGGATGGACATAGGCGGTCGGGTGTACGACGGGGCGCACGCCCTCGAGGCTGTAGCAAGGCATCGGGTTCTCCAGCTTTACGGCATCGCTGCGCAAAGCGATTTGTTCTTTTGCAAATCTTGTATCACATCAAATCAAAACCAACCAATCTAAATCTGCCGTATCGCTTTTTAGGAAGGTCGGATACCACTCAAAAACCCTTATAAAACCAGTAAATACGCCATAAAAGCGCTTACAGGAGAGCGGTATCGTCATGCTCTCTCTGGCACCGGCAGAAACATTTTAGACACGCGATACAACTTTCGTAGTTGTTTTTCTGTATCGCTTTAGGCCTATACTGCGGAAAGGCCGGAGACGGGCAACGCCTGCCTCCCATAATTCCAATACCAGCCGGCCACGAAGCCGTGCGTGCAGCCTGAGGACGATGTCATGCCTCGCACCCTTGCCGTTCAGATGCCTGAAGCGGGCGTTCGCCTGATCACCCTGCAGCGCCCCGAAGCGCTGAATGCCCTGAACACCGAACTGCTCGGTGAACTGGCCGCCGAACTCGACGCCGCCGAGCAGGACAGCGAAACCCGCGCCGTGGTGCTCACCGGCAGCCGCAAGGCCTTTGCCGCCGGCGCCGACATCAGGGAGATGGCCGAGCGCGACCTGGTCGGCATCCTCAACGACCCCCGCGTCGGCTACTGGCAGCGCATCGCCGCCTTCTCCAAACCGCTGATCGCTGCCGTCAACGGCTTCGCCCTGGGCGGCGGCTGCGAGCTGGCCATGCACGCCGACATCCTGATCGCCGGGGAAGACGCCCGCTTCGGCCAGCCAGAAATCAACCTCGGCATCATGCCCGGCGCCGGCGGCACCCAGCGCCTGCTGCGCGCCGTGGGCAAACCGCTGGCCATGCAGATGGTGCTCACCGGTGAAGCCATCGACGCGCGCCACGCCCAGCGCGCCGGCCTGATCAGCGAAGTCACCCAACCCGAATTCACCGTCGAACGCGCCCTGCAGATCGCCAAGCTCATCGCTGCCAAGGCGCCGCTCGCCGTGCGCCTGGCCAAGGAAGCGCTACTCAAGGCGCAGGACACCGATCTTGCGACCGGCCTGCGCTTCGAACGCCACGCCTTTACCCTGCTGGCCGGCACCGCCGACCGCGACGAAGGCATTCGCGCCTTCCAGGAAAAGCGCAAGCCAGCCTTCCTTGGCCAATAGAGCCAGGGCCGCTGAGCGAATCCCCCTTTTTTCTGGCAAAAGCCTGCCTATTGATGGAGCGAGCCCGCCCATGAACTTCGAGCACATCCTGTTTTCCATCGAGGACGGCGTCGCCCTCCTCAGCCTGAACCGCCCGGAGCAGCTGAACAGCTTCAACGCCGCCATGCACGGCGAAGTGCGCGAGGCGCTCAAGCAGGTCCGGCAGAACCCGGAAGCCCGCGTCCTGCTGCTGACCGGCGAAGGCCGCGGCTTCTGCGCAGGCCAGGACCTGTCCGACCGCAACGTCGCACCCGGCGCGGAAGCGCCTGACCTCGGCCAGTCCATCGAGCAGTTCTACAACCCGCTGATCCGCACCCTGCGCGACTTGCCGCTGCCGGTCATCTGCGCGGTGAACGGCGTGGCCGCCGGCGCCGGCGCAAACATCCCGCTGGCCTGCGACCTGGTGCTGGCGGCGCGCTCGGCCAGCTTCATCCAGGCCTTCTGCAAGATCGGCCTGATCCCCGATTCCGGCGGTACCTGGACGCTGCCGCGCCTGGTCGGCATGGCCCGCGCCAAGGCACTCGCGCTGCTGGGCAACCGCCTGACTGCCGAACAGGCCGAGCAATGGGGCCTGATCTACCAGGTGGTGGACGACGCCAACCTGCGCGAGGAAGCCCTCAAGCTCGCTCGCCATCTGGCCACCCAGCCGACCTACGGCCTGGCGCTGATCAAGCGCAGCCTCAACGCCAGCCTGAACAACAGCTTCGACGAGCAGCTGGAGCTGGAGCGCGACCTGCAGCGCCTGGCCGGCCGCAGCGAGGACTACCGCGAGGGCGTGTCCGCCTTCATGGAAAAACGCACTCCCAGCTTCAAGGGCCGCTGATCGATGAGCGCACTTCAGCAAGACGCGAAAGTCGCAGTCATTGGCGCCGGCGCCATGGGCGCAGGTATCGCCCAGGTCGCCGCCCAGGCCGGCCATCCGGTGAAGCTCTACGACAACCGCCCCGGCGCCGCCGCCCAGGCCATCGACGGCATCGACCGCCAGCTCGGCCGGCTGGTGGAAAAAGGCAAGCTTGACGCCGAAGCTCGCAACGCCATCGTCGCCCGCCTGCAACCGGTGGAAGCCATCGACGCGCTGGCCGATTCGCAGCTGGTGATCGAGGCCATCGTCGAGAACCTGGAGATCAAGCGGAGCCTGTTCCAGCAGTTGGAAGCCCTGTGCGCAGAAGACTGCATCCTCGCCAGCAACACCTCGTCGCTATCCATCACCAGCCTCGCCGCCAGCCTCAAACGCCCGCAGCAGGTGGTCGGCATGCACTTCTTCAACCCGGCGCCGCTGATGGCGCTGGTGGAAGTCGTCTCCGGCCTCGCCACCGATCCGGTACTGGCCGACAGCCTGTATGCCACCTCGCTGACCTGGGGCAAGAAACCGGTTCACACCAAATCCACGCCCGGCTTCATCGTCAACCGCGTGGCGCGCCCCTTCTACGCCGAAAGCCTGCGCCTGCTGCAGGAAGGCGCCGCCGACTGCGCGACGCTGGATGCGCTGATGCGCGATGCCGGCGGTTTCCGCATGGGCGCCTTCGAGCTGACCGACCTGATCGGCCACGACGTCAACTACGCCGTCACCTGCTCGGTATTCGCCGCTTACTACGGCGACTTCCGCTTCCAGCCCTCGCTGATCCAGAAGGAATTGGTGGACGCCGGCCGCCTCGGCCGCAAGAGCGGTCGCGGCTTCTATGACTACGCCGAAGGTGCCGAGCGCCCGCAGCCGGCCAGTCTGAGCAGTGCCTCGCCTGTCAGCGCCTGCGTGCTGGAGGGCGACCTGGGCGTCGCCCAGCCGCTGGTGCAGCGCCTGAAGGACGCTGGCATCGAGATCGTCCAGCGCGCCGGCAATGGCCTGCTGCGTGTCGGTGATGCAGTGATCGCGCTGTCCGATGGTCGCCTCGCCAGCCAGCGCGCCAAGCAAGACGGCCTGCGCAATCTCGTGCTGATCGACCTCGCGCTGGATTACACCAAGGCTTCGCGCCTGGGCATTGCCTGCTCGGCGGACACCACACCCGAAGCACTGGACCAGGCTGTCGCCCTGCTGGCCAAGGCCGGCGTCGCCACCAGCCGCCTGAGCGACACACCCGGCCTCGCCGTGCTGCGTACCGTGGCGATGCTCGCCAACGAAGGCGCGGATGCCGTGCTGCAAGGCGTGGGCAGCGCCGCTGATATCGACCTCGCCATGCGCGCCGGCGTGAACTACCCGCAGGGCCCGCTGGCCTGGGCCGGGCAGATCGGCATCGGCAACGTGCTGCGAGTACTCGACAACCTGCAGACCGCCTACGGCGAGGACCGCTATCGCCCGTCCCTGCTGCTGCGCCGCCTGCACGCCGAGGCCCCGCATGCCGAGGAGAGCACCTTCCATGACTGACGCAACCCAGCTCGCCCGCGCCTGCGCCGAGGCCATGTACGAGCGCGACCAGGCCACCCGCCGCATGGGCATCCAGTTGCTGGATGCCGGCCCGGGCAACGCCAAGCTGTCGATGCGCGTGCGCGAGGACATGATCCAGGGCCACGGCACCTGCCATGGCGGCTACCTGTTCGCCCTGGCCGACTCGGCCTTCGCCTTCGCCTGCAACAGCTACAACGACGCCACCGTCGCCATCGGCTGCAGCATCGATTACGTGGCACCGGCCCGCGAAGGCGACGAGCTGGTCGCCAGCGCCTTCGAGCAGAGCCGCAGCGGCCGCACCGGCAACTACGACGTGCGCATCGAGAATTCCCAGGGCCAACTGATCGCCCTGTTCCACGGCAAATCCTACAAAGTGCGCGGCACCGTGCTGGCGCAGGAGACCTCCGAATGACAGACCTCACTGACGCCCTGATCATCGACGCGGTGCGCACGCCGATTGGCCGCTACGCCGGCGCCCTGTCCGGCGTGCGCGCCGACGACCTCGCGGCGATCCCGATGAAGGCCCTGATGCAGCGCCACCCGGAGCTGGACTGGAGCACCATCGACGACGTGATCTTCGGCTGCGCCAACCAGGCCGGCGAAGACAACCGCAACGTCGCGCACATGGCCTCGCTGCTGGCCGGCCTGCCGGTCACCGTGCCCGGCACCACGCTCAACCGCCTGTGCGGCTCCGGCCTTGACGCCGTGGGCAGTGCCGCACGCGCCCTGCGCTGCGGCGAAGCCGGACTGATGCTGGCTGGCGGCGTGGAATCCATGTCCCGCGCGCCGTTCGTGATGGGCAAGTCCGAGCAGGCCTTTGGCCGCACTGCGGAAATCTTTGACACCACCATCGGCTGGCGCTTCGTCAACAAACTGATGAAAAAGCAGTTCGGCATCGACTCCATGCCCGAGACGGCGGAGAACGTCGCCGAGCAGTTCAACATCAGCCGCGAAGACCAGGATGCCTTCGCCCTGCGCAGCCAGCACAAGGCCGCCGCCGCCCAGGCCAATGGCCGTCTGGCGAAGGAAATCGTCCCGGTGGAGATTCCCCAGCGCAAAGGCCCGGCCAAGGTGGTCGAGCAGGACGAACACCCGCGCGGCGATACCACCCTGGAACAGTTGGCCAAGCTCGGCACGCCGTTCCGCGAAGACGGCAGCGTCACTGCCGGCAACGCCTCGGGCGTCAACGACGGTGCCTGTGCGTTGCTGATGGCCTCCCCAGCCGCCGCCGCGCGTCACGGCCTGAAGGCCCGCGCCCGCGTGGTCGCCATGGCCACCGCCGGCGTCGAGCCGCGAATCATGGGTATCGGCCCGGTGCCGGCGACCCGCAAGGTGCTGGAACTGGCCGGCCTGTCGCTGAACGACATGGACGTGATCGAACTCAACGAAGCCTTCGCCGCCCAGGGCCTTGCCGTGCTGCGCGAGCTGGGCCTGAAGGATGACGACGCACGGGTGAACCCCAACGGCGGCGCCATCGCCCTCGGCCACCCACTGGGCATGAGCGGTGCGCGCCTGGTCACCACCGCCCTGCATGAACTGGAGGAACGCGGTGGCCGCTACGCCCTGTGCACCATGTGCATCGGCGTCGGCCAGGGCATCGCCCTGATCATCGAACGAATCTGATCCAAAGGGAGCTTCGGACCCCGCACCGCCAGTCGCCAAGTGCACCGGCTGGCAGACAGAGCAACGTCTCTGGCAGGGGTTCGAATCCTTCCGCGAACGGGGGCGTTATGCTGCTCCCATGACACTCGCAGCCCGCTTACGGGCTGGCGTACAAGAACAAATCGAGTGAACCCATGAACATGTACCATGATGCCGAACGTGCCCTGCTTGACCCGATGGAGACTGCCAGTGTCGACGAGCTGCGCCAGCACCAGCTGGAGCGCCTGCGCTGGAGCCTCAAGCACGCCCACGACAACGTCCCGCTGTACCAGAAGCGCTTCGCCGAGGCTGGCGTACACCCGGACGACCTGACCTCCCTGGACGATCTCGCCAAGTTCCCCTTCACCGGCAAGAACGACCTGCGCGACAACTACCCCTACGGCATGTTCGCCGTGCCGCAGAACGAGATCGTGCGCCTGCACGCCTCCAGCGGCACGACCGGCAAACCCACCGTGGTCGGCTACACGCAGAACGACATCGACACCTGGGCCAACGTGGTCGCGCGCTCCATCCGCGCCGCCGGCGGCCGCAAGGGTGACAAGGTGCATGTGTCCTACGGCTACGGCCTGTTCACCGGCGGCCTGGGTGCGCACTACGGCGCCGAGCGCCTGGGCTGCACCGTGATCCCGATGTCCGGCGGCCAGACCGAGAAGCAGGTCCAGCTGATCCGCGATTTCCAGCCGGACATCATCATGGTCACCCCGTCCTACATGCTCAACATCGCCGATGAGATCGAGCGCCAGGGCGTCGACCCGCACAGCCTCAAGCTGCGCCTGGGCATCTTCGGCGCCGAACCGTGGACCGCCGAACTGCGCCGCGCCGTGGAAGAGCGCATGGGCATCACCGCCCTGGACATCTACGGCCTCTCGGAAATCATGGGCCCGGGCGTGGCCATGGAGTGTGCCGAGACCAAGGACGGCCCGACCGTCTGGGAAGACCACTTCTACCCCGAGATCATCGACCCGGCGACCGGCGCCGTGTTGCCGGACGGCCAGTACGGCGAGCTGGTGTTCACCTCGCTGTCGAAGGAAGCGCTGCCGATGATCCGCTACCGCACCCGCGACCTGACCCGCCTGCTGCCGGGCACCGCGCGGCCGATGCGGCGCATCGACAAGATCACCGGGCGCAGCGACGACATGCTGATCATCCGTGGCGTCAACGTCTTCCCGACCCAGGTCGAGGAACAGGTGTTGAAGATCAAGCAGCTCGCCGAGTGCTACGAGATCCACCTTCACCGCAATGGCAACCTCGACTGCATTGACGTCCACGTCGAACTGCGCCACGACCAGCAGAACCTGTCGGCGGACGAACAGAAGGCCATCGGCAGCGAACTGGGCAAGCAGATCAAGACCCACATCGGCGTCAGCGCCCGCGTGCTGGTGCAGCCGAGCCACAGCCTCAAGCGTTCGGAAGGCAAGGCCTGCCACGTGTATGACAATCGGCCCAAGGGCTGATTGATCGGCGTGACTGAAAGCCCCGCTTCGGCGGGGCTTTTCTTTGGCTTTTTTGTAGGAGCGAGGGGGACGCCCAGTTCTTTCTCGCGAACACGCCCAACTTCGTCGCCACGCATTGCACCTCTCCCAGCTCCGGAGTAGCCCACCACTCCTACCACCCGTCGCCCCGCCCTCCCTGCCTGTCGATCCTTCACCCTGCCCTTCGACTATTCCTCAAAGGCAGGCGGCATCCGGCCGTCTGCCCAATCGCAGGAGAAGAGCGATGACCTATGTCGATGGTTTCCTCGTACCGGTGCCCACCGCCAGCCGTGAGCGCTACATCGAAGTGGCGCGCAAGGCGGCGGCGCTGTTCAAGGAGCATGGCGCACTGAGCGTCGTCGAGTGCTGGGGCGACGACGTGCCCGAGGGCAAGGTGACCTCCTTCCCCATGGCCGTAAAACGCAAGGAGGACGAAACCGTGGTGTTCTCCTGGATCACCTGGCCGAGCAAGGCGGCACGGGACGAAGGCATGAAGAAGTTCATGGAGGACGCGCGGATGAAGACCGACTTCAACGACATGCCTTTCGACGGGCAACGCATGATCTTTGGCGGCTTCCAGGTGATCGTCCAGGCCTGACGCCTGCCGCTCCCCACACGCACTGCTCTTTGTAGGACCGAGGGGGACGCCTAGTTCTTGCTCGCGAACCGCTCGACGCCTGGTCATCGGCAAGCATGGTTCGCGAGCAAGCTCGCTCCTGCAAACCCTCCGAACAACCACATATGATTCATTCATAAAAATACATTTGCGTATCACTTTGTCATCTTTCCGGTGAATGGCAGGCGATTTTCACGCCCAGGCAAATACGCCGCAGAATTCCGATAAATCCCTGCAAAATTCTTACTTTTTACCGAATTATCTCGGTGAATTGCGCTCCTTTGCGCGCCCGTTTGTCCCCAAAAGACCGCCAAAGCGATACACAATCCACTTACGACACATCATTTATTGTTAGACATTCATTTCTGTATCATTTAAAACTACAGCCATGGCCTAGGCCGTCCCACGAACAAGACAAAAGGCTGGAGACACAGCATGTACGCACAACTGGTTGAGACCGGCGTGAAGCGCATCAAGGCGCTGGACGAGATGTCGCCGGAAGAACGCGCCTTCCAGGAAAAGATCGATGCCGAGATCAAGATCGAGGCAAAGAACTGGATGCCCGACGCCTACCGCCAGACGCTGATCCGGCAGATTTCCCAGCACGCCCACTCCGAGATCGTCGGCATGCTGCCCGAGGGCAACTGGGTGACCCGCGCGCCGACCTTGAAGCGCAAGCTGCAGCTGATGGCGAAGATCCAGGACGAAGCCGGCCACGGCCTCTACCTCTACAGCGCGATGGAAACCCTGGGCGCCGACCGCGACGCCGAGATCGCCAAGCTGCACAGCGGCAAGGCCAAGTACTCGAGCATCTTCAACTACCCGACGCTTAACTGGGCCGACATGGGCGCGGTGGGTTGGCTGGTGGATGGTGCGGCGATCGTCAACCAGGTGGTGCTGCAGCGCACCTCCTACGGCCCCTACTCGCGCGCGATGATCCGCATCTGCAAGGAAGAGAGCTTCCACCAGCGCCAGGGCTACGAAATCCTCCTGACCATGATGCGCCACGGCAACCAGGCGCAGAAGGACATGGTCCAGGACGCCATCAACCGCCTCTGGTGGCCGGCGCTGATGATGTTCGGCCCCAGCGACGCCGACTCCCCCAACAGCGCCCAGTCCATGGCCTGGAAGATCAAGCGGCAGAGCAACGACGAACTGCGCCAGCGCTTCGTTGACCAGACCGTGCCGCAACTCGAACTGCTCGGCTGCACCGCCCCGGACCCGGACCTGAAGTGGAACGAGGAGCGCGGCCACTACGACTTCGGCGACATCCAGTGGGAAGAGTTCTACGAAGTGCTCAAGGGCAACGGCCCGTGCAACACCGAGCGCGTCGCCACCCGCCGCAAAGCCATCGAAGACGGCGCCTGGGTCCGCGAAGCCGCGGTCGCCTACGCCCGCAAACAACAACAGAAGAAAGACGCCGCCTGAGTCGCGAGGAGACAGAAGCCATGTCCGAATGGACCCTTTTTGAAGTGTTCGTGCGTAGCAAACACGGCCTGAACCACAAGCATGTCGGCAGCGTCCACGCCGCCGACGCCGCCATGGCCATCGAGAACGCCCGCGAGCTGTACACCCGCCGCAACGAAGGCGTGAGCCTGTGGGTCGTGCCCTCCGCGCTGATCACCGCCTCCTCCCCCGACGAGAAGGACCCGCTGTTCGACCCGGCGCAGGACAAGGTCTACCGCCACGCCAGCTTCTACGAGCTGCCGCCCGAAGTCGGCCACATGTGAGATCGCGTGCGATGAACACGAATTCTGACAAGATCGAATACCTGCTGCGTCTCGCCGACAGCGCCCTGATCCAGGGCCAGCGCCTGTGCGAATGGTGCGGCCACGCCCCGGCCCTGGAAGAAGAGCTGGCGCTGATGAACGTCGGCCTCGACCTGGTGGGCCAGGCGCGCAACTGGTACGAGTACGCCGTGGAACTGCTGGACGACGGCCGCGACGCCGACCACCTGGCCTTCCGCCGCGACGAGCGCGCCTTCCGCAACCTCCTGCTGGTCGAGCAGCCCAACGGCGACTTCGCCGTGACCATCGCCAAGCAGTTCCTCTATGACGCCTGGCACTTCCATGTGCTGCACGCCCTGAGCAGCTCCAGCGACGAGCGTATCGCCGCCATCGCTGCCAAGGGCCTGAAGGAAGTCACCTACCACCTGCGCCGTTCCTCCGAGTGGATGCAGCGTCTGGGCGACGGCACCGAGGAAAGCAATGCACGCATGCTCGCGGCGATCCCGCAGGTATGGCGCTTCACCGTCGAACTGTGCAACGCGGATGAAGTGGAACAGCGCCTGTCTGCCGAAGGCGTCGCGCCGAACCCGGAAGAACTGGCCGCCGCGTGGAAAGCCAAGGTCGCCGACATCTTCGCCGCCGCGACCCTGCCGCTGCCGGAGCCTGCGGTGAACTTCTACCTCAGCGGCCGCCGTGGCCTGCACACCGAGCACCTGGGCATTCTCCTGGCCGAGATGCAGTTCCTCCAGCGGGCCTACCCCGATGCAACCTGGTGAGCTGATTACCAGCGATCGCGGCGCGCGCGCCGGTACGGCTGATGACCTCAGCCGCGCCTGGAACGTGCTCGGCGCGGTGATGGACCCGGAAGTGCCGGTGGTCAGCGTGGTCGAGCTGGGCATCGTGCGCGGGCTCGACTGGCAGGACGGGCACCTGCACGTGGTGGTCACCCCGACCTACTCCGGCTGCCCGGCCACCGAAGTCATCGAGCAGGACATCCAGCACGCCCTGGAGCACGCCGGCTTCGCCGCGCCGCAACTGGAGCGCCGCCTGAGCCCGGCCTGGACCACCGACTGGATCAGCGACAGCGGCCGCCAGGCGCTACGCGACTACGGCATCGCCCCGCCGGCCGGCAGCACCAGCAAGCGCAGCCTGCTTGGCGAGACCCCGGAAGTGCGCTGCCCGCAGTGCGGCAGCCTGCACACCGAGCAGCTCAGCCAGTTCGGCTCCACCGCCTGCAAGGCGCTGTACCGCTGCATCGACTGCCGCGAACCCTTCGATTACTTCAAGTGCATCTAGGAGGACGAAGACAAACCGCTGCGCTAAGCCACGCGTCGCTGAAAACGACTTCGAATTGCTCATTCACCGATGTGAACCCTGCTTCCGAAGCCGCTTCCGCCTCGCCTGACCTTCGCTCGCGACGTTTGTAGTCGCCCTCCGCGCGGTAGAACCGCAGGAGAACAACAATGAGCAAATTCCACAGCCTGAAAATCAAGGAAGTGCGCGCCGAAACCCGCGATGCCGTGTCCATCGCCTTCGACGTCCCGGCAGACCTGGCCGACAGCTTCCGCTTCCAGCATGGCCAGCACCTGGTCATGCGCACCCAGCTCGACGGCGAGGAAGTGCGCCGCTCCTACTCCATCTGCAGCGGCGTGAATGACGGCGAGCTGCGCGTGGCGATCAAGCGCGTACCGGGCGGGCGCTTCTCCGCCTACGCCAACGAGACGCTGAAGGTCGGCGCCAGCCTGGAAGTCATGCCGCCAGCTGGCCACTTCAATGTCGAACTGGACCCGGCGCGCCATGGCAACTACCTGGCGGTCGCCGCTGGCAGCGGCATCACGCCGATCCTGTCGATCGTCAAGACGACCCTGGAAACCGAGCCGCACAGCCGCGTCACCCTGCTCTACGGCAACCGCTCCAGCAACGCCGCGATGTTCCGCGAGCAGCTCGAAGACCTGAAGAACCGCTACCTGCAGCGCCTCAACCTGATCTTCGTGTTCAGCCGCGAGCAGCAGGACGTCGACCTCTACAACGGCCGTATCGACGCCGACAAGTGCGGCCAGCTGTTCAGCCGCTGGCTCGACGTGAAGAGCCTGGACGCTGCCTTCATCTGCGGCCCGCAGGCGATGACCGAGACCGTGCGCGACCAACTCAAGGGCAACGGCATGCCGGCCGAGCGCATCCATTTCGAACTGTTCGCCGCCGCCGGCAGCGAGAGCAAGCGCGAGGCCCGCCAGGCTGCCGCTGCCGTCGACAGTGCGAAAAGCCAGATCACCGTGATCAGCGACGGCCGCGAGCTGTCCTTCGAGCTGGCCCGCAACAGCGTCAGCGTGCTCGACGCCGGCAACGCCCAGGGCGCCGAACTGCCGTACTCGTGCAAGGCCGGCGTGTGCTCGACCTGCAAGTGCAAGGTGGTTTCCGGCGAGGTCGAAATGGACAGCAACTTCGCGCTGGAGGACTACGAAGTGGCAGCGGGCTATGTGCTGAGCTGCCAGGCGTACCCGATCAGCGACAACGTCGTACTCGATTTCGACCAGCTCTGATCTGGCCCTGCGCCTTTGCAGGAGCGAGCTTGCTCGCCCCTGCAGAAATAATTCAGCTCCACCGCCAGCGCCCACAAGGCCCCTGGCGGACCAAATCCGGCGGCATCGTCCCGCCAATGAAGAATGCGCCGCCGACGCCCACCCGGCGCGGCGGTCACCGGCAGCAGCCGGCACCCTTGCGTAGCGATCCGGAGGACAACAACCATGGCCCAAGAGCCTATCCTGCAAAGTTTCATCGGCGGCCGCTGGGTCGGCCAGCATGGCGCCCAGGCGCTGCGTAGCGCGCTCAACGGCCAGACCATGGCGCGCACCCACGAAGAGGTGCTGGACTTCGCCGAAGCCGTCGCCCACGCCCGTGAGCAAGGCCTGAAAGAACTGATGTCCATGGACTTCCAGCAGCGCGCCCAGCGCCTGAAAGCCCTGGCGCTGTACCTGACCGAACGCAAGGAGCAGCTCTACGAGATTTCCCGCCACAGCGGCGCCACCCGCGCCGACAGCTGGATCGACATCGAAGGCGGAGCCGGCACCCTGTTCGCCTACGCCGGCGTCGGCGGCCGCGAGCTGCCCTCGGGCAACGTGGTCCACGAAGGCCCGGCCATGCCGCTGGGCAAGACCGGCAAGTTCGCCGGCAGCCACATCCTGGTGCCGCGCGGCGGCATCGCGGTGCACATCAACGCCTTCAACTTCCCGATCTGGGGGATGCTGGAGAAGTTCGCGCCGAGCTTCCTCGCCGGCATGCCGTGCATCGTCAAACCGGCCACCGCCACCAGCTACATTACCGAAGCCGCCGTGCGCGTGATGCACGAATCCGGCCTGCTCCCGGCCGGCAGCCTGCAACTGATCATCGGCGGCACCGGCGACCTGCTGGACCGCCTGCAGGGCCAGGACATCGTCACCTTCACCGGCTCGGCGGATACCGCCGCCAAGCTGCGCGTCAATCCGAACCTGATCCGTAACTCGGTGCCGTTCAACGCCGAGGCCGACTCGCTGAACTGCGCCATCCTCGCGCCGGACGTCACCCCGGACGACGAGGAATTCGACCTCTTCGTCAAGGAAGTGGCCCGCGAGATGACCGTCAAGGCCGGGCAGAAATGCACCGCCATCCGCCGCGCCATCGTGCCCGCCAAGCACATCGACGCCGTGGCCGAGCGCCTGCGTGAGCGCCTGGCCAAGGTCGTGGTCGGCGATCCCTCAGTGGAAGGCGTCAAAATGGGCGCCCTGGCCTCCCATGCCCAGCAGACCGACGTCGCCGAGCGCGTGGAAGCCCTGCTGAAATCCAGCGAACTGGTCTTCGGCGCAAAGGACGGCTTCACCCCGCGCGGCGACGGCGTGGCCGAAGGCGCATTCTTCGCCCCGACCCTGCTGCGCAGCCGTGATCCGCACGCCGAAGGCGGCGCCCACGACATCGAGGCATTCGGTCCGGTGACCACCCTGATGGCCTACGACGATATCGACGAAGCCGTCGCCCTCGCCGCTCGCGGCAAGGGCAGCCTGGTGGCGAGCCTGATCACCCGTGATCCGCAGGTCGCCGCAAAAGTCGTCCCGGTGATGGGCGCCCTGCACGGCCGCCTGCACATCCTCGACCGCGAGTCCGCCGCCGAATCCACCGGCCACGGTTCGCCGCTGCCGGTACTCAAGCACGGCGGCCCGGGTCGCGCCGGCGGTGGTGAAGAACTGGGCGGCGTGCGCGCGGTGAAGCACTACCTGCAGCGCACTGCCGTACAGGGCTCGCCGACCATGCTGATGGCCGTCACCGGCGAGTACGTGCGCGGCGCCAAGGTCTACGAGACGGAGGTGCACCCGTTCCGCCGCTACTTCGACGACCTGAAGATCGGCGAATCGCTGCTGACCCACCGCCGTACCGTCACCGAGGCGGACCTGGTCAACTTCGGCTGCCTGTCGGGCGACCACTTCTACATGCACTTCGACGAGCTGGCGGCCAAGGATTCGCAGTTCGGCAAGCGCATCGCCCACGGCTACTTCGTGCTCTCGGCGGCGGCCGGCCTGTTCGTCTCGCCCGGCGTCGGCCCGGTGCTGGCCAACTACGGCCTGGACACCCTGCGCTTCATCAACCCGGTGGGCATCGGCGACACCATCCAGGCGCGCCTGACCTGCAAGCGCAAGATCGACCAGGGCAAGAAGAGCCCGAAGGGCGAGCCGCAGGGCGTGGTCGCCTGGGACGTGGAAGTCACCAACCAGCTCGGCGAACTGGTGGCCAGCTACGACATCCTCACCCTGGTGCTCAAGCGCGCGTGATGTGCTGAGCGCTCAACTCCGCTGTCATCTTCGACCGGCCTTCGGGCCGGTTTTTTCACGCCCGCGCGCTGCCGACATGCAGGCGCCAGCGGAGCCTCTCCGCTGCCAGGGCCCTACAGGTCGGGCGCCGCCACGGTGGTCATGCTCCGGCCATCCACCCGCCGCAGCGGCAGCGATTCAGGATCGAACCCGTCGATGCAGCAGGCGTTCACGCTGAGCAGCGCCGGGTTGCTGCGGCGCTGGTGATAGACGTAGATCCCGCACGTTCCGCAGAAATAGTGCAGCGCCACGCCGCTGTTCCAGCGATACAGGCGCAAGGCCTGATCGCCGCGGGTCAGACGGAAGTTGCCCTTCGGCACGGTTGCCATCAGCGCGTTGCGCTTGCCGCACAACGAGCAGTCGCAGCGCACCAGTTCGTCGAGTTCCGCGTCGAAGGCGAAAGCCACCGCGCCGCAGTGGCAGGTGCCGGTGTAGTGCATGGCTGATTCCTCGTCACAAGTGCCCTTGATCACTGCCTGCAAGCGTAGACCCTCGCCCTATTCGTGATTCAGGATCAACTATCCTTTGCCCTTCACCGCGTTTTTCTCAAGGGCTGACTTCCGGACAATGCCTCCCATCGCATCCCATTCGTCCGGAGCCCCACACCATGCCCCTCGCCCTCCTGGCGCTGACGCTCAGTGCCTTCGCCATCGGCACGACGGAGTTCGTCATCGTCGGCCTGATTCCCACCATCGCCAGCGACCTGGGGGTCACCCTGCCCTCCGCCGGCCTGCTGGTGAGCCTCTATGCCCTGAGCGTCGCCATCGGCGCGCCGCTGCTGACCGCCATGACCGGGCGCATTCCACGCAAGGCGTTGCTGGTCGGGTTGATGGCGCTGTTCACCATCGGCAACCTGGTGGCCTGGCAGGCGCCCAGCTACGAATCGCTGATTGTCGCGCGAATCCTCACCGGCCTCGCCCACGGCGTGTTCTTCTCGGTCGGCTCGATCATCGCCACCAACCTGGTGAGCAAGGACAAGGCCGCCAGCGCCATCGCCACCATGTTCAGCGGCATGACCGTCGCCTTCGTCACCGGCATTCCGCTGGGCACCTTCATCGGCCAGCACCTGGGCTGGCGCGTGACCTTCCTGGTGGTGGCCGCCTTTGGCGTGATCGCCCTGCTCGGCAGCCTGCTGTTCGTGCCGAAGAACATCCAGCACACCCCGCCGGCGCCGCTGCTGCGCCAGGCCCGCGTGCTGCTGCAGCCGCGCCTGCTGCTGGTCTACGCGATGACCGCGGTGGGCTACGGCGGCTCGCTGATCGCCTTCACCTTCCTCGCACCGATCCTCCAGGACCTCGCCGGTTTCAGCCCGAACATGGTCGGCGTCGTGCTCCTGGCCTACGGTGTCTCGGTGGCCATCGGCAATATCTGGGGCGGCCGCCTGGCTGACAAACGCGGCCCGGTGAGCGCCCTGAAGATCATCTTCGGCCTGCTGGCCTCGGTGCTGCTGGTACTCACTTTCACTGCCGGCAACCCATGGCTGGTGGTGTTGACCGTGCTCGCCTGGGGCGCCGTCGCCTTCGGCAACGTGCCGGGGCTGCAGGTCTACGTGGTACAGCAGGCCGAGCGCGTGGCGCCGGACGCCGTGGACGTGGCCGCCGGCTTCAACATCGCCGCGTTCAACCTCGGCGTGGCCGGTGGCTCCTGGGCCGGCGGCCTGGTGGTCAGCCACCTGGGCCTGGGCCATACGCCCTGGATCGCCGCTGTCGTCACCCTCGCCGCCTTCGGCCTGACCGCCCTGAGCGGTCGTCTGGACCGGCGCAATTCCATGGAACCGGCCGCCCCTGGCGCGGTTCCCACTCACTGATCGACCACAAGGAGTTCTTCCATGAGCGTTCCCGCCTTCGGCCTCGGCACCTTCCGCCTCAAGGGCCAGACCGTCATCGACTCGATCCGCACCGCGCTGGACCTGGGTTACCGCGCCATCGACACCGCGCAGATCTACGGCAACGAAGCCGACGTCGGCGAAGCCATCGCCGGCAGCAAGGTAAAGCGCGACGAGCTGTACCTGACCACCAAGATCTGGACCGAGAACTACGCCGCCGACAAGCTGATCCCCAGCCTCAAGGACAGCCTGCACAAGCTGCGTACCGACCGCGTCGAACTGACCCTGATCCACTGGCCGTCGCCCAAGGGCCAGGTACCGGTCGCCGAGTTCATGGACGCCCTGGCCGAAGCCAAGGCCCAGGGCCTGACCGGCGAGATCG
The DNA here is from genome assembly GCF_001672555.2 of Pseudomonas sp. AU11447. Taxonomy (NCBI): domain Bacteria; kingdom Pseudomonadati; phylum Pseudomonadota; class Gammaproteobacteria; order Pseudomonadales; family Pseudomonadaceae; genus Pseudomonas; species Pseudomonas sp. AU11447. The sequence continues at coordinate 123,348 of NZ_LZDG02000047.1, read as the reverse complement.
GCGTGTCCAACTTCACCATCGCCCTGATGCAGGAGGCCATTGCCGCTGTCGGCGCCGGCCAGATCGCCACCAACCAGGTGGAACTGCACCCCTACCTGCAGAACCGCAAGGTGGTGGAGTTCGCCCTGAGCCAGGGCATCCACATCACCTCCTACATGACCCTGGGCTACGGCAAGGTGCTCAGCGACGAGGTGATCATCGGTATCGCCAAGCGCCACGGCGTCACGCCGGCGCAGGTCACCCTGGCCTGGGCGATGCAGCTGGGCTACTCGGTGATCCCGTCGTCCACCAAGCGCGAGAACCTCGAAGGCAACCTGCGCGCTGTCGACCTGCGCCTGACCGACGCCGACATGGCCGCCATCGCTGCACTGGACCGCAACGAACGCATCACCAGCCCGGAAAGCCTGGCCCCGGCCTGGGATTGATCCGCCGCTGACCGACAGCCGCCCCACCGAGGGCGGCTTTCCCGTTTCCAAGGAGTCTTCATGAGCGCTATCACTGCAGATTATGCCGCCTGGACCTGGACGCCCGGCGCCGGCCTCGATGGCCTGAAACAGGTGCGCCTGCCGATTCCGCAGCCCGGCCCGGACGAGGTGCTGGTGGCCAACACCGCTATCGCGCTGAACCCGGTGGACTGGAAGATGATCGACTGGGGCCGCGACGACTGGCAGCAAGGCCAGGTACCTGGCGTGGATGGTGTCGGCATCGTCATTGCGGTGGGCAGCGAGGTGAACCTGCGCGCCGGCGCCCGCGTCGCCTACCATCAGGCGCTGCCCCGTGGCGGCAGCTTTGCCGAGTACACGCTGCTACGCGCCCGTGCTGTCTACCCGGTGCCCGATTCGCTCGACGATGCCACCGCCGCCAGCCTGCCCTGTCCCGGCCTCACGGCCTGGCAAGCGCTGGACAAGCTGCCGGCCTGCAACCACCGCGATGTGCTGGTGACCGGTGCCGGTGGTGCAGTCGGCTATCTGCTCGCGCAACTGGCGCTGCAACGTGGGCTGCGCGTGTGGGTGACCGCCGCGCCGAAACACCGCGAACACCTGCTGCAACTGGGTATCGCCGGGGTCTTCGACTACCGCGACGGGCAGTGGTCCCAGCACCTGCGCGAAGCCCTCGGCCCGCGCCGCCTGCAGGGCATCTTCGATACCGTCAGCGGCAACCACGCCGCCAGCCTCGCCCCGCTGCTGGGCTACAACGGCCACCTGGTGTGCATCCAGGACCGCCAGGAAAGCGCCCCGCTGCCAGCCTTCAGCACTGCCATCTCGCTGCACGAAGTGGCACTCAACAGCATCCATGCCCACGGCGAAGCGCTGGACTGGCAGGAGCTGCACCAGGCGGCAGCGAGCCTGATGCAGGGCGTCGCCAACGGCCAGTTGCAGGCGCCAGCGAAGCAGTTGTTCGACTTCGCCGAACTGCCCGAAGCGCTGCGGCGCTTGAAGTCCGGCGAAGGCAGCGGTAAATGGATCAGTCTGCTGCCGGCGCCGATGGTCGTTGCCTGACCAGAGCGCTTCGGGCGAAAGCGGAACTCCCATTTCGCAGGACGAACACGTCGTAGGATGGCGTGGAGCGCAGCGATACCCATCAATGCCTTGCACCCGCAGCATGGGTATCGCTGCGCTCCACCCATCCTACAAAGCACTCCCCGGGCAAACACACAGGAGAACAACATGGATCTGGGCATCAAGGGCCGCTGGGCCGTGGTCTGCGCCGCCAGCAAGGGGCTGGGCAAGGGTTGCGCCGTGGCGCTGGCCCGCGAGGGCGTGAACCTGGCGATCAACGCCCGCGACGTCGACACCCTCGCCGCCACCGCCGCCGAGCTGCGCCAGCTGGGCGTGGAAGTGCGCGAAGTGGCCGGCGACATCAGCCAGCCGGAGGTGCGTGCCGCGCTGCTCGCCGCCTGCCCGCAGGTGGACATCCTGGTGAACAATGCCGGCGGCCCGCCACCCGGCGATTTCCGCGACTGGGAACGCGAAGACTGGCTGCGCGCCCTGGAGCTGAACATGCTCACGCCGATCGAGCTGATCAAGGCCACGGTGGACGGCATGGCCGAGCGCGGTTTCGGCCGCATCGTCAACATCACCTCCGGCTCGGTGAAGGCGCCAATCGCCACTCTCGGGCTGTCCAACGGCGCGCGCAGCGGGCTGACCGGCTTCGTCGCCGGCCTGGCACGCCAACCGCAGGTGGCGGGCAGGAACGTGACCATCAACGGCCTGCTGCCCGGCTCCTTCGATACCGATCGCCTGCGCAGCGGCTTCCACCGTGCTGCCCAGCTGAGCGGGCGCGACGAAGATGAGCTGGTGGAGGCCGGCAAGCAGGAAATCCCCGCCGGGCGCTTCGGCAGCGCGGAAGAATTCGGCCAGTTCTGCGCCTTCCTGTGCAGCGCACAGGCGGGCTACCTGACCGGGCAGAACCTGTTGCTCGATGGCGGGGCTTATCCGGGAACCTACTGACGGCGCCACCCTATAGGAGCGAGCTTGCTCGCGAACCGCATCGCAGCGAAGGTTGGTTCGCGAGCAAGCTCGCTCCTACAGAAAAGCGACCCCACCTGGACCAAACCTCTAGAATCCACCCCGCCGCTCCCGAACAGGCCCACCGATGAAAGCCCACTCCGACGAACTCAAGACCTTCGCCACGGTGATCGACTGCGGCTCCATCACCGCCGCCGCCGAGCAGCTGGGGCTGACGCCCTCGGCCGTGAGCCGGGCATTGTCGAAGCTGGAGGAGAAACTCGGCACCACCCTGCTCAACCGCACCACGCGGCGGATGAAGCTGACCGAGGAAGGCGAGTTCTTCCTGGAGAACGCCCGGCACATCCTCGAACAGATGGACGCCCTGGAGGAACGCCTGGCCCTGCGCCAGCAATCCCCGGCCGGGCGACTGCGGATCAACGCCGCCTCGCCCTTCATGCTGCACGCCGTGGTGCCGCATATCGGCGCGTTCCGCGAGCGCTACCCGGACATCGAGCTGCAACTCAACACCAACGACCTGAACATCGACCTGTTGGAACAGAGCACCGACATCGCCATCCGCATCGGCCACCTCGCCGACTCCAGCCTGCACGCGCGCCCCCTGGGCAGCAGCCGGCTGAACCTGCTAGCGGCGCCGCAATACCTGGAGCGCCACGGGACGCCGGGCAACCTGGAAGAGCTGCTCGGCCACTCGCTGCTGGGCTTCACCCAGCCCGAAGCGCTGAACATCTGGCCGATCCGTCACGCCGGTGGCGATACCCTGACCGTCAATCCGTCGCTGTCCGCCTCCAGCGGCGAGACCCTGCGCCAACTGGCCATCGGCGGCCAGGGCATCGCCTGCCTCGCCAGCTTCATGACCTGCGACGACATCCGTGCCGGGCGGCTGGTACGTGTGCTGCCGGAGCTGACCAGTGAGCGTCGCCAGCCAATCCACGCGGTGTACTACCGCAACTCGCAGCTGGCGTTGCGCATCCAGTGCTTCCTCGACTTCATCCAGGAGCGCCTGGCGCAGTCCCTGCACGCCACCGGCTGACTTAAGAAATTTCCCACAGCCGGAAAACCTCGACCACACTGAACAGGGTTCGCGACGCACCGCATCGACGGGCGTCCTCCCGCCAAGATCGAGGGCCCGGCATGTCACCCATGCTGCTGTACCTGCGCGCCATCATCCATCCCGGCCGCGACACCCTGCTGTTTGCCCTGCGCACCGTAGTCGCGGGTCTGCTGACGCTGTACCTGGCGTTCCTGCTGGACCTCGACCAGCCCAAGTGGGCGACCATGACGGTCGTCATCATCAGCACCCCGCTGGCCGGCATGACGCTGCAGAAGAGCTTCGCCCAGGTGATCGGCACCACCATCGGCGCCATGGTCGCGGTGGCGATCATGGCGCTGTTCCCCCAGGCACCCCTGCCCTTCATCGTCACCCTGGCGCTGTGGCTGGCGATCTGCACGGCCGGCGGCACGCTGATGCGCTTCACGCATTCCCATGCCTTCGTGCTCAGCGGCTTCACCGCCGTGATAGTCGCCCTGCTGGCCCAGCCGGCGCCCGAATCCACCTACACCCTGGCCATCACCCGCGTCACCGAGACTTTGCTGGGCGTAGCCTGCGTGACGCTGGTCAGCCTGTTCTTCGCGCGCCCGCAGAGTGTGGCGCGTGGCTACTTCGCCAAGGTCGACCAGCTGATCCGCCTGATCGCCGTGCACGCCGCCGCGGTGATCCGTGGCGAAGAGCTGGAGGAGGACTTTCAGCAACGCCAGAAGCAATTGCTGGGCGAGATCGCGGCCCTGGAGATGCTCCGCCGCCACCTCTACTTCGACGCCCCGCGCCTGCGCGGAGCCGATGAACTGGTGCAGCAGCTGGCCAACCAGCTGGTGCTGATGACGTCGCGGCTGGCGATCCTGCGGCGCCAGCGCAAACTGATCGAGGCGCGCCTGACCGGCCCGCTGCCGGAATCCGTGCGGCGGCTGCGCGAGGATGAACTGGCCTGCCTTGCCGAACTGGCCGAATTCGGCCGCGACCTGCCCGCCGCCACCCGCAAACGCATCACCCAGCTGCGCCAGCGCTTCGATGCCGCCGCGCGGCAGGCCGAGGAACTCGCCGACGGCTTGCCCACGTCGCTGCGCTCCCTGGCCTGGGCCCTGCGCTTCGAGCAGGCACGGCTGATGCAGCAGCTGGACGAGATGATCGAGCTGAGCGAAGCGATCCAGGAGGGCCGCCCCGGCAGCAGTTCCTACCCGCAAAGCCAGGCCCACGCGCTGCACCTGGACTTCCACCTGGCGGCGATGAACGCCACCCGCGCTTTCGTCGCGCTGTGCTGCGCCGGCTGGATCTGGGTGGAAACCGCCTGGGACGGCGCGCGCGCCGGGATGATCCTGATCGGCATCCTCTGCTCCCTGCTGGCCACCTTCCCGCGCCCGCTCATGGCCAGCCTGGCGTACATGCGCGGGCTGGCTATGGCGCTGGTGGCGGCGGCGCTGCTGCAATTCCTGCTGCTGCCCAGCGTCGGCGACTTCGAGATGCTCGCATTGTTCCTCACGCCGCTGCTGTACGTGATCGCGGTCGGCCTGGCCAATCCGCAGACCGCCGGGATCGGCATCGGCCTGGGGCTGTCGACCTTCCTGCTGGTCGGTCCGCAGAACCAGGGCGCGTGGATCAACACCTCGCTGCAATGGTTCGAGTTTGCCGGCGGCTATGTCAGCGCCGGCGTGCTGGCGCTGCTGGTGTACGCCTGGGTGTTCCCTTTCGATGCCGACGCCCGGCTGCGCCGCCAGTCGCGGCGGACCCGCGCCGAGGTGCGCTCGGTGCTGCTGTCCAAACCCAGCGAGGCGCGCCGGTTCCTGTTCGAGAGCCGCATGGTGGATCGCCTGGCGATCATGCTCGGGCTGCTGCCGGCGGCGCGCGACAGCCAGTCCGGCGAGCGCTTCCAGTGCAGCCTGGCGAGCATGACCCTGGGCGTAGTGCTGCACCAGCTGCGCCGCGAGAGCCTCAACCCCGGCGGCCTGCCGCAAGCCCTGCGCGCCCGGCTGTCGCTGCTGCTGGATGAGCTCGCCGCCTGCCTCGACCAGCCACCCGCCGCCCCGCTGCACCGGGTACTGCCGGCCATGCGCGAGCTGGGAAATGAGCTGGACGAGCTGCAGAGCCTCGGCAGCTACCCCAGTGGCGACGCCATGCGCCCGGTGTTCGTCAGCGGCGTGGCGCTGCTGGTGGCCGCCGACCTGCTGGAGCGCTTCCGCGACCTTTACGGCGAATCCACCGCCTTCCACGACGACCCTGGGGAACCCGCGCTGCATGCCCGTTGATATCGAACTGGGCGGGGTCTACCTGCCTCCGCTGGCCCAGGCCCTGCTGCTGGCCTTGCCGATCTTCCTGCTGCTGGACTGGAGCCTGCGCCGACTCGGCGTACTGCGCCTGGTCTGGCACGAGGCGCTGTTCGAAGGAGCGCTCTACGCCTGCCTCTGTGCCGGCCTGATCCTGCTCATGGGAGCCCTGCACTGAATGGCCGGCCTGCGCAAAGCCCTACCGCCGCTGATCACCCTGGCCGTCGTGGCGCTCGCCCTGGTCCTCGGCTTCTTCGCCTGGACCTACTACACCCGTGCGCCCTGGACCCGCGACGCCCGGGTGCGTGCCGACGTGGTGACGGTCTCGGCTGACGTCACCGGGCGCATCGTCGAGTTGCGGGTGAAAGACAACCAGCACGTCAGCAAGGGTGAACGGTTGCTGAGCATCGACCCGGCGCGCTACGAGCTGGCGGTATTGCACGCTGATCGCGCGGTGGAGGTTGCCCGCGCCGCGCTCGGCCAGTCCCAAGCCGCCATCGCTGCCAACCAGGCGCTGCTGCATCAGCGGCAGAGCGAGGAAGTCCGCCGAAAGGCACTGAAAGCACGCTCGGCGATCTCCAACGAGGAATGGGAGAAGGCCAACACCGATGTCACCGTGGCGGAGGCGCAGCTGCTGCGCGAACAGGCCAACCTCGGCCTGGCGCAGGCCAACGTGGCCCTGGCCGAAGCTGCGCAGAAACAGGCCCGGCTGGACCTGGAACGCACCCAGGTGGTGGCGCCCGTGAACGGCTATGTGACCAACCTGCTGACCCGCGCAGGCGACTACGCCACCGCCGGTAACTCACTGGTGGCGCTGGTAGACAGCGATTCCTTCTACGTCGGCGGCTACTTTGAGGAAACCAAGCTGCCGCGAATCCGCGAGGGCGACGCGGTGAACGTGCAACTGATGAGCGGCGAACGCTTCGACGGCCGCGTCGAAAGCATCGCCTTCGCCATCACCGACCGCGAGAACGCCCCTGGCGCGCGCCTGCTGGCGAACATCAACCCGAGCTACACCTGGGTCAAACTGGCCCAGCGCATCCCGGTACGCATCGCCATCGACCCGGACTACAAGGGCCGAGACCGCCTGCGCGCCGGTACTACCGCCACCGTCAGCGTGGTCGAGAGCGGGCGCTGAAACCAAGGTTCCGATGGGCAGACGGAACTTTCATCACCGCCTCGTCATCAACTCATCGCGTGATTGTCACTCGCCTGGTGCAGCATGCCCCCAGCTTCCCGCATCCCGCGCGGCAGCCACCGCCGAGGATCGCCCTTGCCCCCCCTTCGCCTTCTGGCCGTTTCCCTGCTGACCTGCACCACCCTCGCCCTGGTGGCCTGGCGCTCGCTGCCCTCGCCACTGGAGGACGTGCCCAGCAGCAGCCTGTTCGCACAGAACTGGGCCCGTGGCGGAGTCGTCCTGCTGGTTCGCCACATGGAGCGCTGCGACCGCTCCAGCGCCGAGTGCCTGGGCGCCGCCGACGGCATCACCGCCCGCGCCGCCAAACTGGCCAAGAGCATGGGCGACAGCATCACCCGCCTGGGCCTGACCGCCACCGACATCTACAGCAGCCCGACCAACCGCACCATGCAGACCGCCGACCTGATGTTCGACCGCAGCGTGGCGCGCCAGGACTGGCTGCTCACCTGCAAGGACGGCGACCTCGCCGCGCAGATCCGCGAGCACAAGGCCGAGCACCGCAACCTGGTGCTGGTCACCCACAGCGAATGCTTCGACCTGCTGCGCGAGAACCTCAAGGTGCGCGAGACCGACACGCCCGAGTACGGCAGCGCCCTGGTGCTGTTCGACGAGGCCCAGCCGCGGTTGCGCATCGCCGGCGAAGTCGAGACCGATGAATGGCTGAAGCTGGTGGACTCGCACAACCCGGGCTGAGGCCGCTGCCAGAAAGCGCTTTCTGTGCCATCTTCTTGCGATCGTTCCAAGGAGAGGCTCGATGCCCGCCCTGCTCACTAGCCACCCACTGTTCGCCGCCCCCATCCTGCTGCTGATCGACCTGCTGCTCTGGCGCCTGGTCGGCCCGGCCCATCCGCATTGGCGCCTGGCCGTGCGGCTGGTCGGCTTCCTGCTGTTCAGCCTGCTGCTGTTCAACGCCGGGATGAACCCGCTGCGCGCCGCGCCCTGGGCGGACGACCTGCCCAGCCACATGGTCGCCACCGCCGTGCAGATCATCTGGTGGCTGTTCGCCGCGCGCTGCCTGACGGTCGTGCTGGGCTTCCTGCTGGTGCAGCGTATCGGCCATGGCGGGCGGTTGCTGCAGGATGTGGTCGGCGCGCTGATCTTCCTGGTCGCCATCATCGCTGCCGCCGGCTATGTGCTGGAGCTACCGGTGAAGGGCCTGCTGGCAACTTCCGGGGTGGTCGCCATCGTCCTCGGCCTCGCGCTGCAGAGCACCCTGAGCGACGTGTTCTCCGGCATCGTGCTGAACACCACCAAGCCGTACCAGCTCGACGACTGGATCTCCATCGACGGCATCGAGGGCAAGGTCACCGAGATCGACTGGCGCTCCACCTACCTGCAGACCTCCCAGGGCACGCTGGCGGTGGTGCCCAACTCCCTCGCCGCCAAGGCCAAGGTGCTCAACCTGAGCCGCCCGGCGAACCTGTATGGCGTCAGCGTGAGCCTGACAGTCAGCCCGCACATCCGCCCGCGCAAGGTGATCGAGGCGCTGGAGCACGCCCTCGGCGGCTGCCGCGCCCTGCTGGCCAACCCGGCGCCGGCGGTCAGCGTGCGCAAGTCCGCGCCCGATGGCGTGGAGTACGAGATGAGCGGCTTCGTCGCCGCCATGGGCGAGAAGCGCGAGGTGCGCAACCAGTTGTTCGACCTTGCCTACCGCCACCTGCAGGCCGCCGGCATCAATCTGCTGGCCGAGGCCGACGCACCGATGCGCGAAAGCGCCTCGCGGGCGCGGGCGTTGCTGGTGCGCTCGGGGCTGTTCGATGCGCTGCGGGACGAGGAGCGCGACGAACTGGCGAACCGCATGCAGCGCCGGCCCTTCAAGCGCGGTGAAGTACTGCTGGCGCCGGGGGATGTCAGCGACCGCCTGCTGATCATCGACTCGGGCGTCGTCAGCGTCACCCTGCCCCAGGAAGCCCAGAGCATCGAAGCCGGACGCATGGGGCCGGGCGAAGTCTTCGGCGAGGCCGGCGTGCTCACCGGCTCCGGCTGGCAGGCGCAATTCACCGCCATCAGCGACGGCGCGGCCTATTACATCGACAAGGAAACCCTGGCGCCCTGCATGGAAGCCCGCCAGGAGATCGCCGAGGCCATGGGCCGCCTGCTGGACTTCCGCCAGAAGGCCAGCGCCGCGCTGCTGGTCGAGCAGCCCACGGTGGTGCAGCAGCGCGGGCTGATGGCCTGGCTCAGGCAGCACGCCGGGCGCCGCTACAAGGCCTGATCCGTCACCGGGTCAGGCGCTGACTTCCTGCAGGCAATCCAGCGGCACCCAGCCGGCCTCGCCGCCGGAGCGGACGCACCAGAGCCAGCCACCGAGCTCGCGGCCGCCTTCGAGCCGCTCGCCGACCTCCACGTCGAGTTCGCGAGCGGTGTAGTCCTCCATCGCCACCCCGGCGCCCGGCGCGGTCATGTTGAACACCTGCGCCGGCACCCAGCCCTCGCGCTGCCCTGGCGTGGAGCAGAAGTACCAGTCTTCCCAGCCCTCGGCACCTTCGTAGCGTTCGCCGACGAACAACGGCGCCCCCTTGGCGAAGGTTATGGGCGTGGGGTACTCGCTACGGTGGCGTTGAATCACTTCGTAGTGCATGTCTCTCTCCCGGCTCCCTGGACCGATCCATGCTACTCCTCACAACGCATCGTGGAAGATCACTCCGAGGGTGAAGCGCTCGCCGGTATGCAGGCGGCTGACGCCATGGCGCAGGTTGACCCGGTGGTAGCCGCGCGCACCCCGTACCGGCCGCTGGGCCACGGCGAACACCACGGCATCGCCTTGCCTGAGCGGCACCACGGCCACCCGCGACTGCATGCGCGGCCGCTGCTCGGTGAGGACGAACTCGCCGCCCTCGAACTCCTCGCCCGGTTGCGACAGCAGGATCGCCACCTGCAACGGGAAAGCCAGCTCCCCATACAGGTCCTGGTGCAGGCAGTTGTAATCGCCGGCGCGGTAGCGCAGCAGCAAGGGCGTCGGCCGCCGCTGCCCGGCGGCATGGCAGTGAGCGAGGAAGCCGGCGTGCTCCGGCGGATAATGGATACCGGTACCCATGCGCTCGTGCCAGCAGTTGGCGATGGCGCGCAGTGGCGGGTAGAAGGCTCCGCGCAACGCCTGCAGCAGGGCCGGCAAGGGATAGGCGAAGTAACGGTACTCACCGAGGCCGAAGTTGTGCCGGGCCATGATCACCTGGCTACGAAACGGCTCGTCCTGGTCGTAGAGCGCGCGCAGGGCTTCGCATTGCGCCTTGTCGAGCAGGCCCGGGATCACCGCATGGCCGTCAGCGTCGAGACGCTCAGCCAGCAGCGGCCAGTCCAGGGCAGCGATTCGATGGGCAAGGATAGGGGTGGCGGGCATCTTGAAGGTCCGTGGAAACAAGGCTCCAGTCTAGGCTCGCCCCTGCCCCAGCGCGCCCCGAGGCCGACTTTCAAACTGCCCCGCAGCGACGCATTGTAGAATCAGCCAATCATTCTCGATCGAACACGGCCATGACTCCCGAAGACCCGATCCTGCGGGACATTTCCCGCGTGACCCTGCAGCATTACCAGGAGCGCGCCGAAGCGTTTCGCGAAGGTACCTGGGACCACGATGTCACCCAGAACATCGCCGCGCTGCTGCGGCATATCCAGGGCGATGCGCCCTTCGCCCTGCTCGACTTTGGCTGCGGCCCGGGGCGTGACCTGTGTGCACTGAAGCGCCTGGGGCATGAGCCGGTCGGCCTGGACGGCTGCGCCGACTTCGTCGCCATGGCCCGCGAGGCCAGCGGCTGCGAGGTCTGGCAGCAGGACTTCCTGGCTCTCGACCTGCCCGCCGGGCGCTTCGACGGTATCTATGCCAATGCCAGCCTGTTCCACGTCCCGCGCAGTGAACTGCCACGCGTGCTCGGCCAGTTGCAGGCAGCGCTGAAGCCGGGTGGCGTGCTGTTCAGCTCCAACCCACGCGGGGAGAACCAGGAGGGCTGGAATGGTGGGCGCTATGGCTCCTACCACGATCTGCAGAACTGGACGCGCTTGCTGGAAGCCGCGGGATTCCGCGAGCTGGAACACTACTTCCGCCCCGCCGGCCTGCCGCGCGAGCAGCAGCCCTGGCTGGCCAGTGTGTGGCGCAAGGTTTGACGGCTACAGCAGCCGGAAGTGATTCGCGAGCAAGCTCGCTCCTACAGGCCAATGTCGGTGCAACCGTGTAGGAGCGAGCTTGCTCGCGAACCCGCCTGACGTCAGGCCGAAGGCCAGACGTTCCCCTCTGGACGGCGCGGGCAGTATTACCCGCGCCGCTGCGGTCAGCCCTTCGCCGCCCAGGCGTTGAAGCGCTGCTCCAGGTCCTCGCCGTGGTCGACCCAGAACTCGAAGTTCACCGGGACGGCCTGTTCGAGGTTCGACGGTGCGGTGTTCAGGCGCTCCACCAGCTTCGGATCGAGCAGCTTGGTAGTCCCCAGGTTGACCGAGCCGTAGCCCAGCTTCACCGTGTGGATCTTCTGCTGTTCGGGCTGGAGCGAGAAGGCGATGAAGTCCTCGGCCGCCTTCTTGTTCGGGCTGCCCTTGGGGATCGCCCAGGAGTCGATGGCATACAGGCTGCCATTCCACACCACCTTCATCGGCGCGCCCTCTTCCTGGGCGGCGAAGGCGCGGCCGTTGTAGGCGGTACTCATGGCCACGTCGCCGCTGGCGATGAACTGCATCGGCTGCGCGCCGGACTCCCACCACTGGATCGACGGCTTGATCTCATCGAGCTTCTTGAACGCACGGTCCACGCCCTCTTTCGTCGCCAGCACCTTGTACAGGTCTTCCTTCTTCACGCCGTCGGCCAGCAGGGCGATCTCCAGGGTGTACTTGGCGCCCTTGCGCAGCGAACGCTTGCCGGGGAATTTCTTGGTATCCCAGAAGTCCGTCCAGCCGGTGGGACCGTTGGCGAAGCGCTTGCCGTCGTAGACCATGGCCATCGACCAGACCAGCAGGCCGGCGCCACAGTCGGAGATGGTGCCGGGCACGTAGTCCTCGGCCTTGCCGAGAATCGCCGGGTCGAGCTGCTCGAACAGGCCGTCCTCGCAGCCGCGCAGCAGCTCCGGGCCTTCCACCTGGACGACATCCCAGTTGACGCTGCCGGTGTCGACCATGGCCTTGATCTTGCCCATTTCGCCGTTGTACTCGCCGGCGATCACCTTCATGCCTTCCTTCTTCTCGAAGGGTTTGTAGAAGGCTTCGGTCTGTACATCTTTGCTGGTGCCACCGAAGGAGATCACGGTCAGGTCAGCAGCCATGGCGCCGGACGCCACGCCCATGAGCAGGGCTCCCAGAATCGGGTTCTTCATTTCCACCTCTTGGCTTTGTTGTTGGCAGATTGCTTAAGCACGCAGGCGCCCGGCCTCTGCGGACCGGGGCACGATAACAGGGTCAGGTGCGATAGACGGCCTCACCATCCTCGATCAGGCGCAGCGCCGATTCCCAGGCCAGCAGGTGCAGGCCGTCGACCAGCGCTTCTTCTTCCTGCACGGCAACGCGTTCGCATACCGCGGGCGCCGGGTAGCGCAACTGGCGACCGCCGGCCAGGGCCTGGACCTGCGCCTGGCAGGCGCGCTCGAGGAAGTAGATCTGGTTGAAGGCTTCGGCGATGCAGCGCCCGGTGGCCAGCAGGCCGTGGTTGCGCAGGATCATCACCATGTGGCTGCCCAGGTCGTTGACCAGGCGCGAGCGCTCGTCCGGGTCCAGGGCGATGCCTTCGTAGTCGTGGTAGCCCAGGCGATTGTAGAACTTCAGCGCGTGCTGGCTGATCGGCAGCAGGCCGTCTTCCTGGGCGGACACCGCGATGCCGGCGGCGGTGTGGGTATGGATCACGCAGGCCACGTCTTCGCGGGCAGCGTGTACCGCGGAATGGATGTTGAAGCCGGCACGATTGACGCTTTTCGGGCCGAAGCGTGGATCGATGACATCGCCTGCATGGTCGACCTTGACCAGGTCGGAGGCGCGCATTTCGTGGAACAGCACGCCGTAGCGATTGATCAGGTAGTGGCCCGGCTCGCCCGGCACTCGTGCGGAGATATGGGTGTCGATGTGGTCGGTCCAGCGGAAGTGCGCGATCAGGCGATACAGCGCGGCGAGGTCGCAGCGGGCCTGCCACTCTTCGGCGGAAATACTCGACGGATCGATGTTGTAAGCTGTGTCACGCATGACGGGTGGTCCTTGTTGTTCTGTCAGGCTGTGCGGCGAATTGCCGCCGTCTGGGACCGAGTGTGCTGGGCGCGCCCCGCCCGCACCATGCACAGGCACCCTGCAGAATTTGCAGTGCTGTTATGGTCCACCGACCTGTACAGATCCTTCCTCACAAGAATCGGACCCTCGGATGCTGTTGCTCGACCCCACCTCGGACACTCCCCTGGTCACCCAGATCGTCGACGGCATCGCCCAGGCCATCGACGAGCAGCGCCTGCGTGCAGGCGCCAAGCTGCCCTCGATCCGCAAGTTCGCCCAGGCCAACGGCGTCAGCCACTTCACCGTGGTCGAGGCCTACGACCGGCTGGTGGCGCGCGGCTGCCTGAACGCGGTGCCCAATGCCGGCTTCTACGTGCGCGGCCCGGCGCTCGAGGACAGCGCCAGCGCCGAGGCACCGACGGAATTCGACTTCGACGCGCACCTGCTGCTGCACAAGGTCTTCCAGCCGCTGGGGATGGAGATTCGCCCCGGCGTCGGCCTGCTGCCGGAACACTGGCTGGATGGCGAAGGCCTGCAGCGCGGTTTGCGCAGCCTGGCGCGGGAAGAGCCGACGCAGTTCGGCAACTACGGCCACAGCAAGGGCAACCTGAAGCTGCGCGGCAAGCTCGCCGACCGCATGGGCGACGCCGGTGTCGCCGCCAATCCCGAACAGATCCTGCTGACCGCCGGCGCCAGCCAGGCGCTGGACCTCACCGTGCGCTACCTGGTGCAGCGCGGCGACCCGGTGCTGGTGGACGAACCCGGCTACCACAACCTGTTCCTCAACCTGCGCCTGCAAGGTGCGCAACTGCTCGGCGTGCCGCGCAGCGCCGATGGACTGGATCTCGACGGCCTCGAGCAACTGGCCCGCGAGCACCGGCCCAAGGTCTACTTCACCCAGGCGCGCCTGCAGAGCCCCACCGGCGGGAGCCTGTCCCTGGCCGCCGCACACCGCCTGCTGCAACTGGCGGAAAAGTACGACTTCCTCATCGTCGAGAACGATATCTACGCCGACCTCGACCCGGCCGGCCAGATGCTGCTGGCCAACCTCGACCAGTTGGCGCGGGTGATCTACATCGGCAGCCTGTCAAAAGTCATTGCACCCGCACTGCGCACCGGTTTCATCGCCGCCCACCCGGAGCTGATCGAAGAGCTGGTGCCGCTGAAGATGGTCAGCGGCCTGACCAGCTCGGAACTCACCGAAACGCTGGCCCTGGACATCCTCCTGCAAGGCCGCCACCGCAAGCACGTACGGCAGTTGCGCGACCAGCTTGGCGAAGCCCACGACAGCGTGGCGCGGCGCCTGGAAGCGGCCGGCCTGGAAGTCTTCCACGAACCCCGCGCCGGGCTGTTCCTCTGGGCCCGGCATCGCGCGGTGGACGACGCCACCTTGCTCGCCAGCCGCGCCAAGGAAGCGAAGATCCTGCTGTTCCCCGGCCAGCTGTTCATGCCCGATGGCCGCAGCGTACCGTGGATGCGCTTCAACGTGGCGCACTCCCTGGATGAGCGGCTGTATGCTTTTCTTTCCCAGCAGGGCTGAAGGCGGTCACAAAAAACACGGACGCCGAGTCCAAGGAAGAAGAGCCGGAATTTCCCCGGCCACGTCAGGAGGACACCGTGAAATTCCCAGCCATCGAACCCGAGCAACTGCAACGCGCCCAGCAGGGTGAACCCGCTGCCCTCGACGCACTGCTGCTGGCCTTGCAGGCGCCGGTCTACAACCTCGCCCTGCGCATGCTCGGCCGCCGCGAAGACGCCCAGGACGCCAGCCAGGAAATCCTCCTGCGCATCACCACCCACCTCGCCAGCTTCCGTGGCGACAGCCAGTTCTCCACCTGGGCCTTCCGCATCGCCAGCAATGCGCTGCTGACCGCGCGCACCAAGGTCCGCGAGACGCCCACCGTGTCGCTGGAAGCCCTGGCGGAGAAGCTCGACCTCGGCCTGCGCCTGGCCGAGGCCAATGAGCGCCCGCTGGAGCCAGCGGACAAGCTGGCCGCCGAACGCATCGCGCTGGCCTGCACCCAGGGCATGCTGATGTGCCTGGAGCGTGAACAGCGCCTGGCCTACGTGCTGGACATCGCCTTCGGCCTGGATTCGGAAACCGCCGCCGCCGTGCTGGAGGTCGAACCGGCGACCTACCGCAAGCGCCTGTCACGGGCGCGCCAGCGGCTGGACGACTTCATGCAACAGCATTGCGGGCTGGTGAATCCCCAGGCGCCCTGCTCCTGCGAGCGACAGGCGCTGGCCCTGCCGGCCGGCGTGAACGACACCCGCAAGGCCGAAAGCGAACTGCTCGCCCTCACCCGCCTGGCCGACGCCGCGGCGGTATTCCGCGCGCACCCGGATTACCAGGTGCCACAACGGGTGATCGAAACCGTGCGCGCCGTGCTGCAGCAGCACACCGGAGGCTGGCAATGAACGCTTTCGCCGATCTGGGCTATCCCGAGGGTTTCCAGCCGCTGCAACGGCGCAATCCGCTGCTGGACCTGCTCGGTCCCTTCCTGGTGCGTGGCGAAGGCGATTCGCTGGAGCTTGGCCTGCTGCTGGACGAACGCCACACCAACAGCCGCGGCGGCGTGCATGGCGGCATTCTCGCTACCCTGGCGGACATCGGCATGGGCTACGCCATGGCCTTCTCCAGCCAACCACCACAGCCGCTGGTCACCGCCAGCCTGACCTTGGACTACGTTTCCAGCGCCCAGGTCGGCGACTGGCTGAGCATCCGCCTGCTGCACAGCCGGCGCGGCAGGCAGATGGCCTTCGCCAATGCGCTGCTGTCGGTGGGTGACAAGGTGGTGGCGCAGGCCAGCGCGGTGTTCGCGGTGCCGGCGCAGCGCTGAGCCGCCGGATATCGCCGCAAATATCGCCAGAGTCCGCGCAAGGCCTTAGACTTGCCGCCCATCAGCAACCGCCAGCAAGAGATCACTATGGGCGCCCAGTGGAAAGCCAAACATAAAGAAGTCGCCGCCAACGCCAAGGGCCGCGTGTTCGGCAAACTGTCGAAGGAAATCATGATCGCCGCGCGCAATGGCGCCGACCCGGACATGAACCCGAAACTGCGTCTGGTCGTCGAGCAGGCGAAAAAGGCCTCGATGCCCCGCGACACCCTGGAGCGCGCGATCAAGAAGGGCGCCGGCCTGCTGGACGGCGCCGCCACCTTCGAGCGCGTGGTCTACGAAGGCTTCGCGCCGCACCGCGTGCCGGTGATCGTCGAGTGCCTGACCGACAACGTGAACCGCACCATCGCGGAAATCCGCGTGCTGTTCCGCAAGGGCCAGCTGGGCGCTTCCGGCTCGGTAGCCTGGGACTTCGATTACCTGGGCCTGGTCGAGGCCACCCCGGCCAGCGCTGACGCCGACCCTGAACTGGCTGCCATCGAAGCCGGCGCCCAGGACTTCGAGCCGGGCGAGGAAGACGGCGACACCCTGTTCCTCACTGACTCCACCGACCTTGACGCCGTCTGCCGCGCCCTGCCCGAGCACGGCTTCACCGTCGCCTCGGCCAAACTCGGCTACAAGGCGAAGAACCCGGTGAGCCTGTCTGGCGCGGAACTGGAGGAAGTCGAAGCCTTCCTCGACGCCCTGGACGGCAACGACGACGTGCAGAACCTTTACGTCGGCCTGGCGTAACGCAGAACGGGCGGCCCATTGGCCGCCCGTTTTCTTTGTAGACCGCGCATCCCGTAAGGCGGATAACGCCCCAAGCGTTATCCGCCGTCCTGCATACGGCGGACAAATCGTACCGATTCATGCGCCCTACGCTTTCCGTCCCATCAACACTTCCTGGCTGCTCTCAGCCTTCTCCCGCAGGAAGTCCCAAGTCGTGCGCATCCGCGCGATGTCCTTGAGCTCCGTGGGCATCAGCATCCAGAACGTCCGCACGAACTCGATCTCGCCAGCCAGCACCGGCTGCAGCGACGGGTCTTCGCTCGCCGCGAACGCCGGCAGGATCGCCAGACCCGCGCCCTCCGCCACCGCCCGCTGCTGAGCAAGGATGCTGGTGCAGCGCAGCGCCATGTGCAGCGGCCGGCCGATCTCGTCGAGGTATTGCAATTCCTTGCTGTACAGCAGGTCGTCGACATAGCCCACCAGCGCGTGCTCGCGCAGGTCGTCGCGCGTGCGAATCGGCCCGCGTTCGGCCAGGTAGTCCTTCGAGGCGTAGAGCCGCAGCACGTAGTCAGTCAACCGGGTGATCAGGTAAGGACCGCGACCAGGCCGCTCCAGGGTGATCACGATGTCCGCCTCGTGGCGCGACAGCTGTAGCGCACGCGGCACCGCCAGCAAATCGACGCCCAGGTGCGGGTGGCGCTGGTTCAGCTCCACCAGCTGCGAGGTCAGCAACGTCGAACCGTAGCCCTCGGTAGCGCCGATGCGCACCTTGCCGGAGAGATTGTCCTCGGTGCCGGCCAGGCGTTTCTCGATCACCTTGCAGGCGCTTTCCATTGCCTCGGCCTGGGGCAACAAACCATGTCCGGCTTCGGTCAGCCGATAGCCGGCAGGTTCACGCACCAGCAATTGTGCGCCGATGCTTTTCTCCAGTGCCTGCAGGCGGCGGGCCACCGTGGTGTGGTCCACGCCCAGGCGCCGCGCCGCTACCGTGAGTTTGCCGGCACGAGAGAGTTCGAGGAAAAACCGCAGATTGTCCCAGTCCATGCGCGCTCCTGTGTGCGCTCTCCATCTGCAAAAATGCAGACCATACTTGCACATCACCTCATTGAGCACATCAAAAATGCACTGTTAGGATCGGACCACACAAGAACAAAGCCTTCAGGCTGGGAGAACCACGATGACTGCACCTGCCGTCCCGACCGTCAAACTCTTCCTCGACGGCAAGCCCGTCGAGTCCACCACCTCCGAATGGCGCGACGTGATCAACCCCGCCACCCAGGAAGTCCTCGCCCGCGTGCCCTTCGCCACGCCCGAGGAAGTCGAGCGCGCGGTGGCCAGCGCCAAGGCCGCGTTCAAGACCTGGAAGAAGACCCCCATCGGCGCCCGCGCACGGATCTTCCTCAAGTACCAGCAACTGATCCGCGAGAACATGAAGGAGCTGGCGGCCATCCTTACCGCCGAACAGGGCAAGACCCTGCCCGACGCTGAAGGCGACGTGTTCCGCGGTCTGGAGGTGGTCGAGCACGCCTCGGCCATCGGCAACCTGCAACTGGGCGAGCTGGCCAACAACGTGGCCGGCGGCGTGGATACCTTCACCATTCTCCAGCCCATCGGCGTGTGCGCCGGCATCACCCCCTTCAACTTCCCGGCGATGATCCCGCTGTGGATGTTCCCGATGGCCATCGCCACCGGCAACACCTTCGTCCTCAAGCCCTCCGAACAGGACCCGATGGTGACCATGCGCCTGGTCGAACTGGCCCATGAGGCCGGCGTGCCGCCGGGTGTACTGAACGTCATCCATGGCGGCCCGGACGTGGTGAACGCCATCTGCGATCACCCGGACATCAAGGCCGTCTCCTTCGTTGGTTCGACCCGTGTCGGCACCCACGTCTACAACCGCGCCTCGCAGGCCGGCAAGCGCGTGCAGTGCATGATGGGTGCGAAGAACCACGCCGTGGTGCTGCCCGACGCCAATAAGGAACAGACGCTGAACGCCATTGCCGGCGCAGCCTTCGGCGCCGCCGGGCAACGCTGCATGGCAGTCTCGGTGGCGATCCTGGTGGGCGAAGCCAACGAGTGGATTCCCGACCTGGTGGCCAAGGCCAAGACCCTGAAAGTGAGTGGCGGCACCGAGGCCAACACCGACGTCGGCCCGCTGGTTTCCTGCGCGGCACTGGACCGCGTCAGCGGTCTGATCGAGCGCGGCACCCAGGAAGGCGCCACGCTGGAACTGGACGGCCGCAATCCGCAGGTGGCCGGCTACGGCAAGGGCAACTTCGTCGGCCCGACCGTGTTTTCCGGCGTTACCCCGCAGATGACCATCTACCGCGAGGAAATCTTCGGCCCGGTGCTCTGCGTGGTCTCCGTGAAGACCTTCGACGAGGCCATCGAGTTGATCAACGCCAACCCCAACGGCAACGGCACCGCGCTGTTCACCCGCTCCGGTGCGGCCGCACGGCACTTCAAGGAGGAAATCGACGTCGGTCAGGTGGGGATCAACGTGCCGATCCCGGTGCCGGTACCGCTGTTCTCCTTCACCGGCTCGCGCGGCTCCAAGCTCGGCGACCTCGGCCCATACGGCAAGCAGGTGGTGCAGTTCTACACCCAGACCAAGACCGTCACCGAACGCTGGTTCGACGAGAATGAGGTCGGTGGTGCGGTGAACACCACCATCAATCTGAAGTAAGACTGCCCGCCCGCCTGCCCCGAGCCGGCCCGGACTTCAGCAGGGATGCTGGTCCGGATTCGGCACCACGCGGGCGGGCACCCTTTCCGGCGCTCCGACCACGGAGCGCTTCCAGCACAAGAAGAAGAGGAAATCCCCATGCGCATCGGTTTCATCGGACTCGGCAACATGGGCGGGCCCATGGCCGCCAACCTGCTCAAGGCCGGCTTCGACCTGAGCGTCTTCGATCTTTCCGCCAAGGCCGTGGAAGCCGCCGTAGCCTTGGGCGCACGCGCGCTCGGCTCGCCAGCCGAAGTAGCTCGCGACGACGTCGAGGTGATCATCACCATGCTGCCGGCCGCCGCCCATGTGAAGCAGGTGTTCCTCGGCGACGATGGCCTGCTAGCCAACGTGCAATCCGGCGTGTTGCTGATCGATTCGTCCACCATCGACCCGCTGAACGCCCGCGAGGTCTCCGCCGCCGCCCTCGCCCACGGCAACCCCATGCTCGATGCGCCGGTTTCCGGCGGTACGGCTGGCGCCGCAGCGGGCACCCTGACCTTCATGGTCGGCGGCGAGCAGGCCGATTTCGAACGCGCGCGCCCGGTGCTGGCCGCCATGGGCAAGAACATCGTGCACTGCGGCGGCGCCGGCAACGGCCAGGTGGCCAAGGTGGCGAACAACCTGCTGCTGGGTATCTCCATGATCGGCGTGGCGGAAGCCATGTCCCTGGGCGTGAAGCTGGGCATGGACGCCGAAGTGCTGGCCGGCATCATCAACACCTCCAGCGGCCGCTGCTGGGCCTCGGAGATCAACAACCCGCTCACCGGAGCCCCGGCGGCGCGCGGTTACAGTGGCGGCTTCGGCACCGACCTGATGCTCAAGGACCTAGGCCTGGCCAGCGAGGCCGCGCGACAGATCCGCCAGCCGGTGCTGCTCGGTGCGCTGGCCCAGCAACTGTTCCAGACCTTCAGCAACCAGGGCAACGGCCAACTGGACTTCTCGGCGATCGTGAAGCTGTACCAACAGGGCTAGGTCCGCCAGGGCGTTCCGCTTTTCTGTAGGAGCGAGCTTGCTCGCGAACCTCTTCGCTACGAGGCCGGTTCGCGAGCAGGCTCGCCCCTACAAAGGTCCCACTCCGCGACACGTCGCCCGAGCCTTCATCTCGGCTATCATGCGCGCTCCGCCCCACCGGATGCCGCCGCATGATCCTCCGCCCGCAAACCCCGACTCTCTGGGTCCTGCTGTTCTCGCTCAAGGGCTCGATTATCCCGGCCATCTGGCGCAAGGTGCTCTACACGGTGCTGCTGAGCTCCCTGGTGGTGGCCACCCACGGCACGCTCTACCACTACAAGGTGATCATCACCTCTACGCCGTTCACGCTCTGGGGCCTGACGCTGGCGATCTTCCTCGGCTTTCGTAACAACGTCGCCTACCAGCGCTTCTGGGAGGCACGCACGCTCTGGGGCGAGCTGCTGATCGTGACGCGCAACCTGGCGCGGCAGACCCGTTCGCTGCTGCCCGACCTCGATGCCGATAGCCGCCGCCAACTGTGCAAGCCGCTGATCGCCTTCGGCTACACCCTGCGCGACCAGCTGCGCGGCACCGAACAAGGCGACGACGTGAAACGTGTGCTGGGCGACGACGCCGCAGCATTCGCCCATCGCCGCAACCCGGCAAACGCCCTGCTGGCAGACCTTGGCCAGCGCTTCGCCGACCAGGGCCGCGCGGCGGGCGCCAGCGACATCACTCTGGCCGCCATCGACCAGCAGATGACCCGCCTGTCGTACGTGCTGGGCGGCTGCGAGCGGATCAGCAACACGCCGATTCCCTATCCCTACATCCTGATGCTGCACCGCATCGTGCACGTCTACTGCTTCCTGCTGCCTTTCTGCCTGGTGGACAGCATCGGCTGGTTCACTCCGCTGGCCGTCTGCGTGCTGGCCTACACCTTCTTCGGCCTGGATGCCCTGGGCGACCAGATCGCCGACCCGTTCGATACCCAACCCAACGACCTGCCGCTGGACGCCATGAGCCGCAACCTGGAAATCACCGTGCTGGAAATCCTCGGTGAAACCGACCTGCCCGAACCGCTGAAACCGGTGGACGGCCTGCTGCTCTGAGCCAGCCCTGAGGACCCGAGAATGAGTCACCTGAAAGACGTACCGCTGAACAAGGCCTACCTGCTGCTCAACCACGGCCCGAGCACCATCGTCACCTGCGAGCACCAGGGCACGGCCAACGTCATGGCCGCCGCCTGGGTCATGCCGTTGGACTTCGACCCGCCCAAGCTGATGCTGGTGCTCGACCGCAACACCTGGTCACGTCATCTGGTGGAAGGCTCCGGCGCTTTCGTCATCCAGCTGCCAACGCGCCAGCAGGCCGAGCTGACCCTGGCGGTGGGGTCGAGCAACGGCGGCGAGGGCAACAAGTTCGAGCAACTGGACATTGGCGTTTCGCGCGCGAAGCAGGTCGACGCACCGGTGGTCGACGACTGTGTCGCCTACCTGGAATGCAAGGTGATCAGCGAGCCGCACAACCAGGAGAAATACGACCTGTTCATCGCCGAGGTGGTCGCCGCCTACGCCGATGAGCGCGCCTTCTCCAACGGTCGCTGGCATTTCCCCAGCGACGAACTGCGCACCATTCATTACCAGGCCGGCGGCGCCTTCTTCGCCACTGGCGAGGCGTTCCAGGTCAGCCGGGGCTGACCGGCTGCCAGGCGGCCGGCGCCGAACCCAGCTCAGAGGCCGGCAACTCCCAGAAAAGCGGCGAACCGGCGACCTGCAACGGCGGGCGCAGGCGGCGCGCATGGCCCCAGGGAGTGGCCTCGATGCCCGGCGCCAGATCGGCTGCGGTTTCCGCACCCAGCTCCGCCTGGTTCGGCGGCGCGGCACCCGCCTCCAGCAGGAACTGCGCTGTCCGCGCCAGCGACAGCCGCCAACGGCTACCCCGGCCGCTGCGCCGGCGCTCGGCCAGCCCACGCAAGGCGGCGGCGGCAATCAGGTAGCCGGTCGCGTGATCGAGCGCCTGAACGGGCAAAGGTACGGGCTTTTCCTCGCCACGCCACACGCGCCCAGCTTCGGCAATGCCGCTGCTCATCTGCACCAGGCTGTCGAAGCCGCGTCTTTCGCACCATGGGCCGGACCAGCCATAGGCATTCAGGCTGACGTCCACCAGCCCCGGCGCGATGGTGCGGCGCACGTCGGCACCGAAACCCAGGCGTTCCAGGGCATCGGCCCGATAGCCGTGGACCAGAACGTCGGCGCTGGCGAGCAGCGCCTGGAAACGCTCGCGACCTGCCGGCTGGCGCAGGTCCAGCCGCGCGCAATGCTTGCCCAGGGTGACTTCCGGCACCACGCCGGGCTCATCCCAGTCAGGCGGGTCGATGCGCAGTACCTCGGCACCGAAGCCGGCGAGGAATCGGGTGGCAACCGGGCCGGCCAGTACACGGGTCAGATCCAGCACCCGCAGGCCGGCCAGCGGGCGTTCGCGGTCGATCTCGATGTCCAGGGAGGGTCCGGACACCAGTTGGATATCGCGCAACACGATAGGCTCGCGAGCCACGGCGATGCCTTGCGGGTGCTGTTTCCAGGCATCCCACGAGCGCATCTCGGCCGCGCAGCCGCCCTCCCTGACGATCGCCAGTTCCAGCTCGCCCGCCGCCCAACCGGCCACGGCGCTGGCGACCTGATCGCGCTGATTCTCGACGCCGAGGACTCGAAGTGCGGCGGCGCGGTGGTGCGGCGCATTGGTGTGCAGGCGAATCCAGCCGTCGCGTGTGCGGTAGTTACCGGCAATGGCATCCCAGAGGTCGGGCACTGTCCAGCCCTGAGGCCGCAAGGAGGTGGAGAACCAGAAGGAGGCCAAACGGCGGTCCACGACCATGGAGGTCGCCGTGCCACCTTCCGGCTCCAGCCACTCGCCCAGTGCCAGCCCGGCGCTGGCGATGCTGGCGGCGGCCAGTTCGGTGACGAAGAATGCCGAAGGCAGGGAGCCTTCGCTGCGAGGGGCCAGGTGACTCAGCCGTTCGGCCTGGCCACCGAGGGCTGTCCAAAGTCGTTCCGCTAGAACCCGCTGCATCTCTATCTCCGCCTTTCCGTGGAGCTTCACCTTAGCCGCAGAGCGTCTGGCGGGCGAGCCGACCTTGGTCGACAGGCAATAAAAAGCCCGCAATCAAGCGGGCTTTTCGATGGGGAGCTAATCCCTTAGCTGGTTTTCATCCTCTGCCCCTGGGTGTGAAAAAAACGTGAAGAGCGGGACAGCCGAAACATTTTGTCGGAGATCGGATTTCTCGAAGCTGATGCTCAGCTCGAATAGTCCAGCGCGGTCCAGACGCGGCTGAGTCCATCGCTGATCCGGCAGCCCGAAAGGTCGTCCGCTTCGCCACGCGGGGACAGCCGCACGGTGGAGTCGCCCTCACCTTCGGTCAACCATTGCAGGCGACCGCAGTTGGGCGTGTCGATCACGTAGCTGGCAGCGATCGCCGAGCGCTCCTTCGGCAGACGGATGGCATCGCGTACCGTGCCGCGCTCCTCGATGCGCTTGCCGTCAGCCACCAGAACGGCCCAGGCCTCCTTGCCCTCGATGATGAGGTAGGCGCCATTGGCGCGCGGGACATCCGCCTGGGGTTGGGCGCAACCCGCAAGCATCGCCACACCGGCACAAAGCATCAGTTTCTGCAGCATCGCCATCGCTCCTGTTCGTCGAGCAATGCCCGCCAGGCCACTGGCGACGGGCACTTCAAGGTTTCTGTCAGACCGCGAGAGGGATACTAGGAGAAAATACTGTTCATGCATACAGTATTTTGCGAAAATTTTTTAAACCTCGACGAAAGGCCATAGTCCATTGGCTACGTCGATCACCTCGAATCACAGGGCATGGGCCTGAAACCCATTGAGGAGCAAGCGATGGTGAGTATCCATCAGCTGAAGTACACCGTGAACCACATGGCCATCGAGGAAGTCAGCGAAGCCGTGGCGGAACTGCTGTTGGAGGGGTTGGTCACAGAGGGCAAGACGCCTTTCAGCCGTACCCACTTCAACGTGTGCTTCGCGGAAATCGAGGCCCTGATGCAGCGCGCCGGCTATCACCGTCCGCTGGATGTGGTGGGTTACCAGGGCCAGGCCTACGCCATGTTCGACCCCAGCCGCTGGGATGCCGTGGAGGTGCTGCGCTGGCTGAAGGAGTACGTCGAGGAATCGAAAGCGCTCAGCACTGCCTGAGTGCGCTGGCATTTTCGCAAGTTGCGGTTGCGGGAGCAGCGACTTGCGAAGGCCTATCAGGCGCACTAATGTCCCATGCACTTTTTCCCGCTTGCCGAATCAAGGACGATTCCATGAGCGACTCCTCCTCCGACGACAGCTGGCTCTGGGCCTACCGCAAACTACGTAGCTGGGATGTGGGCCGGGTCAGCTCGGCGTTTCTCGCCACACTCTTCCATTGGCGCGGCGATACCGGGCTGTTCTACAGCCACGGCGGCCTGCGCAAATCCCGCCTGACGCGCGACGACCTGGTCGACTGACCCGGCTCACTGCTGCTGATAATTGCCGTTGCCTCGCGGATAGACCGTGCCATTGGGATATTCGATGCTCTGTCGGATGCCGCCGCTGCCCTGGTCGATGATGACCGTGTTCGAACGCGTCTCGCCGTAGCCACTGGGCACCCGCACGCCACCATAGCTGTCATTGCGTTGCCAGCTGGACGAGCTGTCTACGCTACCGCTTGCCCCCGGGCTGACATAGATGCGCTGGATCACCGGCGGCGACTGCTGCCATTGCGTCTGGTTCTGATAGCGCGGCGCACTTTGCGATTGCGCCTCCTGCCGGGTGAACGTCTGCGCGAAGGCTGGCATCGCCAATGCGAGGCAGGCAATGGCCGCCAAGGTTCTGCGCTCAATCATGATGATCATCCCGGATGACGGAAAGGTTCAGCTTACCAAGCCTTGCTCATCTCGAGCAGGCCGCACAGACAGATAATTTTAATATTTGTATATCAATAGCTTGTAAGAATATTTTGATGTCATATCTCTGATATATGCCCCGCAAGATGCACGGCAGGTGCGGCCGCCATCCGCAGCAGGGGAAAACTCATCAAAACATCGTGATAGCGCTTGTTCTTAAAGTGACTTATAGAAATTAATTTTCTTTAAAATCATGGCGTTATGGTTCATTTATGAAGCACGTTGAAAGGATTGGAAGCTCCATTGCCAAGCGTTCCCAGTCGCCGTAAGCCCTGCGCACCACGTCGGGGCGTTTCTCGTCACGCGACAGCCTTGCCATTCCATTGCCATGATTGGCAATTCTTTCTCAATCAGTAAGATGCAGCGACTTTCGTAAGGAATGCCTCATGTTCGGACGCTGCCTGGCCCTGCTGCTGATCCTCGCTGTTCCCACCGTTGCCTCTGCTGCCGCCCCACGCACCTTCGAGGAAGCCAAGAAGGTCGGACGCAAGCTGTACGCCCGCCAATCGGTGGAGTTCTATTGCGGCTGCCGCTACAACGGCACCAAGGTCGACCTGAAGAGCTGCGGCTACACCCCGCGCAAGAATGCCAACCGCGCCTCGCGCATCGAGTGGGAGCACATCGTTCCCGCCTGGGTGATCGGCCACCAGCGCCAATGCTGGCAGAGCGGCGGGCGGAAGAACTGCTCGCGCAATGACCGGGTGTACCAGAAGGCCGAGGCAGACCTGCACAACCTCGTGCCGAGCATCGGCGAGGTGAACGGCGACCGCGCCAACTACAGCTTCGGCTGGCTGCAGCAAAAGCCCTCGCAGTACGGCGCCTGCCCGATGGTGGTGGACTTCAAGGCACGCAAGGCCATGCCCCGCCCGCAGATTCGCGGCATGATCGCCCGCACCTACTTCTATATGAGCGACCGCTACGGCCTGAAGCTCTCCAACCAGGACCGCCAGCTGTTTACCGCCTGGAGCAAGCAGTACCCGGTGGAAGCCTGGGAGCGCCAGCGCAACCAGATGGTCGGCTGCGTGATGGGCTGGGGCAATCCCTACGTCGGCCCGATCGAGAGCGATCGCTGTCCGGCGCCGAAAGTGGCCAGGCGCTGAAGCCTGGCGACAGCCGCAGATACCCGCAGTAGACTCCGACGGCCGTCCACCGTGACGAGCTCACCTTCATCTGTCTGGAGTACGCAGCATGTCCCTCTCGATCTACCAGGCTTCCGTTCCCGTCTTCATCCGCATGCTCGGCAATCTCTCGGCGATTCTCGCCAAGGCCGCCACCCATGCCGAAGCCAAGTCCATCGACCCTTCCGTCCTGATCAACGCCCGTCTCGCCCCGGACATGTTCGCCCTGGGACGCCAGGTGCAGATAGCCTCCGACTCCGCCAAAGGCGCCGGCGCGCGCCTGGCCGGTGTCGAGGTGCCGAGCTTCGCCGATGACGAAACCACCTTCGCAGAGCTGCAAACGCGCATCGCGAAGACCATCGACTTCCTCAAGTCCCTGAAGCCCGAGCAATTCGAAGGCGCCGAAAACCGCACCATCGAGTTGAAGCTGCGCACTCGCGAAGTCAGCTTCAAGGGCTCGGACTTCCTGCTCGGGTTCGTCAACCCGAACTTCTATTTCCACATCACCACGGCCTACGACATTCTCCGCCACAACGGCGTGGAAGTCGGCAAGATGGATTATCTGGGCGGCGTCTGACCGCCTTGGGCGCCGGCATCCCGGCGCCTTTTCAGCCGCGCGGCAGGGGCAACGTGGTGGTGGACTTGATCTCCGAGAGCGCCACGATGGAGTTGATCTCCTGCACGCCCGGCACCTGGGACAGTCGCTCGAAGAAGAAGCGCTCGTAAGCCTCCACATCCTCCGTCACGATGCGCAGCATGAAGTCGACCGCGCCCATCAGGACGTGGCACTCCAGCACCTCGGGGAACTCCTGCATGGCCTGCGCAAAATCCGTCAGGTGATTGCGCCCATGGGCGTTGAGTTTCACCTGGGCGAATATCTGGGTGTTCAGGCCGATCTTCTTGCGATCCAGCAGAGTCACCTGCTTGCGGATCACACCCTCGTCCTTCAAACGCTGGATTCGGCGCCAGCACGGCGATTGCGACAGGCCGATGCGCTCAGCGATCTCGGCCGTCGAAAGCGTTGCCTCCTCCTGCAGTAACTCGAGGATCCTGCGGTCTTGGGCATCCAGCGTTATGGGCATATACAAATCTCAAATATCAGCAAGAAAGACTTATTAATGCACAAATAAGTCATCCATTGCAGAAATCAGGCAAATAATTCCTCTGGCGCGCCCGCAGAATATTCTTCACCTCTCCTGCATCGGCCAGCCGCCATGACGCTCCCCGCACTCCAACTCGTCGAACTCCCCCCGCCCCCACAAGACCGCCCCGTCCCCACCGAAGTGGCCGCCGACGTGCGCTATCTGATTCGCGCCGAGATCGATGCCGACATTCTCTGTCGCCTGCTGAACCAGTTTGCACTGCAGGGCCACGTGCCGGCCGAGGTGGAATCCTCCCGCCGGGAAGACTGGCTGGACATCGCCCTGCGCGTGAACACGCTGCCGCGCTATCGCGCCGAGGTGATCGCCCAGCGCATGCGCGGGATGGTCAGCGTGTGCTCGGTGGACCTGCATGTGCAGGGAGCAGAAACTGTCCTTTCAGCGACATAAGCTGACTTTCTGGCGTTAGCCGGTACATCCTCGCAGGCTTAGAGTGCGAACCTGACCTTCGTGGTCTTTCACACACAACAACGATGAGAGATGTGCCCATGGCTCGCCCACGCCTGCTCCCCGACAACTTCACCCTGGCGCTGATCGCCACCGTGACCGTTGCCAGCCTGCTGCCCTGCGAAGGCACCGCTGCCGTGATTTTCGGCTGGATCACCAACCTGGGCATCGCGCTGCTGTTCTTCCTTCACGGTGCCAAGCTGTCGCGCCAGGCGATCATTGCCGGCGCCACCCACTGGCGGCTGCACCTGCTGATATTCTCCTGCACCTTCATCCTCTTTCCCCTGCTCGGCCTGGCGCTCAAGCCCGCACTGTCGCCCCTGGTAACTCCGGACCTGTACCTGGGCATGCTCTATCTCTGCGCCCTGCCCGCCACCGTGCAATCGGCTATCGCCTTCACGTCGCTGGCACGGGGCAATATCCCGGCGGCTATCTGCAGCGCATCGGCCTCCAGCCTGCTGGGCGTCTTCGTCACGCCGCTGCTCGTGCAGTTGCTGATCGGCGCCCATGGCGATACCGGAATGTCGACGCTGGACGCCATCGGCAAGATCACCCTGCAACTGCTGGTGCCCTTCATTGCCGGCCAACTGCTGCGCCCGTGGATCGGCGCCTGGGTGGAGCGGAACAAGCCGGTCCTGCGCTACGTGGACCAGGGATCGATCCTGCTGGTGGTCTACACCGCCTTCAGCGCCGCCGTCATTCAGGGCCTGTGGCACCAGGTTCCGCTTCCGGCGCTGGCCGGCCTGGTCGTGGCCTGCTGCGTGCTGCTGGCACTGGCGCTGGTCGCCACCAACCTGCTGGGGCGCTGGCTGGGCTTCTCCCTGGAAGACAGGATCACCATCATCTTCTGCGGCTCGAAGAAGAGCCTGGCCACCGGCGTGCCCATGGCCTCGGTGCTGTTCGCCAGCAGCACCGTCGGCGTGATCCTGCTGCCACTGATGCTGTTCCACCAGATCCAGCTGATGGTCTGCGCCGTGCTCGCCCAGCGCTACTCCCAGCGCCAGGAAGACGGCCACGCACCGCTGGAGCGCGCCAACTGACGGCGCCCCGCCCACAAAAAAGCCGGTGCGGATGCACCGGCTTTTTCATTTCCGCCAGCGCCGTCAGGCACCGAGCGGAGTACGCAGCGTCACGAACTCTTCCGCCGCGGTCGGGTGAATGCCGATGGTTTCATCGAACACCCGCTTGGTTGCCCCGGCCTTGAGCGCAATGGCGATGCCCTGGAGGATTTCTCCGGCTTCCGGGCCGACCATATGGCAACCCAGCACCTTATCGGTGTCGGCATCGACGATCAGCTTCATCAGGGTGCGTTCCTGGCACTCAGTGAGCGTCAGCTTCATCGGACGGAAACGGCTCTCGAACAGCTTCACCCGGTGTCCGGCGCTGCGCGCTTCATCTTCAGTCAGGCCGACCGTGCCGATGTTGGGCAGGCTGAATACAGCGGTGGGAATCAGCTTGTAGTCTACCGGGCGGTATTCCTCCGGGCGGAATAGCTTGCGCGCCAGCGCCATGCCTTCAGCCAGTGCTACGGGGGTCAACTGCACCCGGCCGATCACATCACCGATGGCATGGATCGACGGCTCGCTGGTGCGATAGGCCTCATCGACCTTGATGTAACCACGATCGTCAAGCTCGACCGAGACATTCTCCAGGCCCAGGTTGTCCAGTTGCGGACGGCGGCCGGTTGCGTAGAACACGCAATCCGCCTCCAGCACGCGACCATCCTTGAGCGTCGCAGCCAGGGTGCCGTCGGCCTGCTTGTCGATGCGCGCGATGTCGCTGTTGAACTGCAGGTCCAGCCCCTTCTTCGTCAGCTCGTCGCGCAGGTGCTCGCGCACGCTGCGATCGAAGCCACGCAGGAACAGCTCCTTGCGATACAGCAGCGAAGTCTGCGCCCCCAGACCGTGGAAGATGCCGGCGAACTCCACGGCGATGTAACCGCCGCCGACCACCAGCACACGACGCGGCAGCTCCTTGAGGAAGAAGGCCTCATTGGAAGAGATCGCGTGCTCCTTGCCGGGAATGTCCGGCACCTGCGGCCAGCCACCGGTGGCAATGAGGATGTGCTTGGCGCGGAAACGCTGGCCGTCGACTTCCACGGTGTGCGCATCCTGCAGCCTGGCATGCCCCTCCAGCAGCGTGACGCCGCTGTTCACCAGCAGATTGCGGTAGATGCCATTGAGGCGATGGATCTCGCGATTCTTGTTGGCGATCAGGGTCGGCCAGTCGAACTTCGCTTCGCCCAGGGTCCAGCCAAAGCCGGCAGCCTGCTCGAAGTCCTCATGGAAATGCGCCCCGTACACCAGCAGCTTCTTCGGCACGCAACCGACGTTGACGCAGGTACCGCCAAGGTAGCGGCTTTCCGCCACGGCCACCTTGGCGCCAAAGCCCGCGGCAAAGCGCGCAGCACGCACACCGCCGGAACCCGCACCGATGACGAACAGGTCGAAATCGAAAGACATCATGGATCTCCGCTTGGATATGTCAGGCAGCATACCTCATGGCGCCTGACCTATCCTGCCATCAGCCGCTGCCAAAGGAGCATTCGCCATGCGCCCATCCCTGACCCACCTGGCCCTGCATGTACCTGATCTTGAGGCCTGCATAGCGTTCTACGAGCGCTTCTGCGGTATGCGCATCATCCACCAGCGCGAAGGCAAGGGCTCACGCATTGTCTGGATGGCGGAGTCCGGCAAGGAGCACAGCTTCATCTTCGTCATCATGCCTGGCGGACAGGCGCGACACCTGGCCTGCGATGACTACAGCCACTTCGGCTTCGCGGTGGACAGCCACGAGGAAGTCGACCGTATCGCCAGGGATGCCCAGTCGGCCGGCTGCCTGATCTGGGCTCCCCGGGAAGAGCCTTACCCGGTGGGTTATTACTGTGGACTGCGCGACCCGGCGGGCAACTACGTCGAGTTCAGCTATGGGCAGCCACTCGGGCCGGGATCGGAGGCCATGCCAATCCCGCGTTCGATGTGATGCCCGGCCGCACAAACGAAAAAGCCACCCGAAGGTGGCTTTTTCAAAGAGCGGAAAGGTCCGGAGTTACCAGGCCTTGCCAGTCTTGTAGAGGTGCTCGTAGCAGAAGTTGGTCGCCTCGATGTAACCCTCGGCGCTGCCGCAGTCGAAGCGCTTGCCCTTGAATTTGTAGGCCAGTACGCAACCGTCCTGGGCCTGCTTCATCAGAGCATCAGTGATCTGGATTTCACCGCCCTTGCCCGGCTCGGTCTGCTCGATCAGGTCGAAGATATCCGGAGTCAGGATATAGCGGCCGATGATCGCCAGGTTCGACGGGGCATCCTCGGGCTTAGGCTTCTCGACCATGGTGTTCACGCGGTAGATGTCGTCGCGGATCATCTCGCCGGCGATCACACCATACTTGTTGGTCTCTTCCGGCGGCACTTCCTGGATTGCCACGATGGAGCAGCGGAACTGGTTGTACAGCTTGACCATCTGCTTGAGGACACTGTCGCCTTCCAGGTTCAGGCACAGGTCGTCCGCCAGCACGACAGCGAAGGGCTCGTCGCCGATCAGCGGGCGGCCGGTCAGGATCGCGTGGCCCAGGCCCTTCATTTCAACCTGGCGGGTGTAGGAGAAGGTGCACTCGTCGATCAGGCGACGAATACCGACCAGGTACTTTTCCTTGTCGGTGTTGCGAATCTGGTGCTCCAGCTCATAGCTGATGTCGAAGTGGTCTTCGAGCGAGCGCTTGCCGCGGCCAGTGACGATACCAATTTCGCCGAGACCGGCTTCCAGCGCCTCTTCAACGGCATACTGGATCAGCGGCTTGTTCACCACCGGCAGCATTTCCTTGGGCATGGCCTTGGTGGCCGGGAGGAAGCGGGTACCGTAGCCGGCGGCCGGGAACAGACATTTCTTGATCATGGGAGTCCTTCGAGAGGGACAGGGGTGCGAGTTGCGCGCAGTCTAATCAGGCTGCGTCCGCCTTACAATGCCCCGGATTGCAAGCTGCACGACACTTCCGCGCACTTGCAACCGATGACACGCGCATCTGACCACCGGATTTCCGATTTAGTTCTCGAACTTACTGGCAAATGGTCAGCATCCCGGTCCTGCCCGCACCCTTTCTACGCTCTGGTTCCTTGCGCCACTTCGCTCCCGCAAAGCCGCTGCCGCACCACGCCCCAGATCGACAGCTCATCCCCCTCCTCGACCTTCAAGGTGGGAAAGCCATCGCTCGCTGCCTGGAGAGCGAAACAGCCATCGATGATGGCGAGCCGGCGAATCAGCGCCTCACCGTTCAGTGCCGCCACCACGATCTCACCCGGTGCCGCCAATTCGGAACGGTCGACCAGCAACAGGTCGCTGTCGTGAATGCCCGCCTGCGTCATCTCTTCGCCACACGCACGGACTATGTAGGTATGCAGAAGCACTGCGGTGGCCGCAGCGCCTGCACCCGACCGCAGCACATCTTGGACATCCAGAATGGCTTGTTGCATGACCCTTCTCCGAATACTGTATATACATACAGATATCAGATACCTGCCAGCCCGGCAAGCCATTGAATGGAACCTACGCAGAGATTGCCGCTCAACCGAAAGGACAGTACGCCCTTGGCGGTGGACTACCCTTAGGGAGGGGTGAGGATATCAAGATGAATCCAGGCACGTTCGTCACACTCATGATTCTCGGCTGGGTCCTGCTGGCACTGGTTACGCTGTGGGCCATCCTGCGCGTACCCATGCGCCGCGCCCGCATGCAGAAGTTCAAGCACAAGGCAAAAACCGCTTCACCGAGGCGTCACCTCCTCCCGCACTAGAAACGCCATCGTGCAAAATGCCATTGTATTTGCGCCACACCTTGCAGGCTGCATGGAAAGCAAGGCGCGGAATATTTTTAAATATTTGATTTTAAAGGATTTTTAATTTATCAGAGATTGGTACGCACCCTGCAATGAAAGGGATGAATCCGCCCACACATTGCCGAGGACGACGCCATGCCAATCGACCGCCTGCCTGCCGCCCAATATCTCTGCCAGGTCTTTTCCGATTTCGAAGTGAGTTTCACCGCTCGACCGGACGGCAACCTGATCATGACGCTGAGCAAGGAAGCGGGTGAACACATCGCCTGCCGGGTGGTGCGACTGGAAGAACAACGCAACGAAGAGCTGCTGATCAGCCTGGTAGGTCGCATCCGCCGCGATCTGGCAACCGAATACGGCCCGCTGCAGGAGCACGACGCCGATCACTTCAAGGAAGAAGTACCGCTGCAGAATTTTTATGAGGCCAGCGGACCTCTGCGCCAACGCCGCATCGTCAAGGCCGGCGCAAAACTGCGCTCGATGGCGCATATCGGCGCCTGAATCGCTGAATCGTTGAATCGTTGAATCGTTGAATCGTTGAAAATGAAAAACCCGGCCTAGGCCGGGTTTTTCATGTATGTCGCTCGCCTCGATTCAGACATGCAAACTGCAATGATTCGGGGCGAAGGGAAATGGTGCCCGGGGCCGGACTCGAACCGGCACGCCCAAAGGGCGAGAGATTTTAATTCACTCGCCCTTCCTTTATGTATGAAGAACTTAAGCAGCTTTCGGGTCCGCGACCGAATTCTCAAGGCACCCTTCTGGGCCACGCGTGGCAAGGAATCAAAATTCATTGCGGACCAGAATTCTCCCGCCTTGCCCGTCCTGGGCACGCCATCCCCTTCCCTCAGTATCAGCAGAACCATCCGACCTACCGATCACCAGCAGACAAGATAGTTTCGCAGGGTCTGCCCCCCTCTGGATTAAGAGTTCTTGTCTAGCGCGAACCTGCCGACCCTGCCCCCTCGTCACCCCACCTTTAATCTGCACATTCATACAGCATCCTTCCCCTCCCCTGACTCGGTAGGCGGAACATGTATTCCACCGAACACGAAGATGAACGGCGCCTGCTGAAGTCACGATGGGAGACTGGGGTGGGCGACCGCGTCGCCTTCCTCTACCGGACTGACGACCACTACCACTATCTGCTGGCTCAGGCGGAGGCCTACCAGCTCGGGCTGATCTGCCTGTCAGAGCGCCAGGAGATGGTCACCCACGCGCTCGCGCCTACTCCTGGAGAGTCGAGCACAACATCACCCGGGAAACTCACTGGTGCCTGGGCTGCTACTAGCATGTCTTGGTGAATGGCGAGGTAGTCGGCTCGATCAGAACCGAAGGACACTACCAGGACCTGCAACGGAAACTGCTCGGCAACATCGACGGGCAACCGCCGAAGCTGTACCTGCACGTCGGCCGATTCGACCGAAAGTACGCGGGGGGTCTACCCCACTCCATGCCATTGCGCCACTACTGCTAGCCAGTCAGGCGCCCCCGGAGCTTAAAGAGCAACGAGGTGAGCCAGGAGACCGGCGGCATGTGATTGTTGATTCTCTCATTGGCCTCCGTCATCTCCAGCATCAACTGATTCGCTTTCTGCTCAAGATCAGGGTCGTCGCTGCCATTCTCCACAAGCTCACCTAAAGCGTCGGACTTCGCCTTGAAGTCCGCAATCAGGCGCTGGTGCTCTTCAAGAAACTGCTTCTGCATCTTGTTCATCACCACTCCTTGGCTCGGCTGAATGCCGGTCTCTTCCGAAGCTAGATCAATCAACCATAAGGCGCCAATGCAGCGCGAGGATTCGTCATGCCCAGAAATCACGAAGAGCAGGCCGTGGCCGGCTTCGATCCCGCCACCCGTGAATGCCGCTTCGTCGGCTGGCGCCACCCCGAGGACGTTATCGAAGCCCTGGACCTGGGCTTGGTGCTCGTCCCCGTCGAGCAGGCGCGCGAGGTCTTCGGCCAGCCCATGGACCGTCTCATTGCCGTGCCGCGCGAGGGACGCATGTACCTCACCGGCCCCATGACCGGCCTGCCGGAGTTCAACTACCCGGCATTCCACGCCGAGGCCGCGCGCCTGCGCCAGCTCGGCTACCACGTCGAGAACCCGGCAGGCCACGGCATGATCGATGGCTTCGAGTGGGCCGACTACCTGCGCCTGGACCTGACGAAGCTCATCACCTGCCGGGCTGGGACAAGTCCAAGGGCGCCCGCCTCGAGTACCACGTCGCCAGCGAGCTGGGCATGCAGGTGTTCACCGCCAGCCAGATCACCGAACCAGCAAGCAGCGCAGCATGGAGGAGCGCCTCATCCTGTTCAACGGGCCAATGGTCCACGCCATCTTGGAAGGCAGAAAGACCGTTACGCGCCGGCCAGTAAAGGGCGGTCAGATTCCTACGGAAGACATGTCCATCCCAGCCGGAGGCCCACGCTGGAGCGCAATTGGCCAGAGCCATCCCCGTTGTGGGTACTGCGTTTTCGGCGAGAACGAAGCGGAATGCGCCCAGGAACTTGCCGCGCATGGTGTATGCCCCTATGGCGAACCAGGCGACCGCTTATGGGTGCGTGAGACCTATGCCGATATCGGCTGTCGCCTGACCTATCGTGCCGACACTGACGATGGCGCGCATTGCAAGGTGAGCAAGTGAACCCAGGCCATCCACATATTCCGCAAGGACACCCGACTCCTGCTGGAGGTCACAGCTGTACGCGTCGAACGCCTGCAGGACATCAGCGAGGAGCAGGCGATTGCCGCAGGCATCCACTACGACTGTCGCCGCTGGCTCCCTTCCGACGAGGGCGGGCCCGCTTTCGTTTGGCCACAGGATGCCTCCAGTACCTGTTCCAGTCGGTAACCGGTGGCGATGAATCCGATGCCAACCCCTGGGTCTGGGTCGTTGAGTTCAAACGAGTGACGCCATAACTCACCCCACCTTCTGCCGCGACACCGGCAAAGACTCCGAGAAATGCGACTGCCTGCGCTGCAGGCCTGTTCTCCAGGAGCGAGCACCATTCCGAGCCCTCGAAAGCAGCAAACTGCACGATCGACAAAACAGGCAAACCACTGGGGTAGCCTCCATACTCAGTGCATGCGCGCAACTGCAGGGTAAGTGAGGGCATATGAAGAGACTCACCGCGTTGTTCCTGCTTATGACTCTTGCCGCCAGTGTTCAGGCGTCTGACTTCTGCACTGGAGTGGGCCTGTTTGCTCATGCAGGCGCCACATACCGTGACCAGGGCAGCACCGAACAGCAAGCGATCGCAGACGCCGACAAACGTAGCGCTCAGTTCGACCCAGACACTCAGACGATCGTCAGGTACTTCGTACGCTTCGGTTACCGGGGGAATCAAACTCCCGAACAAGCAGACGCCAGTGCCGAGCTGAAATGCCAGCAATTCGAAGCATACGATCAGCACAAAGACGCGATGAATTAGAACGGCTCCGCGCTGCGCCCCCCCTGTACTGAATCTCCCCCACCCATTTCAACATCACCGGCCTGAGCTGGCGAGATGAGGTATTGCTCATGGAACCTATCGTCTTCCTCACCCATGAGGAGATTTGCCTGCTCACCGACGCACGGACGAAGGCCGGCCAGGTGCGCGTCTTGAAGCAGAACGGGATCAAGCACACCATCAAGATGAATGGATGGCCCTGTGTGATCTCGGCCAACCTTCTACCGGCGAAAGGTCGCCAGGCTGAAGAAACACCGAAATGGACGTCGCGGAAGGCCAGCTGATGGGAAGACGACCGAAGAAACCATGCGCGGTCACTCGCCTACGCGAGCGCACTAAGCCCAGCGGAAAGATCTATTACTACTACGATGCCGGCGGCAAGCCTCGGAAAGAGGTACCGCTCGGCTCCGACTACGGCCTGGCGATCATGAAGTACGCCGAGCTGGAGCGGGATCGCAATGCCGACAACCTGGCCGAGAAGGTCGTCACCCTACGCTACGTGTCGGTGCAGTACTTCCTGGACGTGGTGCCGAAGAATGACGCCCAGTACCTGGTGAAGCTGCTGGAGTTCTTCGACGACCCGCCCGGCCCGCTGGACTCGATCGAGCCGCAGCACGCTTACCAATACATGCGGTGGCGCAGCGACGCGTCGGTCAGCGCAAACCGCGAGAAGGCCCTGCTCAGCCACATGTGGAACTACGCGCGGAAGATGGGCTACACGAAGCTGGCCAACCCCTGCTCCGGGATCAGCGGCAATCCGGAGGCCGGCAGCGACAAGTCGGAATCGACCGGAGGCATCCTGAAAGTTCGGGACCAGCTCGGGCACACGACCGTCACAATGACCGAGCGCTACATCCGAGATCGGAAAGGCAAGAAGGTCACACCGACGAAGTGATTGCGGACCGAATCCAGAATTGCGGACCAAAACGATAGGAGGGAGGTGGAGCGCAACGGCCCGGAGACCGTTGATTTAGAAATGGTGCCCGGAGCCGGACTCGAACCGGCACGCCCAAAGGGCGAGAGATTTTAAGTCTCCTGCGTCTACCGATTTCGCCATCCGGGCGGCAGCGCGTTGCAGCGTATCCGGGCATGCACCCGGAAAGGGCTGGACTATATACAGCCCCAACTCCCCTGCGCAAGTTGCCGAACCTGGCAATTCCCGCAGAGGGCAGCTAAAGAAAAAGCCCTGTAAATCTTCGATTTACAGGGCTTTTCTATTGGAGGCTGAGGTCGGAATCGAACCGGCGTTCACGGATTTGCAATCCGGTGCATAACCACTCTGCTACTCAGCCATAACACGGATGAATCAAGGCGAATCATCAAAATCTGGAGCGGGAAACGAGACTCGAACTCGCGACCCCGACCTTGGCAAGGTCGTGCTCTACCAACTGAGCTATTCCCGCATTGTCGTGTTGACGGGCGCCATTCTAACGATTTGGAAATGCCTGTCAACTCCTTGATTCAAAAATACTTATTTCTCTTTTGGGGTGGTGTTCAGGTGCGGCCATGCAGCCAGCAGATAGTGCAGCATCGACCACAGGGTAAGGATGGCGGCCACGATGAGCAGCGCATAACCCACCAGGACCCAGAAAGTCATCAGCGGCGGATTGGCCAGGAGAATTACCAGCGCCAGCATCTGCGCCGCCGTTTTCCATTTACCCAGGCTGGAAACCGCTACGTGTGCCCTCGCCCCGATCTCCGCCATCCACTCGCGCAGCGCGGAAACGACGATCTCGCGACCGATGATGATGACGGCCGGCAGCGTCAGCCACAGATTTGCGTGCTCCTCCACCAACAGCACCAGCGCGGTAGCGACCATCAGCTTGTCTGCCACCGGATCGAGGAAGGCACCGAAGGGAGTGCTCTGCCCCAGCCGCCGCGCCAGGTAGCCGTCCAGCCAGTCGGTAGCGGCAGCAAGGGCAAATACGGCACTAGCGGCCAGATGGCTGGCCGGGAACGGAAGATAGAACAGCAGGATGAAGATCGGAATGAGCAGAACGCGAAGCAGTGTGAGCAGGTTCGGGATATTCATCGGGTCGGAAGGTCTGCGAGTTGAGCCGGCATTCTACTCGCTGTGCAGTGCAGCATAAATCTGCTCTGCCAGCTTTTTGCTGATGCCGGGGGCTTTGGCGATTTCATCGATACTGGCTCTGCCCAATTCCTGCAACCCGCCGAAATGCTTGAGCAGATCGCGCCGGCGCTTGGGTCCGACGCCAGCGACGTCTTCTAGTGTGGAGGTACGCCGCGCCTTGCCCCGCCGTGCACGGTGGCCAGTGATGGCAAAGCGGTGCGCTTCGTCGCGGATCTGCTGGATCAGGTGCAGCGCCGGCGAGTCGGCGGGCAAGGTGAATTCGTTCTCGGCATCATTGAGGTACAGGGTTTCGAGGCCAGGCTTGCGAGTGACGCCCTTGGCGACGCCGAGTAGCGTCAGCCCAACCACGGCCAGCTCCTGGAGCACTTCCTGGGCCATCGCCAACTGCCCCTTGCCGCCGTCCACCAGAAGGATGTCGGGCATCTTGCCCTCTCCTTCCTTCAATCGGCTGAAGCGACGGGTCAGCGCCTGGTGCATGGCGGCGTAATCGTCGCCGCCGGTGATGCCTTCGATATTGAAGCGGCGATAGTCCGACTTCAGTGCGCCCTCCGGGCCAAAGACCACACAGGAAGCCACTGTCGCCTCGCCACTGGAATGGCTGATATCGAAACACTCGAGCCGCTGCGGCGGCTCGGGCAGATCCAGCGCCTCTCCCAACGCATCGAAGCGCGCGGCCATGTGCTGGCGGTTGGCGAGGCGTGCCGCCAGCGCTTGCTCGGCATTCGTCACGGCAAGTTGCTGCCAGCGGGCGCGCGTAGTTCGCACGCGGTGACTGATTTCCAGCAGTCGCCCACGTGACGCCTCGATGGCGGAAGCCAGGATGGGGAAGTCTTCATGCACGGCATTGACGATCAGCTCGTTCGGCAGATCGCGCTCGTGATGACTGAGGTAGTACTGCCCGAGGAAGGCCAGCAGGACATCGCCCACTTCCTCCTCGATCGCCACCTGCGGGAAGAAGTTCTTGCTTCCCAGCACTCGACCGCCCCGCACGCTGATCAGGTGTACGCATGCGCCACCCGGCGTAACGATGGCCGCCACCACATCGACGTTACCGGTGCCGAACTCCATGCTCTGCTGGTCCTGCACGCGTCGCAGGATCTGCACCTGATCGCGCAGCTCCGCCGCCTTTTCGAAGTCCAGGCGCATCGCCGCCTCTTCCATGTTGGTGGAGAGTTCCTCGGCCAGCACATTGCTGCGCCCTTCGAGAAACATGATCGAGTGGCGTACGTCTTCGGCATACTCCTCCTCGCTCACCAGTCCGACACAGGGCGCCTTGCAGCGCTTGATCTGATATTGCAGACACGGGCGCGTGCGGTTGCGGTAGTAGCTGTCCTCACACTGGCGCACGAAGAAGGCCTTCTGCAGCAACGCCAGGCTTTCGCGAATGGCGCCAGCGCTCGGATAAGGCCCGAAGTACCGTCCTTTGGCCTTCTTCGCGCCGCGGTGAATGGTCAGGCGCGGATACTGATCCTCGCTCGACAGGAAGACGTACGGATACGATTTATCGTCGCGCAGCAGAATGTTGTAGGGCGGCCGCCATTCCTTGATCAGCGTCTGCTCAAGCAGCAGCGCCTCGGTTTCGTTGGCGGTGATGGTGGTCTCGACCTGGGCGATCTTCGCCACCAGGGCGGCCGTCTTTGGCGCCAGGCCAGTCTTGCGGAAGTAGCTGGAGAGGCGCTTCTTGAGGTCCTTCGCCTTGCCGACGTAGAGCAACTTTGCGTCGACGTCGAACATGCGATAAACGCCCGGCCGCCCGCTGCAGGTGGCAAGGAATGCCGCCGAATCGAACGGTTGCACCATGATCAGTTACTGGCGTCGACCATGCCGTGCCGGACAGCCAGCAACGCCAGTTCGACGTCACTGGTGATCGAGAGCTTCTCGAAGATGCGGTAGCGGTAGGTATTCACAGTCTTGGGCGAGAGGCACAGCTTGTCCGATATGCTCTGCACCTTGTGGCAGTTGGCGATCATCAGCGCGATCTGGATTTCACGCTCGGACAGGGTATCGAATGGCGATGCGTTCCTTTCCGGCTCGAAGGACTTCAGCGCGAGGTTCTGGGCGATCTGCGGGCTGATGTAGCGCTGGCCGGCAAAAACCTGGCGAATCGCCTGGACCATCTCATCCAGCGCTGCACCCTTGGTGAGATATCCCGCCGCACCAGCCTGCATCAGACGGGTCGGGAACGGGTCTTCCTCGCATACTGTCACCACCACGACGCGTACGTCGGGCTGGCTGCGCAGCAGCTTACGGGTGGCTTCGAGACCGCCGATGCCGGGCATCTTCACATCCATCAGGACGACGTCAGGCTTGAGTTCGCGAGCGAGCTGCAGCCCACGCTCACCGGAGTCAGCCTGCCCAACGACCTGCAGGCCATCGATATCAGCCAGCATGCGGGTAATTCCGGTGCGCACCAGATCGTGATCATCGACCACCAGCACCTTAATCACGCAGCACCCCTTGAGCAGAATGGAATGGTGAGACCCGAAAAGGGACTTCGAACAATTGCCGAACCTTAACAGAAAGCAGCCTTACGACCTAGCTTGGAAGCGGTTCGCCAAAATGCAAGCGCCAGAGATACGTGGCGCAGGAAGGGTAAATGCTGACAGATGCTTGGCGAAGCGTCTAGGACGGCCGTACCGGTAACCTAATTGCACTGTAAGAGCTGGAGCCGTCGTCGAAGTTTTCCATCTGAT
Organism: Pseudomonas sp. AU11447; assembly: GCF_001672555.2. Taxonomy (NCBI): domain Bacteria; kingdom Pseudomonadati; phylum Pseudomonadota; class Gammaproteobacteria; order Pseudomonadales; family Pseudomonadaceae; genus Pseudomonas; species Pseudomonas sp. AU11447. The sequence goes on along the minus strand of NZ_LZDG02000047.1, from coordinate 82,177 downwards.
AGACGCTATCAACTCGACATCCATCGCATGGGATTGCCACGCCATATCGGCAACCGACGGATGACCCATGCCGCCACCGCGCTCGTGCGGCTCAGGCCTCTACGGCATCCAGCAGGGCCCAGGGCTTGTAGCCTGCGGCGCGCGCGGCTTTCTCCGCCTCCAGGATGGCCTCGGTACGGCTCAGCGAACGTGAGCGGTGCTCGAAGCGAAATGCGGGCCCGCTTGCGCCTCGCACACTGAGAACAATCAGGTAACCCCTCATGGGGTTGCTGACTTCCCGAGTGGTTTTCACTTTCTTCGGAGCAACGCCCAGCGCTTCGCGCATCTGCCGCTCGAGATCTTCGACTTGGTTCATTCAGGATTTTCCGGGAAGGGGAACTTGAAGTTTAACTGAGACGATCAGCGCCCTACAGAAACATCTATCGGGATGACTGACTTTTCCGATGTTGTTTAACTTGTGCGATGAGTGCGATGCGTAACGGAGAGGCGAGCCCACAAAAAGCATCCCCCTCCCAGAAACGCGAAAGCCCCGCAGTGCGGGGCTTTCAACGTTGTAATAGTGGCGGAAGCGTAGAGATTCGAACTCTAGGACAGTTGCCCGTCGACGGTTTTCAAGACCGTTGCCTTAAACCACTCGGCCACGCTTCCACATGAGCGGGCCGCAATATTACCGGATCGCAACACACTGTCAAACTCTGATGATTCAGCGCGCTTTTCCCTCTGTTATGATGAGCATCACTACGGTCATGGATCCGTATCCCGCTTAACAGGAGTGTCACGACATGCAAGAACGGCAATATCTCGACTCCACAGCCGTGGAGCAGAAAGAGGTCAGCGGCGTCCTGCGCAATACCTACGGCCTGCTGGCCCTGACCCTGGCCTTCAGTGGCCTGGTAGCCTTCGCCTCGCAACAGATGCGCCTGCCGTACCCGAGTTTCTTCGTGGTGCTGCTCGGCTTCTATGGCCTGTTCTTCCTCACCGTGAAGCTGCGCAACAGCGCCTGGGGCCTGGTCAGCACCTTTGCCCTGACCGGCTTCATGGGCTACACCCTCGGCCCGATCCTGAACATGTACTTGGGCATGGCCAATGGCGCGAGCATCATTTCCTCCGCCTTCTTCATGACCGCCCTGGTGTTCTTCGGCCTGTCCGCCTACGTGCTGACCACCCGCAAGGACATGAGCTTCCTGTCCGGCTTCATCACCGCAGGCTTCTTCGTCCTGCTGGGCGCCGTGCTGGTCTCGCTGTTCTTCCAGATCAGCGGCCTGCAACTGGCCATCAGCGCCGGCTTCGTGCTGTTCTCCTCGGCGATGATCCTGTTCCAGACCAGCGCAATCATCCACGGTGGCGAGCGCAACTACATCATGGCGACCATCAGCCTGTATGTGTCGATCTACAACCTGTTCATCAGCCTGCTGCAGATCTTCGGCATCATGGGCAGCGACGACTGATCAATACAGCGCCACGGAAAAAGCCCGTTTCGACGGGCTTTTTTCATTTCAGGCGCGGCAAAAAAAGGCGCAGCGCCGTATCATCCTGCGAAAATTCGCCGCCAAGGCCAGCTCCATGAAGTTCGTCATCGCCCTCTTCTCTCCTCCGCACTCGCCAGCCGCCCGGCGCGCCCTGCGCTTCGCCGAAGCTACGCTGGCTGGCGGCCACGAAATCTCCCGACTGTTCTTCTATCAGGACGGAGTGCACAGTGCCGCGGCCAACACCGTGGCCAGCCAGGATGAACTGGATGTTACGGCGGCCTGGACGCGCTTCGTTGCCGACAACCAGCTTGACGGCGTTGTCTGCATCGCCGCAGCGCTGCGCCGCGGCGTACTGAATAGCGAGGAAGCCAACCGCTACTCCCGTCCCGCCGCCAACCTGCAGGCACCCTGGGATCTTTCCGGCCTCGGCCAGTTGCATGAAGCAGCGCAACAGACGGACCGGCTGGTCTGCTTTGGAGGCAACTGATGGCCAAGTCCCTGCTGATCATCAGCCGCCAGGCCCCCTGGGCCGGCCCCGCTGCCCGCGAGGCGCTGGATATCGCCCTGGCCGGCGGCGCGTTCGACTTGCCGATCTCGATGCTCTTCCTCGATGACGGCGTGCTCCAGCTGGCACCTGGCCAGCGCCCTGCCGGTATTGAGCAAAAAGACCTGCAAGCCAATCTGCAGGCCTTGCCGCTTTTTGGCGTCGAGGAGCTCTATGCCAGCGCGCGCAGCCTGACCGAGCGCGGCCTGGACGCCAGCAGCCTCACGCTGGCCACACAGGTACTGGATGACAACGCCCTTCGCGGCCTGCTGCAAACCCACGACCAGGTGATCACGATCTGATGGCTACCCTCCACCTGCTCTCGCACTCCCCCTTCAATGACAGTCGGCTCGACAGCTGCCTGCGCCTGCTGGGCGCCGATGACGGCATCATGCTGACCGGTGACGCGGTATACGCGCTCCGCACGGGCACGCAGCCGGCACAGGCGCTGGAGCAACTGCCGGCAAGCAACACTCTGTTTGCCCTGCAGGAAGACCTGCAAGCGCGCGGGCTCGACGCCGTCGCCTCCCGAGTCGACAGCGTGGACTACCCCGGCTTCGTCGAACTCTGCACCCGCTTCAACAAGGTAAACGCCTGGCTATGAGTACCTTATTGGTCAATGGCCAAGCCCTGCCGCTGGACAAGGACGGCTACCTCGCCGACCTGAACGACTGGAGCGACGCCGCCGCCGAAGCCCTGGCGCACAACGAAGGCATCCACCTGACACCCGAGCATTGGGAAGTCCTCCTGCTGCTGCGCGAGTTCTACGGTGAGTTTCAGCTCTCCCCGGCCAACCGCCCGCTGATCAAATACGTTGCCCAGAAGCTGGGCGCGGAAAAGGGCAACAGCCTGCACCTCAACCTCCTGTTCAAGGGCACCCCGGCCAAGCTTGCCGCCAAGCTCGCCGGCCTGCCGAAGCCGACCAATTGCCTATGACCGCCGCCCCGCTCGTCCTGCAGACACCCACCGAACACCCCTTCGCCCAGTTCGTCCGCATCCTCGGCAAAGGCAAGCGCGGCGCGCGCGGACTGACCCGCGAGGAAGCCCGCGAAGCGCTGGGCCTGATCCTCGACGACAAGGTCGAGGAGGCGCAACTGGGCGCCTTCCTGATGCTGTTGCGGCACAAGGAAGAAAGCGCCGAAGAGCTGGCCGGCTTCACTGAGGCCGTCCGCGAGCGCCTGCAAGCGCCGAAGATCGCCGTGGACCTGGACTGGCCGAGCTACGCCGGCAAGAAGCGTCACCTGCCCTGGTACCTGCTGGCGGTGAAATGCCTGGGCGGCAGCGGCACCCGCATACTTTTGCATGGCGCAGGCGCCCACACCGCCGGCCGCCTCTACACCGAGCAATTGCTCGAGCTGCTGGGCCTGCCGCTGTGCCGCGACTGGAGCGCAGTCAGCCAGGCACTGGATACCCAGGGCGTCGCCTTCGCCCCGCTGGTGGACTGGATGCCGCGACTGCAGCGAATGATCGACTGGCGCAATACCCTCGGCCTGCGCTCACCCATTCATTCCTCGGTGCGCCTGATCAACCCTCTGGGCGCAACCTGCGTGCTGCAAAGCATTTTCCATCCCGGCTACCAGGCCGTACACCGCGAAGGCAGCCGCCTGCTGGGCGACTACGCCATCGTCATCAAAGGCGAAGGCGGCGAGATCGAAGTGAACCCGGACGCCTCTTCGCACCTGTACGGCTGCCGCGATGGCAATGACTGGGACGAAGAATGGCCCGCGCTTTCACCGCTGCGCCACGTCAAGCCGGAAAGCCTCGACCCGCAGCATCTGGCCGCGGTCTGGCGCGGCGACGCAGAGGACGTCTACGGCGAGCTGGCCGTCCGCGCAACCATGGCCCTTGCCTTGCGCGCGCTCGGGCTGCAGCGAGACGAAGCCTTCGCAGAGGCCGATAGACGCTGGACTGAGCGCAACAGATCGATTTAGTCGATAGCTGGAATCCTGTTTTTGCGCTAAACAATCGAGCCAGAGCCGATAGACTGGTCCCATCTTCCCGCTTTCTGGAGCACTCAAGATGGGACAGTTGATTGATGGCCGCTGGCAAGATCAGTGGTATGACACCAGCAAGGACGGCCGCTTCCAGCGCGAAAATGCGCAGCGCCGCAATTGGGTCACCGCCGACGGCCAGCCCGGCCCCACCGGCGAAGGCGGCTTCCGCGCCGAGGCCGGCCGCTATCACCTCTACGTATCCCTGGCCTGCCCCTGGGCTCACCGCACGCTGATCTACCGCCAGCTCAAGGGCCTCGAATCGCTGATCGACGTGTCGGTCGTCAGTTGGTTGATGCTGGAAAACGGCTGGACCTTCGACAAGGCGTTCGGCTCCACCGGCGACAAGCTCGACGGCCTCGACTTCCTCCATCAGCGCTATACCCGGGACGACCCGCACTACACCGGCCGTGTCACCGTACCAGTGCTGTGGGACAAGCATGAGCAGCGCATCGTCAGCAACGAATCGGCGGAGATCATCCGCATGTTCAACACGGCCTTCGATGGCATTACCGGCAACAAACTGGATCTCTACCCGGAGCCGCTGCGCGCGCAGATCGATGAGCTGAACGAGCGTATCTACCCGGCCGTGAACAACGGTGTTTACCGTGCGGGCTTCGCGACGACGCAGGACGCCTACGAAGAAGCCTTCAAGACATTGTTCAATGAACTGGACTGGCTGGAGGAGCGCCTGGGCGAGCAGCGCTACCTGGCGGGCGAATACCTGACCGAAGCCGATGTGCGCCTGTTCACTACGCTGATCCGCTTCGACGCGGTCTACCACGGCCACTTCAAGTGCAACCTGCGGCGCCTGGCGGACTATCCGAACCTGTCCGGCTGGCTGCGCGAGCTGTATCAACTGGACGGCGTTGCCGGGACAGTGGATTTCCAGCACATCAAGCATCACTACTACGGCAGCCATCGCACCATCAATCCGACAGGCATCGTGCCACTGGGACCCCAGCAGGACTTCACCACTCCGCACGGGCGCGAGCATCTACCGGGCAAGGGTATCGCGCGCAAGAGCTAATCGGCGGCTGCCCCCGTTGTAGGAGCGAGCTTGCTCGCGAATCATGCCCAAGAGCGATGGCGTCAAGCGGTTCGCGAGCAAGCTCGCTCCTACAAGGTCAAGAGCGGCTCAGATCGGTTTTTCGATACCGTCGTAGACCTTCTGCAGCGCGTCCAGTCGCTCCTGGTAACGCTGCTTCAGGCAGGACTTGTTGGCGCCGCAGGCGCGGCGCTGCTCCAGCCAGGCGAGCTGGGAGTCGCCCAGGTTGCCGCGCATGCCCATGGCAAACAGACCGCGCAACAAGCGGTAGGTAGTCGCTACCTGCACATCCATCTCGGATAGCTGGCGATCCGCACAGATGGCTTTCTCGTCGGCCTGCCTGGCCTTCTTGCAATCGAAACTTGCGGCGGACACCGGTAACGCAGCGAAACCCAGGACGCACACAACGCCCAGGATCGCTACGCGCGAGGCTCTCACTGCCGCCCCTCGAACCAGGCAAGCTTCTCTCGCAGTTGCACCACTTCCCCGACTATCACCAGGGTCGGCGCATGCACTTCGTGCTCGGCCACCAGCTCCGGCAGGTTCGCCAGGGTGCCAGTGAATACGCGCTGATGCACGGTGGTGCCCTGCTGAACAAGAGCAGCCGGCGTGTCAGCAGAGCGGCCGTGACGCACCAGCTGCTCGCAGATTACCGGCAAGCCGACGAGGCCCATGTAGAACACCAGGGTCTGGCCCGGAGCGACCAGATCGTTCCAGGGCAGGTCGGTGGTGCCGTCCTTCAAGTGCCCAGTCACGAAGCGCACGGACTGCGCGTAATCGCGGTGTGTCAGCGGAATACCGGCATAGGCCGCGCAGCCGCTTGCCGCGGTAATGCCCGGCACCACCTGGAACGGGATGCCATTGGCCGCCAGTTCGTCGATTTCCTCGCCACCGCGACCGAAGATGAACGGATCACCGCCCTTCAGGCGCAGTACGCGCTTGCCCTGCTGGGCCAGCTCGACCAATTGGCGGTTGATCTCATCCTGCGGCACGGCGTGGTCCGCGCGGCGCTTGCCGACATACAGGCGGTCCGCATCGCGGCGGCACAGCTCGAGGATGGCCGGCGCAACGAGGCGGTCATAGAGCACCACGTCGGCCTGCTGCATCAGGCGCAGGGCGCGGAAGGTCAGCAGGTCCGGATCGCCAGGGCCGGCGCCGACCAGATAGACCTCGCCACGGGATTCGGGCTGCGGCGCTTCAAGCTTGTCCGCCAGCAGACGCTCGGCTTCGTTCGGCTGGCCGGCGAGCATGCGCTCGGCGACAGGCCCCTGGAACACGTCTTCCCAGAACTTGCGGCGCTGCTGCAGGTCCGGCAGGCGCTGCTTCACGCGCTCGCGGAAGCGGCTGGCCAGGCCGGCCAGTTGGCCATAGGTCGCGGGAATCCAGGTTTCCAGCTTGGCGCGCAGCAGGCGCGCCAGCACCGGCGCGTCGCCACCGCTGGACACGGCCACCACCAGCGGCGAACGGTCAACGATGGCCGGGAAGATCACGCTGCACAGGGCCGGTGCGTCGACCACGTTGACCGGTACGCCGCGCTCGTTGGAATCTCGGGACACCTGGGCGTTGAGCGGCTCATCGTCGGTGGCGGCGATGACCAGCACGCAATCCTGCAGGTCGCCCTGGGCGTAGGGGCGCAGGAGCAATTCGCCCGCGCCCTCCTCGACCAGCTCTCGCAGCTCGGAGTGCACCTCCGGCGCCACCACACGCAGCACCGCGCCGGCGTCATTCAGCAGGCGCGCCTTGCGCAGTGCGACATCACCGCCGCCGACCAGTAGCGCGCGACGTCCGCGCAGGATGTGGAACAGCGGCAGGAAGTCCATCTCAGCCGATTACCTCGATGCCAGCCATGTACGGCTTGAGCACTTCCGGCACACGAATCGAACCGTCGGCCTGCTGGTAGTTCTCCAGCACGGCGACCAGGGTACGGCCCACGGCCAGGCCCGAACCGTTGAGGGTATGGACCAGCTCCGGCTTGCCGGTTTCCGGGTTGCGATAGCGCGCCTGCATGCGGCGGGCCTGGAAGTCGCCGCAGTTGGAGCAGGAGGAAATCTCGCGGTACTTGTCCTGGCTCGGCACCCAGACTTCGAGGTCGTAGGTCTTGGCGGCACCAAAGCCCATGTCGCCAGTGCACAGCGCCAGGGCGCGGTACGGCAGCTCCAGCGCCTGGAGGACCCTCTCGGCGTTGCCGACCAGGCTTTCCAGGGCTTCCCAGGACTTGGACGGCTCGACGATCTGCACCATCTCGACCTTGTCGAACTGGTGCTGGCGGATCATGCCGCGGGTATCACGGCCCGACGCGCCGGCTTCGCTGCGGAAGCACGGGGTGTGGGCGACGAACTTCAGAGGCAGCTCCTTCGCGTCGAGGATCTGGCCGGCCACGATGTTGGTCAGCGAGACCTCGGCAGTCGGGATCAGGTACAGATCGGCTTCGTCTTCACGCTGGATCTTGAACAGGTCTTCCTCGAACTTCGGCAGTTGGCCGGTGCCCTGCAGCGCCGGAGCTTGTACCAGGTACGGGGTATAGGCCTCTTCGTAGCCGTGCTCGCGGGTGTGCAGGTCGAGCATGAACTGCGCCAGGGCGCGGTGCAGGCGGGCGATCGGGCCGCGCATCAGGGCGAAGCGGGCGCCGGACAGTCGCGCGGCGGTCTCGAAGTCCAGCCAACCGTGCTGCTCGCCCAGGGCGACGTGGTCCTTGATCTCGAAGTCGAAGGTGCGTGGGGTGCCCCAGCGACGGACTTCGACGTTCTCTTCTTCATCGGCACCGACCGGCACGGATTCGTGCGGCAGGTTCGGGATATTCAGCAGCAGGCTGTCCAGCTCGGCCTGGATGGCATCCAGCTCGCGCTTGCCCGACTCCAGCTCCTCGGCCATGCGATTGACTTCGGCCTTCAGCGGCGCAACGTCCTCGCCATTCTTCATGGCCTGGCCGATTGCCTTGGAGCGCGAGTTGCGCTCGGCCTGGAGGGTCTCGGTGCGGGTCTGCACGGCCTTGCGCTGGCTCTCCAGCGCTTCGATGCGCGCTACGTCCAGGGTGAAGCCACGGGTGGCCAGGCGTTCGGCCACTTCCTGCGGCTGGGTACGAACCAGTTTGGAATCGAGCATGGTGTCTTCTCGTGTCTAGTGTCAGGCGGCGCTCAAGGGCACCACTTCAGGATTTTCTGCGACGGCGGGAACTGGCCTTGTCGAGGCTGGCCAGGTGGCGCAGCTTTTCGCCGATCTTCAGTTCGAGCCCGCGCGGCACGGGTTGGTAATACTGGCGCGGTTCCATCGACTCGGGGAAGTAGTCTTCTCCGGCCGCATAGGCATCCGGCTCATCATGGGCATAGCGATACTCGTCGCCATAGCCCAGGTTCTTCATCAGCTTGGTCGGTGCGTTGCGCAAATGCAGCGGCACTTCCAGCGAACCGCTCTCCGCCACATCACGGCGTGCCGTGTTGTAAGCGTTGTAGACGGCATTGCTCTTCGGCGCACAGGCCAGGTAAACGATAGCCTGTGCAATCGCCAGCTCGCCCTCCGGGCTGCCGAGGCGTTCCTGCACGTCCCAGGCGTGAAGGCACAGGGTCAGCGCGCGCGGATCGGCATTGCCGATATCCTCGCTGGCCATGCGCACCACTCGGCGGGCGATGTACAGCGGATCGCAGCCACCATCGAGCATGCGCGAATACCAGTACAGCGCGCCATCGGGGCTGGAGCCACGCACCGACTTGTGCAGCGCGCTGATCTGGTCGTAGAAGGCCTCGCCGCCCTTGTCGAAGCGCCGGCGCGAGTCGCCCAACAGGTTCTGCAGCAACTCGGCGCTGATCTCGCTGTTGTCTTCAGCGAGGTCGGAAGCGTTCTCCAGCAGATTGAGCAGGCGCCGGCCATCGCCGTCGGCGGCGGCCATGAGGATCGCAAAACTGTCGTCGGGCAGGCTCAGGTTGCGCTTGCCCAGGCCCTTTTCCTCGGTCAATGCGCGCTCTACCAACCGCCGCAGGGCCGCTTCGTCCAAGCTTTTCAGCACGTAGACGCGGGCGCGGGAGAGCAGTGCGTTGTTCAACTCGAAGGACGGGTTCTCGGTGGTCGCACCGATGAAGATCAGCGTGCCGTCTTCAACGTAAGGCAGGAACGCATCCTGCTGGCTCTTGTTGAAGCGGTGCACCTCATCGACGAAGAGGATGGTGCGACGGCCGTACTGCGCGGCATGCTGCTTGGCCACTTCCACCGACTGGCGGATTTCCTTCACGCCCGAGAGCACCGCCGAGATGGTCTCGAAGTGCGCGTCGGTGACCTGCGCCAGCAGCTTCGCCAGGGTGGTCTTGCCGACTCCGGGCGGGCCCCAGAAGATCATCGAGTGCAGTGCGCCCTGCTCCAGCGCCTCACGCAGCGGCTTGCCACGGGCGAGCAGATGCTCCTGGCCGACGTACTCGTCCAGGCTGGTCGCGCGCAGCCGCGCGGCCAGGGGCTGGGAAACGGGGGCGGAGCGGAACAGGTCCACGGTATTACCTATCGATCAATCCGGCACGCGGCCGGTCATTCCTGGATGACGTCGACGCCCTTGGGCACTTCGAAGACGAACTGCTTGGTGTCCATCGGCTCGTTCATCTTCACGTCGAAGAACAGGATATTGGTGCGCTGGCCGACGCTGTCGATCAGCTGCATGTCATTCACCACACCGCTGCGGAAGGAAATCCGCAGGCTGTCGAACAGCGTGTCCTTGGACTTGGGCTTGAGGGTGAAGTCGACCACGTTGCCGCCATCCTTCGCGGTGATATCGAAGCTCTGACCGATCTTCGACACGTCACCGGAGAGCAGCAGCGCCGGGGTCTGGGTCAGGCGCTGGTCGAGCTTCTGGATGGTCACCTGCTCCAGGTCCGGGTCGTACAGCCAGATTTTCTCACCGTTGGAGATCAGCAGCTGCTCGTTCGGCGCATCGGTGTGCCAGCGGAACAGGCCAGGGCGCTTGAGGCCCAGGGTGCCGGCGGTTTCCTGCAGGCGGGTGCCGCTGCCGTCCAGGGTCAACTGGGAGAAGCGCGCGGTCATTGTCTGGGCCTTGGTGAGCATCCCGCTCAGGCGCTGCGCAGCAGCATCGTCGGCATGGGCCTGGGCGCCGGCGAAGGCCAGCGCAGCAACGAACAACAGGCGGATCAGACGCATCGAAATCCTCGAAGTCGAATCAATCACGGATCGGGGCCGGCGCGATCACTTCACGCGAGCCATTGGTATTCATCGCGGTGACCACGCCGGCCATTTCCATGGCCTCGATCATCCGCGCGGCGCGGTTGTAGCCAATCTTCAGCTTGCGCTGCACGGCAGAGATGGAAGCCCGGCGGCTTTCGGTCACGAAGCGCACGGCTTCGTCGTAGAGCGGATCGTCCTCGCTGCCTTCGCTGCCTTCGCCGCCACCGCCACCTTCGAACGAACCACCACCGCCTTCATCGGCGCCGGCGAGAATGTCCTCGATGTAGTTCGGTGCGCCACGCAGCTTCCACGCCTCAACGACACGGTGCACTTCGTCATCGGAAACGAAGGCGCCATGGACACGAATCGGCAGGCCGGTACCCGGCGGCAGATACAGCATGTCGCCGTGGCCCAGCAGTTGCTCGGCGCCGCCCTGGTCGAGAATGGTGCGCGAGTCGATCTTGCTGGACACCTGGAAGGCGATACGGGTTGGGATGTTCGCCTTGATCAGGCCGGTGATCACATCCACCGACGGACGCTGGGTCGCCAGAATCAGGTGGATGCCTGCCGCACGCGCCTTCTGGGCGATACGGGCGATCAACTCTTCCACCTTCTTGCCGACGATCATCATCATGTCGGCGAATTCGTCCACGACGACCACGATGGTCGGCAGGGTCTGCAGCAGCGGCGCTTCGTCTTCCATGCTCTCGCGGCGGTATAGCGGGTCGGTCAGCGGGGTGCCGGCCTCCTCCGCGTCCTTCACCTTGCGGTTGAAGCCAGCCAGGTTACGCACGCCCATGGCCGCCATCAGCTTGTAGCGGCGCTCCATCTCGGCGACGCTCCAGCGCAGCGCGTTGGCGGCCTCCTTCATGTCGGTGACGACCGGGCAGAGCAGGTGCGGAATGCCTTCGTAGATCGACAGTTCCAGCATCTTCGGGTCGATCATGATCAAGCGCGCCTCTTCCGGCGTGGACTTGAACAGGATCGATAGCAGCATGGCGTTCACGCCCACCGACTTACCGGAACCGGTAGTACCGGCCACTAGCAGGTGCGGCATCTTCGCCAGATCGGTGATGATCGGATGACCGCCGATATCGTGGCCCAGGGCCAGCGGCACGGTGGACTTATGCTCATCGTACTCAGGCGTCATCAGCACTTCGGAGAAGCGCACCATCTGCCGGTCTTCGTTGGGAATCTCGATGCCCACGGTGGTCTTGCCGGGGATGACTTCCACCACGCGCACGCTGATCACTGCCAGCGAACGCGCCAGGTCCTTGGCCAGGTTGGAGATACGGCTGACCTTCACGCCGGCGGCCGGCTGGATTTCGAAACGGGTGATCACCGGGCCCGGATGCACGGACTCAACGATGACTTCGACGCCGAACTCCTTGAGCTTGATCTCCAGCAGGCGCGACATGGCCTCCAGGGATTCGGGCGAATAGCTCTGCTTCTTTTCCGAGGCCGGGTCGAGGATCGACAGCGGCGGCAGCGTGCCTTCCACGGCGGTATCGACGAACAGCGGCGCCTGCTTCTCTTTCAGCACGCGCTTGCTCGGCTCGGCCGGCTTGGTAGGCGGCGGCGGGACGTCGATCTTCGGCGCTACGCGCTTCTCGCGCTCCTGCACGCTCTTGACCAGCGCTTCCTCGCGCTCGATCAGGCGCTCCTTGACCTTGGCCTGCTCGCGGCGATCGGCAACGATGGGCGCGGCGACCTCGGCCACGCGCTCGTCGACTTCACGCAATTGAGCGACGAGTTGCTTGTGCTCGCTGCGGGCACTCCACCAGCGGTTGGTGGCGTTGTGGATCAGTTCGAAGAGGTCGAGGGTGATCTTGCCGGTGACGTCCATCACCTTGAACCAGGACAGGTCGGCGAACACCGTCATGCCGAACAGGAACAGCGCCAGGAACAGCAGCGTGCTGCCCTGCACGTTCAGCGCATTGACGCCCAGCTGGCCGAGGCTTTCACCCAGGGCGCCGCCCGCGGTGGCCGGCATGTGGGCACCGCTGGTATGGAAATGGATATAGGCCAGGGCTGAACCGGACAACACCAGGAATACCAGGCCGATCAGGCGCCAGGAGAACAGCCAGCCACTCCACTCCCAGGGCAGGTGACGCTTGCGGAAGACCTGATAGGTCTTCACCGCCAGCAGCAGCGGGAACAGGTAGGCGAAATACCCCAGCACCATGAACAGGATGTCGGCGCTCAGCGCCCCCAGGCGACCGGCAGCGTTCTGCACCTGCTCGACGTGACTGGAATGGCTCCAGCCCGGATCGGAGGAATCGTAGGTGAGCAGCGCCATCCAGAGGTAAAGGCAGAGCGCGCCAAGCGCGATCAGGGCCCCTTCCTTCAGACGGTAATGCAATTGCTGGCGCCAGGCGGCGGCATGGCTTGCTGTGGTGTCCTTCAAAACGCTTCTAATCCTGCGCTATACGCGCTTCCGAGAGTCGTTGGGCCGCAAAACGGGCCTATTGTACGGCTTTGGCCGGCCGATGCCAGCGACCCCGGATGTGCCTGACTGCGCTTTTGCCGGCTTTCCGGGGTTCGGTGTAGCATAGCCCAACACCGCTTTTCGGCTGCTCAATTGGAGCATGCATTCTCTTACGTGACAAAGGCTTATGGAGTCTTTTTATGAGTGAAGTCAAGCATTCGCGCCTGATCATCCTGGGCTCCGGCCCCGCGGGCTACACCGCGGCCGTGTATGCCGCGCGCGCCAACCTCAAGCCTGTTGTCATAACCGGCATCCAGCCCGGCGGCCAGCTCACCACCACCACCGAGGTCGACAACTGGCCCGGCGACGTCGAAGGCCTGACCGGTCCTGCCCTGATGCAGCGCATGGAGCAGCACGCCAAGCGTTTCGACACCGAGATCGTCTACGACCACATCCACACCGCCGAGTTGCAGCAGAAGCCCTTCACCCTCAAGGGCGACAGCGGCACCTACACCTGCGACGCGCTGATCATCGCCACCGGCGCCTCGGCCCAGTACCTGGGCATGTCCTCGGAAGAAGCCTTCATGGGCAAGGGCGTTTCCGCCTGCGCCACCTGTGACGGTTTCTTCTACCGCAACCAGGTCGTCTGCGTGGTCGGTGGCGGCAACACCGCCGTGGAAGAAGCGCTGTACCTGTCCAACATCGCCAAGGAAGTCCACCTGATCCACCGCCGCGATAAGCTGCGCTCGGAGAAGATCCTCCAGGACAAGCTGTTCGAAAAAGCCAAGAACGGCAACGTGCGCCTGCACTGGAACACCACCCTGGACGAAGTCCTGGGCGACAACATGGGTGTCGTGGGCGTACGTCTGAAGGACGCCAACAGCGGCGAAACCCGCCAGCTTGACCTCGCCGGCGTATTCATCGCCATCGGCCACAAGCCCAACACCGACCTGTTCAAGGGCCAGTTGGAGATGCATGACGGCTACCTGAAGATCAAGGGCGGCGCCGAAGGCAACGCGACCCTGACCAGCATCGACGGCGTGTTCGCCGCCGGCGACGTGGCCGACCACGTGTATCGCCAGGCGATCACTTCTGCCGGCGCCGGCTGCATGGCCGCGCTGGACGCCGAAAAGTTCCTCGACGACAACTGATCGGTGCCAGGGGAGGCTCGCCCTCCCCTCCTCCCTATGCTCAAGTGGCTTTCCCGCAGCAATTTCGACTTTCCGCCCCTCGACAAGGCCCTGCGCGAGCCCAACGGCCTGCTCGCGGCCGGCGGTGACCTCAACCCGCAGCGCCTGATCCAGGCCTACCGCCATGGCTGCTTCCCCTGGTTCCAGGACGGGCAACCCATCCTCTGGTGGTCGCCCGACCCACGCACCGTGCTATTCCCCGAAGAACTGCACGTTTCCCGCAGCCTCGCCAAGTTCATCCGCCAGCAGCAGTACCAGGTCACCATCGACCAGGCGTTCGAGCAGGTCATCCACGGCTGCGCCGGCCCGCGCGATTACACGGACGGCACCTGGATCACCACCCCGATGCAGGATGCCTATTGCCAGCTGCACCGCCTGGGCGTCGCCCATTCGGCCGAAGCCTGGCAAGGCAATGAACTGGTTGGGGGCCTCTACGGCCTGGCCATCGGCCGCCTGTTCTTCGGCGAGTCCATGTTCAGCCGCGCCGACAATGCCTCCAAGGTGGCCTTCGTGACCCTGGTGCAGCGCCTGAAGGCAGCGGGCTTCGTGCTGATCGATTGCCAGATGCCGACGCAGCACTTGCACAGTTTTGGCGCTCGTGCCATTTCCCGCGGCGAATTCGCCAACTACCTGCGCCGTCATCTCGACGAAACACCTTCGCAGGACTGGACTTCGCAAGCGGACCTGCTCAGCCTGTCTTAAACTTGCCTGAGGGACCTCGCAGGGGTTGAAGATGACCGAGCTCGCCCGCCTGAAGTTTTACGCCACACAACCGCATCCATGCAGCTATCTGCCCGAAGAACAGGCCACAACGCTGTTCCTCGACCCCAGCCAGCCCATGGATGCGCAGTTGTACGCCTCACTGTCAGAGGTTGGCTTCCGGCGCAGCGGCGAACACCTCTACCGGCCGCACTGCCAGCATTGCACCGCCTGCATCCCCGCGCGCATCCCCGCAGCCGGATTCCAGCCGAGCCGCCAGCAGAAGCGCATCATCAAGCGCAACGCCGATCTGGAAGTAATCCGCAAGCGCCCGGCCTTCACCGAGGAGTACTATGCGCTGTACATGCGCTACATCGAGCAGCGCCACGCCGATGGAGACATGTACCCGCCCAGCCGCGACCAGTTCGCCACCTTCCTGGTGCGCGACCTGCCGTTCAGCTGTTTCTTCGAGTTCCGCCTGCAGGGCCGCCTGCTCGCCGTCGCCGTGACCGACGTGCTGCCCAACGGTCTTTCAGCCGTCTACACCTTCTACGATCCGGACGAAGAACGCCGCAGCCTGGGACGCTTCGCCATTCTCTGGCAGGTCGGCGAGACCGAGCGACTGGGTCTGCACGCTGTCTATCTTGGGTACTGGATCAAGAACTGCCGCAAGATGAACTACAAGACCCAGTACCGCCCGATCGAACTTTTCGTGAATCAGCGCTGGGTCGCATTGAACTGACCCGAAAACACCCATTGGCGTTGTGGGGCGATTTCAGGCACACTATGTGCCTTTTTTAATGGCCTGAAACACTTCAGGCAATCTTAGATACCGAGGGTTCTACTGCATGTCGAAAGAAGACAGCTTCGAAATGGAAGGCACTGTCGTCGACACCCTGCCCAACACCATGTTCCGCGTGGAGTTGGAAAACGGGCACGTCGTTACCGCGCACATCTCCGGGAAGATGCGCAAGAATTACATCCGCATCCTGACCGGCGACAAAGTTCGCGTTGAACTGACGCCCTACGACCTCTCCAAGGGTCGTATCACCTACCGCGCTCGCTGATAGACGGTAGGTACCGGTACAAACCGGCACATAGAAAAACGCCCGGCATTGCCGGGCGTTTTTGTTTGGGCCTTACTTTTCAACGTCAGGCCGGTTCTGCAGCGATCACCTCGAACTCGAAGGCCAGCTCGCCATCCTTCAGGTCCACATGGGCCACGCCACCGTGCTCGGCCAGCTCGCCGAACAGGATCTCCTCGGCCAATGGCCGCTTGATCTTGTCCTGGATAAGCCGCGCCATCGGGCGAGCCCCCATCTGCGGGTCGTAGCCCTTGTCCGCTAGCCAGACGCGCGCCGAGTCACTGACCTCGATCTGCACGTGCTTGTCCTCCAGCTGCGCCTGCAGCTCGGTGAGGAACTTGTCGACGATGCTCTTGATGGTCTCGTGACTCAGGCGACCGAACTGGATGATGGTATCCAGGCGGTTGCGGAACTCCGGCGTGAAGCTCTTCTTGATCACTTCCATGGCGTCACTGGTGTGATCCTGCTGCGTGAAACCGATGGAAGCCCGCGCCGCGGTTTCCGCGCCAGCGTTGGTGGTCATGATCAGGATGACGTTGCGGAAATCCGCCTTGCGGCCGTTGTTGTCGGTCAGGGTGCCGTGGTCCATCACCTGCAGCAGCAGGTTGAAGACCTCCGGGTGCGCCTTCTCGATCTCATCCAGCAGCAGCACACAGTGCGGCGTCTTGGTGATCGCCTCGGTGAGCAGACCACCCTGGTCGAAACCAACGTAGCCCGGAGGCGCGCCGATCAGGCGAGAGACGGTATGCCGCTCCATGTACTCGGACATGTCGAAGCGCACCAGCTCGACACCCAGCGCCTTGGCCAGCTGGCGAGCCACCTCGGTCTTGCCGACACCGGTCGGGCCGGAGAAGAGGAAGGAACCAACGGGCTTGTCCGGCGACTTGAGGCCGGCGCGTGACAGCTTGATGGCAGTGGACAGCGACTCGATGGCCGCCGCCTGACCGAACACAGTCAGCTTCAGGTCGCGCTCGAGGTTGCGCAGCAGCTCCTTGTCGGAACTGGACACGTGCTTGGGCGGAATCCGAGCGATCTTCGCCACGATGTCCTCGACCTGCGGGACTTCGATGCGCTTCACACGCTTCTCTTCCGGCTGCAGGCGCTGGTAGGCACCAGCTTCGTCGATCACGTCGATGGCCTTGTCCGGCATGTGCCGGTCATTGATGTAGCGGGCGGCCAGTTCGGCGGCTGCGCGCAGCGCCTCATCGCTGTACTCGATGTGGTGGTGCTGCTCGAAGCGCGGCTTCAGGCCTTTCAGGATGCCGAAGGTGTCTTCGACGGACGGCTCGGTGACGTCGACCTTCTGGAAGCGACGCGCCAGCGCACGATCCTTCTCGAAGATGCCGCGGAACTCCTGGAAGGTGGTGGAACCGATGCAACGGATCTCACCGGAGGACAGCAGCGGCTTGAGCAGGTTGGAAGCATCCATCACCCCGCCTGATGCAGCACCGGCGCCGATAATGGTGTGGATCTCGTCGATGAACAGCACCGCATGCGGGCGCTTGCGCAGCTCATTGAGCAGCGCCTTGAAGCGCTTCTCGAAGTCGCCGCGGTACTTGGTGCCCGCCAGCAGCGCACCCAGGTCCAGGGAGTACACGACGCTGTCGGACAGCAGGTCCGGTACCTGGCCGTCGACGATGCGCTTGGCCAGGCCTTCGGCGATGGCGGTCTTGCCGACACCAGCCTCACCCACCAGCAGCGGGTTGTTCTTGCGGCGACGGGCCAGGATCTGCGCGACGCGCTCGACTTCCGACTCGCGACCGACCAGCGGGTCGATACGCCCCTGGCGCGCCAGGTCGTTCAGGTTGCTGGCATAGGCATCCAGCGGATGACTGGAAGTGGAGGACTCGCCGCCCTCCTCGTCCTGCATCTCCTGCTCGCTGTCCTGATGCTCGGCATGGCCCGGCACCTTGGAGATGCCGTGGGCGATGTAGTTGACCACGTCGATCCGCGCGACGCTCTGCTGCTTGAGCAGGAACACCGCCTGGCTTTCCTGCTCGCTGAAGATGGCGACCAGCACGTTGGCGCCGGTGACTTCGCGCTTGCCGGAACTCTGCACGTGGAATACGGCACGCTGCAGGACACGCTGGAAGCCCAGGGTTGGCTGGGTTTCGCGATCCTCGTCGTGCTGGGGAATCAGCGGCGTGGTGGAATCGATGAACTCCTGCAGGTCTCGCCGCAGCTTGTCCAGATTCGCACCGCACGCCTTCAGAACCGTCGCGGCAGCTTCATTATCCAGAAGCGCCAACAGCAAGTGCTCAACGGTCATGAACTCATGCCGCTTCGCCCGCGCCTCCTTGAAGGCGAGATTGAGGGTGACTTCGAGCTCTCGATTCAACATGACTTCACCTCGCTCCCAAACATCCGCATCAACCTTCTATCTCAATTTCGCACAACAGTGGATGTTGGCTCTCCCTCGCATATTGATTGACCTGCATGGCTTTGGTTTCCGCGACATCACGGGTAAAGGTCCCGCAGTTCGCCTTGCCCTGGGTATGCACAGTCAACATGACCTTGGTTGCCTGCTCTCGGTTCATGTTGAAGTACAGCTCGAGCACCTCAACCACGAAATCCATCGGGGTGTAGTCATCGTTGAACATGATGACCCGATACATGGACGGCGCTTTCAGGGCTGGCTTGGCTTCCTCAACCGCCAACCCCGTTCCGTCGTCTTCCAATGGATCCGGGCGGTCCTGATTGAATGTTAGTCGAATCTGGCTACTTGCATGCATGCTGGAATAAAAGCTTTGCGAGTGGGTGAATGAGTGGGCCGGCCGGAGTTTGAATCGCCTCTCAGGCCCAGACGACGCCGCCTTGACTAACGGCAAAAGGGTGTTACAACCAAAGGATACCCCCCGGAGGGTATCAGGAGTTCCGGACGCCAGTCTTTACAAAAAGGCATAGCGGAATAGTAGTGGATGATACTCCAGCGATGGAGTCCTTTGCAGAGGGATATCAGCATGCTCAGCGGTAAGGTCAAGTGGTTCAACAACGCCAAGGGCTACGGTTTCATCCTGGCTGATGGCCGAGATGAGGACCTGTTTGCTCACTACTCGGCAATCCAGATGGATGGCTACAAGACACTCAAGGCCGGCCAACCCGTCAGTTTCGAGATTCTGCAAGGTCCGAAGGGGTTGCACGCAGTGAACATCCAGCCCGTCAACGCCAATGCATCCACCCCGTCCGCACAAGCTGCCCCGAGCAGCGAGGTACAGAACCTCACGGCGGAAGCCTGATTCGTCAAGGATCAGACGAAACGAAAAAGGCCGGCAGCAAGCCGGCCTTTTTCATGGGCGAAGCATTACCCGGTTACATCTTGGCGATGATCGCGTCGCCGAACTCCGAGCAGGACAGCAGCTTGGCGCCGTCCATCAGGCGCTCGAAGTCGTAGGTGACGGTTTTCGCAGCAATGGCCCCGTTCACGCCATCGATGATCAGGTCGGCCGCTTCCGGCCAGCCCATGTGGCGCAGCATCATCTCGGCGGAGAGGATCACCGAACCCGGGTTGACCTTGTCCAGGCCGGCGTACTTGGGCGCAGTACCGTGCGTCGCCTCGAACATGGCCACCGAATCGGACAGGTTGGCGCCCGGCGCGATGCCGATACCACCCACCTCCGCCGCCAGGGCGTCGGACAGGTAGTCGCCGTTCAGGTTGAGCGTAGCGATCACATCGTACTCGGCCGGGCGCAGCAGGATCTGCTGCAGCATGGCGTCGGCGATCACGTCCTTCACCACGATGCTCTTGCCGGTAGCGGGATTCTTGAACTGCATCCACGGGCCGCCGTCGAGCAACTGGGCACCGAACTCGTCGCGAGCGATCTCGTAGCCCCAGTCCTTGAAAGCACCCTCGGTGAATTTCATGATGTTGCCCTTGTGGACGATGGTGACCGAATCACGGTCATTGTCCACGGCGTACTGCAGGGCCTTGCGCACCAGGCGCTTGGTGCCTTCCTGGGAAACCGGCTTGATGCCGATGCCGCAGTTGTCGGTGAAGCGGATCTTCTTGACGCCCATTTCCTCGGTGAGGAATTTGATGACCTTCTGGGCCTCGGGGGAGCCGGCCTTCCATTCGACGCCGGCGTAGATGTCTTCGGAGTTCTCGCGGAAGATCACCATGTCCACATCGCCGGGCTTCTTCACCGGGCTGGGCACGCCTTCGAACCAACGCACCGGGCGCAGGCAGACATAGAGGTCGAGCTGCTGGCGCAGGGCCACGTTCAGGGAGCGGATGCCACCACCGACCGGCGTGGTCAGCGGGCCCTTGATGGAGACGACATAGTCGCGAACGGCATCCAGGGTTTCCTGGGGCAGCCAGGTGTCCTGGTCATAGACCTGGGTGGCCTTCTCGCCAGCGTAGACTTCCATCCACGCGATCTTGCGGTCGCCTTTGTAGGCTTTCTCGACGGCAGCGTCGACGACCTTGATCATGACCGGACTGATATCGACACCAATGCCATCACCCTCGATGAAGGGGATGATCGGGTTCTTCGGTACATTCAAGGACATATCGGCGTTGACGGTGATTTTGTCACCGGCCGGCACCTGGATCTTTTGGTATCCCATGCTGAACTCCGCTTTTTGGTTGAAACCTTCTTGCAGCCACTGAGGGTAGCTCACAAGTCGGTAATCGAACTACATCATTCCTTAGTCTAAAAAAGGGACACGCTTCACCCTGCCTTTAGGGTGGTATACTGGCCGTCATGACTTAATGGTCATCGAGGTCCGAGCAGTCTGGGACCAGACTCTCTCCTCGCAGCGGCGCACGTCCCCACCAGGATCCCGCCGTACAACGCTCTACTGGCGCCCCAATATCCCCGCGGCAAATCTCGAAGGTCGGTCAACCACTTCGTTGAACGCAAGCGTGTACCAACGCGATTCGAGACTCTGTGCGCGCCCAGCAAAGAAGAGAGTTAGAACGAGATGTCCATCCGCTCGAAGATCACCTACACCTTCACCGACGAAGCACCCGCCCTTGCCACCTATTCGCTTCTTCCTATCGTAAAAGCCTTTGCCGCTTCCGCCGGCATCGACGTCGAGACCCGCGACATCTCTCTTTCGGGCCGTATCCTGGCCTCCTTCGCTGACAAGCTCGGCGACAAGGCCATCGAAGACGATCTGGCCTACCTGGCCCAACTGGCCACCGACGCAAAAGCCAACATCATCAAGCTGCCGAACATCTCCGCTTCGGTACCGCAGCTCAAGGGCGCCATCGCCGAGCTGCAGAAGCTGGGCTACGCCATTCCGGACTTCCCGGAAGACCCGCAGACCGACGAAGAGAAAGACACCCGCGCCCGCTACGCCAAGGTCCTGGGCAGCGCCGTGAACCCGGTCCTGCGCGAAGGCAACTCTGACCGCCGCGCCCCGGCCGCCGTGAAGGCCTACGCCCGCAAACACCCGCACAGCATGGGCAAGTGGAGCATGGCTTCGCGCTCCCACGCCGACTACATGCGTGGCGGCGACTTCTTCTCCAGCGAGCAGTCGGTCACCATTCCGAAGGCCGGTGAAGTCCGCATCGAGTTCGTCGGCAAGGACGGCAAGGTCGAGACCAAGAAGACTCTGAAGATGCAGGACGGCGAAGTCCTCGACAGCATGTTCATGAGCTGCAGCAAACTGCGCGCCTTCTTCGAGAAGACCCTGCAGGACTGCAAGGAAACCGGCGTCATGTGGTCCCTGCACGTCAAGGCCACCATGATGAAGATCTCCCACCCGATCGTCTTCGGCCACGCCGTCACCGTCTACTACAAGGACGTGTTCGAGAAGTACGGCCAGCTGTTCGAAGAGCTGGGCGTGAACCCGAACAACGGCATCTCCAGCGTCTACGACAAGATCAAGTCGCTGCCGGCCTCGCAGCAGGAAGAAATCCTGCACGACATCCACGAGGTGTACAGCCACCGTCCGGAAATGGCGATGGTTGACTCGGTCAAGGGCATCACCAACCTGCACATCCCCAGCGACGTGATCGTCGACGCCTCCATGCCGGCCATGATCCGCAACTCGGGTCAGATGTGGGGCAAGGACGGCAAGCAGAAAGACACCAAAGCGGTAATGCCGGAAAGCACCTACGCCCGCATCTACCAGGAAATGATCAACTTCTGCAAAACCAACGGCGCGTTCGACCCGACCACCATGGGCAGCGTGCCGAACGTCGGCCTGATGGCGCAGAAGGCCGAGGAATACGGCTCCCACGACAAGACCTTCGAACTCGAAGCTGACGGCGTGATGCGCGTTGTCGACGCCGACGGCAAGGTCCTGATGCAGCACGAAGTACAGGCCGGCGACATCTGGCGCGCCTGCCAGACCAAGGACGCCCCGATCCGCGACTGGGTCAAGCTGGCCGTCACCCGTGCCCGCGCCTCCAACACCCCGGCCATCTTCTGGCTGGACCCGGAGCGCGCCCACGACAACGAGCTGCGCAAGAAGGTCGAGCTGTACCTGAAAGACCACGACCTGACCGGCCTGGACATCAGCATCAAGGGCTACAACGAAGCCATCCGCACCAGCATGGAGCGTCAGCTGCGCGGCCTGGACACCATCTCGGTGACCGGTAACGTCCTGCGCGACTACCTGACCGACCTGTTCCCGATCATGGAACTGGGCACCTCGGCCAAGATGCTCTCCATCGTTCCGCTGATGGCGGGCGGCGGCATGTATGAAACCGGCGCCGGCGGCTCGGCTCCGAAACACGTACAGCAACTGGTGGAAGAGAACTACCTGCGCTGGGATTCCCTGGGCGAGTTCCTGGCTCTTGCCGTCTCCTTCGAAGAAGAAGGCATCAAGACCGACAACGCCAAGGCCAAGGTACTGGGCAAGACCCTGGACATCGCCACCGGCAAGCTGCTCGACAACAACAAGTCGCCGTCGCGCAAGATCGGTGAGATCGACAACCGCGGCAGCCACTTCTACCTGGCCATGTACTGGGCCCAGGCCCTGGCCGAGCAAAATGACGACGCCGAGCTGAAGGCTCACTTCGCCACCCTGGCCAAAACCCTGACTGAGAAGGAAGCGGCCATCGTCGCCGAACTGAACGGCGTTCAGGGCAAGCCGGCGGAAATCGGCGGCTACTACCGTTCCAACCCGGAGCTGACCAGCCAGGTCATGCGTCCGAGCGCGACCTTCAACGCCGCGATCGACGCACTGGCGTAAGCCACTTCGCGTGACACCAGAACCCCCGGGCCTTCCCGGGGGTTCTGCTTTCTGCGCCCCGCCACGTTAAACTCGCGCCTTTCGAACCACGAGAACAGATTCATGCGCTGGCTAGCACACGTCACCGTCGCCACTATCGTCGAAGACCAGGGCCGCTTCCTGCTGGTGGAGGAAATGTCCGCTGACAAAAAACAGGTCTTCAACCAGCCGGCCGGCCACCTGGAGGCCAACGAAACGCTGCTCGAGGCCGCCGTGCGCGAAACCCTCGAGGAAACTGGCTGGGACGTGGAGCTGACCGCCGTCACCGGCATCTACCTCTATACCGCCCCCAGCAACGGCGTGACCTATCAGCGCGTCTGCTTCGCCGCCCGCCCGCTGCGCCATCACCCCGAGCGCGCACTGGATGACGGCATCCTCGGCGCCCGCTGGCTGACGCGCGACGAACTGGCTGCCCAGCCAGAACGCTGGCGCAGTCACCTGGTACTGCGCTGCATCGACGACTACCTGGAGGGTGAGCGCTTCCCGCTGAGCCTGATCCGCGCCTGAGCCGGCAGCCGAGCCTGAGCCGCTCGGCTCTGGTAGAATCCCCGCCTTTACCTGCACCTGTGATGCGCCACCATGTCTGATTCCCTGAAAGCTCCGCAGAACACCCGCGTCATCGTCGGCATGTCCGGCGGCGTGGACTCCTCCGTCTCCGCCCTGCTCCTCAAGGAACAGGGCTACCAGGTGGAAGGCCTGTTCATGAAGAACTGGGAAGAGGACGACGGCACCGAGTACTGCACCGCGATGACCGACCTGGCCGACGCCCAGGCCGTCTGCGACCGCATCGGCATCAAGCTGCACACTGCCAATTTCGCCGCAGAATACTGGGACAACGTCTTCGAGCACTTCCTCGAGGAATACAAGGCCGGCCGCACGCCGAACCCGGACATCCTCTGCAACCGCGAGATCAAGTTCAAAGCCTTCCTCGATTACGCCGTCGCCCTGGGCGCCGACCTGATCGCCACCGGCCACTACGTGCGCCGCCGCGACATCGACGGACGCAGCGAACTGCTCAAGGGCCTGGACCCGAACAAGGACCAGAGCTACTTCCTCCACGCCGTGGGC
Source organism: Pseudomonas sp. AU11447 (assembly GCF_001672555.2). Lineage (NCBI taxonomy): Bacteria > Pseudomonadati > Pseudomonadota > Gammaproteobacteria > Pseudomonadales > Pseudomonadaceae > Pseudomonas > Pseudomonas sp. AU11447. Next base: position 58,316 of record NZ_LZDG02000047.1, on the reverse strand, counting down.
GGCGAGCAGATCGGCAAGACGCTGTTCCCGGTTGGCGAGCTGGAAAAGCCCGAGGTCCGCGCCATCGCCGAGAAATACGGTCTGGCCACTGCAAAGAAGAAGGACTCCACCGGCATCTGCTTCATTGGCGAGCGCCGCTTCAGCGACTTCCTCAAGCAGTACCTGCCGGCCCAGCCAGGCGACATCGAGACCACCGACGGCCAGGTCATCGGCAAGCATGTCGGCCTGATGTACCACACTATCGGCCAGCGCCAGGGCCTGGGCATCGGCGGCCTGAAGAATGCCGATGACAGCCCCTGGTACGTGCTGGAGAAGGACCTGGTGCGCAACGTCCTGGTCGTCGGCCAGGGCAACGATCATCCATGGCTGTTCTCCCGCGCCCTGCACGCCTCGCACATCTATTGGGTCAACCCCATCGACCTGGACCAGCCAAAGGCTCTGCGCGCCAAGGTACGTTACCGCCAGGCTGACCAGGACTGCGTGCTCGAGCGCACCGAGAGCGGCTACCGCGCCGTGTTTGACGAGCCGCAGCGCGCCGTGACCCCAGGCCAGTCCGTCGTCTTCTATGACGGCGAAGTCTGCCTCGGTGGCGGCGTCATCGAATCCGCTGAACCCGCGTTCGCTAAGGACCGTACATGAGCGATCTGCACGACCAGATCATCGCACTCTCCGGCGTCTTCGAAGCCGCCGCCCTAGTAGACCGCCTCGCCCGCACCGGCCAGGTTCCCGAGGCGCCGCTGGGCTGCATGCTCGGCAGCCTGCTGGTGCGCGACCCGAAGACCACCCTCGACGTCTACGGCGGCGACACCGCCAACCTGCGCGAGGGCTTCCGCGCCCTGGTCAGCGCTCTGGAGCGCGACCCGAACAGCCTGCAGCGCGAACCGCTGCGCTACGCCCTGTCGCTGATCGGCCTGGAACGCCAGCTGAACAAGCGCGACGACATGCTCGACATCATGGGCACCCGCCTGGACCAGATCCAGCAGCAGGTACAGCACTTCGGGCTGGTCCACGAGAACGTCATCGCCTCCTGCGCCGGCCTCTACCAGGATACCCTGAGCACCTTCCGTCAGCGCATCCAGGTGCACGGCGACATGCGCCACCTGCAGATCAATGCCAACGCCGCGCGCATCCGCGCCCTGCTGCTGGCCGGCATCCGTTCCGCACGCCTGTGGCGACAGCTCGGCGGCAACCGCTGGCAGATGCTGTTTGCCCGAAAGAAAATGCTCAACGAGCTGCGCCCCCTGCTGCGCGGCTGAAGCATGCCCTTCCGGTCGCCGCAAGGGCGACCGGTTCGCGCCATTCGTGTATGATGTGCGCCCTTTTCGTTGACCGACAGCTACGAGAACGCCCCCATGCAGCTTTCCTCCCTTACCGCGGTTTCCCCCGTTGACGGCCGTTACGGCAGCAAAACCAGCGCCCTGCGTCCGATCTTCAGCGAATACGGCCTGATCCGTTTCCGCGTCCTGGTGGAGGTCCGCTGGTTGCAGCGTCTCGCCGCCCATGCCGGCATCCCTGAAGTAGTGCCCTTCTCCACCGAAGCCAACGCCGTGCTGAACCAACTGGCCGACGACTTCCAGCTGGAGCACGCACAGCGCATCAAGGACATCGAGCGCACCACCAACCACGACGTCAAAGCCGTGGAATACCTGCTCAAGGAGCAGGCGGCCAAACTGCCGGAACTGGCCAAGGTCAGTGAGTTCATCCACTTCGCCTGCACCTCCGAGGACATCAACAACCTGTCCCACGCCCTGATGCTGCGCGAAGGCCGTGACACCGTGCTGCTGCCGCTGATGCGCCAGATCGCCGAGTCCATCCGCGAGCTGGCGGTGAAGTTCGCCGACGTGCCGATGCTCTCGCGCACTCACGGCCAGCCGGCCTCCCCGACCACCCTGGGCAAGGAACTGGCCAACGTCGTCTACCGCCTGGAGCGCCAGATCAAGCAAGTCGCCTCGATCGAGCTGCTGGGCAAGATCAATGGCGCCGTGGGCAACTACAACGCCCACCTGTCCGCCTATCCGCAGGTTGACTGGGAAGCCAACGCCCGCGAATTCATCGAGGGCGACCTGGGCCTGAACTGGAACCCCTACACCACCCAGATCGAGCCGCACGACTACATCGCCGAGCTATTCGATGCCATCGCGCGCTTCAACACGATCCTTATCGACTTCGACCGCGACGTCTGGGGCTACATCTCCCTGGGCTACTTCAAGCAGAAGACCGTCGCCGGCGAAATCGGCTCCTCGACCATGCCGCACAAGGTCAACCCGATCGACTTCGAGAACTCCGAAGGCAACCTGGGCATCGCCAACGCACTGTTCCAGCACCTGGCCAGCAAGCTGCCGATCTCCCGCTGGCAGCGCGACCTGACCGACTCCACCGTGCTGCGCAATCTGGGCGTCGGTTTCGCCCACAGCGTCATCGCCTACGAAGCCAGCCTGAAAGGCATCGGCAAGCTGGAGCTGAACGCCGCGCGCATCGCCGAAGACCTGGACGCCTGCTGGGAAGTCCTGGCCGAGCCGGTACAGACCGTCATGCGCCGCTACGGCATCGAGAACCCCTACGAGAAGCTCAAGGAGCTGACCCGCGGCAAAGGCATCAGCGCCGAGGCCCTGCAGGTCTTCATCGAAGGTCTCGACATGCCGGCTGAAGCCAAGGCCGAACTGAAGAAACTGACCCCCGCGAACTACATTGGTAACGCTGCCGCCCAGGCCAAGCGCATCTGAGATTCGCCCCGACTTTGCACGCCCGGCTGTGCCGGGCGTTTTTGTTTCAAGGACTTAGACATGAATCCTGCTATTCCTCTTCAGCTTTTGGGCGGCATCAGCGCCGAAGAATTCCTCCGCGACTACTGGCAGAAGAAGCCCCTGCTGGTGCGCCAGGCCATCCCGGATTTCAAGAGCCCACTCGACCCTGACGAACTGGCCGGCCTCGCCCTGGAAGAGATGATCGAGTCGCGCATCGTCGTCGAGCACGGCGACAGCCCCTGGGAACTGCGCCGCGGCCCGTTCCAGGAAGACACCTTCAGCCAGATGCCCGAGCGCGACTGGACCCTGCTGGTGCAGGCTGTCGACCAGTTCATCCCGGAAGTCGCGGAGCTGCTGGAACACTTCAAGTTCCTGCCCAGCTGGCGTATCGACGACGTGATGATCAGCTATGCCGCACCGGGCGGCGGAGTTGGCCCGCACTTCGACAACTACGACGTGTTCCTGCTGCAGGGCCACGGCCACCGTCGCTGGAAAGTTGGCCAGACCTGCGACGCCAGCAGCCCGATGCTGCCGCACGCCGACCTGCGCATCCTCGCCGAATTCGAAGAGAGCGCCGAGTGGGTCCTGGAGCCCGGCGACATGCTCTACCTGCCGCCGCGCATAGCCCACTACGGCATCGCAGAAGACGACTGCATGACCTATTCGGTCGGCTTCCGCGCCCCCAGCGCCGCCGAAGTGCTGACCCACTTCACCGACTTCCTCGCCCAGTTCCTTTCCGACGAAGAGCGTTACAGCGACGCCGGCATGGCCGCGATGAAAGGTGATTTCGACCAGCACCAGATCCAGCGCGACGCCCTCGACCGCCTGAAGAACCTGCTGCAGGAACACATGAGCGACGAGCGCCTGCTGCTCACCTGGTTCGGCCAGTTCATGACCGAGCCACGCTACCCGGAACTGGTGGCCGGCGAGGAGATCGAGGAAGCCGACCTGACCGCCGCCATCGAAGACGGCGAGGTCCTGATTCGCAACCCCAGCGCCCGCATGGCCTGGAGCGAAGTGGACGTCGGCCTGCTGCTATTCGCCAGCGGCCAGACCGTGGTGCTGCCGGAAAAACTGCGCGACCTGCTCAAGCTGGTGTGCTCGGCGGAATCGCTGCACGAAGGGAATCTCGGCCAATGGCTGGCCGACGACGATGGGCGTAAGCTCATCGGAGAACTGATCAAACAGGGCAGTCTGGAGTTTGCCGATGAGTAGCAAGATCAGGGTTCGCGTCGCGGACTGGCAGAAGGATAATGCCGACCTGCGGCGCATTCGCGAGGCGGTGTTCATCGCCGAGCAATCGGTTCCGCCGGAACTCGAATGGGACGCCGAGGATGTCGAAGCCGTGCACTTCCTGGCCTTCGAAGGCGACTACGCCATCGGTACCGCCCGACTCCTGCCGGACGGGCATATCGGCCGGGTATCGGTGCTCAAGGACTGGCGCGGCCTGAAGGTGGGCGACCTGCTGATGCGCGCCGCCATCGAGCAGGCCGAAAGCCAGGGGCTGAAACGCCAGCTGCTGACGGCACAGGTCTACGCCATTCCTTTCTACGAACGGCTAGGCTTCCAGGTAGCCAGCGGTGAATTCCTCGACGCCGGCCTCCCCCACGTGGACATGGTGCGCGAAAGCGCCTGAGCACTTGCCAGGCAAGTGCCTGATAGAAAGGAGCGACATGGAAAACGCCCCGGACCAAGACGACCTCCCGGTAGAACTGCCGGACATCGAGTTTCAGTCACCGGGGCGTTTTGCCGTCCACAACCCGCCCAGCGAAGCGCTGCCGCCCATCACCCTGGAGCCGGCGCCCTTTCGCCTCAGCGAAGGCGATCAGCTGCACCGCTTCAGCAAGCCGGACGACGCCCGCGCACACGCCCTGGCGCTGATCCAGCAGGCACGCCGCACGCTTTATCTCTATACGCCCGACCTGGAGCCCTGGCTGTACCATCACAGCAGCATCCAGGAGGCCTGCACGCAACTACTGCTGGGCAATCCGCGCAACCGCCTGATGATCCTGGTGCGCGACAGTACGCGCGCCGTGAAGGAAGGCCATCGCCTGCTCAACCTCAGCCGACGCCTGTCCAGCTACTGCCAGATCCGCCGGATCAATCCTGATTACCCGAGCGAGGAGCACGCCTTCCTGCTCGCCGACAATTGCGGCCTGCTGCTGCGCCCGGAGCCAGGCGAGTACGCGGGCTACGCGCACTACAACAACAGCGGGCGCGTCCGCCAATTGATCGCGCAATTCGAACAGACCTGGAACACCAGCGTCCTCGACCCGAACCTGCGGAGTTTCCTGATTTGAGCCTACGCCCACTTGCCCTGGTGCTTGCCTGCGCCTTCAGCCTCAGCGCTGTAGCGGCGCCGCGCACCGAGATCCTCCCGCTCAACTACCGCACCGCCGAAGATGTGCTGCCGGTGGCACAGCAGGTACTAGGCAACGAAGGCCGAGTCACCGCCTACGGCAACCAACTGGTCGTGAATGCCGAACTGGCAAAGATCCGCGAACTGCAGCAGGTGCTCGAACAACTGGATACCCGCCCACACCAACTACTGATCAGCCTCGACACCGTCGACGGTAGCCAGGGCAGCCAGAGCGGCTACTCGGTGAATGGATCGGTCAGCGCCGGCAATGTGGAGATCCAGTCCGGCCGCGGCGAAGTGAACGGCCGAGACCAGGTGCGCATCATCAACCGCTCCACCAGCAGCCGCGGCGGCGGCACCCAGCAGGTGCGCGTCACCGAGGGCTCGCCCGCCTTCATCCAGGTCGGCCAGAGCCAGCCGGTGACCAACGCTGGTGTAGGTCCCTACGGCCAGGTCTACAGCCAGACCGAGTACCGCGACGCCAACCAGGGCATGTACGTGACCGCGAGCCTCTCGGGGAACCTCGTGCACATTACCCTGAGCACCCGCAACGACCGCTTCAACGGCAACTACCAGGGATCGATGAACACCAGCTCGGCCGACACCCAGGTCAGCGGTCCGATTGGCCAGTGGATCGAAATCGGCGGCGTCAGCGAAAGCAACCAGAGCACCCAGGGCGGCTACACCCGCCAGTACAGCACCCAGGGGCGCAGCGACAGCAGTCTGCGGGTGAAGGTCGAAGTGCTCGACTAATCCTTCCGTAGGTGACCTGCCAGTCCTCGTTAGACCTTCGTGTAGTAGTCCAAAAAAAACACTACAAAACGTTTGACGAACGCTCGTTTGAAAGTGCATGATGGCCTCGCTCCCGCTAACCAGAGGGCCTCAAAGCCCTCCGGATCGTGCCAACGGCCTACCCGTCGCGCCGGTTCGTGTTGTTAAGCCCACAAGGCGGATCGACGAGGTTGCGACTGGCAAGAGGTTGTCCTGAGGGACGGGGAAGCAAGCCTAAGCAACAGCACGAAGTGACGGATTCAGCCGTCCACCATTGCCCAACGGCTGCCACGAGCCGGCAAGCGATTCTGGATGTCACCGCTGCAGTCACGAGTCTGTACGCCGCGCCACCCCACTCCTCCAGCGTCATTCCTTCTTTCGGTCGCCCCTTCGCCCTCCCGCGGCGAGCAACCCGCAGCCAATTCCGTTTCGATACAGGTTTTGAGTGGGTAAGTCGGTGCTCAACCAAACACATACTTTGAAGGATTGACCATGTCCGCATATCAAAACGACATCAAAGCCGTTGCCGCTCTGAAAGAGAAAACCGGTAACAGCTGGAGCGCTATCAACCCCGAGTCGGTTGCCCGTATGCGCGCTCAGAACCGCTTCAAGACTGGTCTGGACATCGCCAAGTACACTGCGGCCATCATGCGCAAGGACATGGCCGAGTATGACGCCGACACCTCCGTCTACACCCAGTCCCTGGGTTGCTGGCACGGCTTCATCGGTCAGCAGAAGCTGATCTCGATCAAGAAGCACCTGAAGACCACCAACAAGCGCTACCTCTACCTGTCCGGCTGGATGGTTGCCGCGCTGCGTTCCGACTTCGGCCCGCTGCCCGACCAGTCCATGCACGAAAAAACCGCCGTCTCCGGCCTGATCGAAGAGCTCTACACCTTCCTGCGCCAGGCTGACGCCCGCGAACTGGACCTGCTCTTCACCGCCCTGGACAGCGCCCGCGCCGCCGGCGACAAAGCCAAGCAGGACGAAATCCAGGCTCAGATCGATGGCTACGAAACCCACGTAGTACCGATCATCGCCGACATCGACGCCGGCTTCGGCAACCCGGAAGCCACCTACCTGCTGGCCAAGAAAATGATCGAAGCCGGTGCCTGCTGCATCCAGATCGAGAACCAGGTTTCCGACGAGAAGCAGTGCGGCCACCAGGACGGCAAAGTGACCGTTCCGCACGAAGACTTCCTCGCCAAGATCAACGCTGTTCGCTACGCGTTCCTCGAGCTGGGCGTTGACGACGGCGTGATCGTTGCCCGTACCGACTCCCTGGGCGCCGGCCTGACCAAGCAGATCGCCGTGACCAAAGAGCCGGGCGACCTGGGCGACCAGTACAACTCCTTCCTGGATTGCGAAGAAGTTTCCGCTGCCGAACTGCAGAACGGCGACGTAGTGATCAACCGCGGCGGCAAACTGCTGCGTCCGAAGCGCCTGGCTTCCAACCTGTTCCAGTTCCGCAAGGGCACCGGCGAAGACCGTTGCGTCCTCGACTGCATCACCTCGCTGCAGAACGGCGCTGATCTGCTGTGGATCGAAACCGAGAAGCCGCACGTTGGCCAGATCAAGGGCATGGTTGACCGCATCCGCCAAGTCATCCCGAACGCCAAGCTGGTGTACAACAACAGCCCGTCGTTCAACTGGACCCTGAACTTCCGCCAGCAGGTCTTCGACGCGTTCGTTGCCGAAGGCAAGGACGTTTCCGCCTACGACCGCGCCAAGCTGATGAGCGTCGAGTACGACGAGACCGAACTGGCCCAGGTTGCTGACGAGAAGATCCGTACCTTCCAGCGCGATGGTTCCGCCCACGCCGGCATCTTCCACCACTTGATTACCCTGCCGACCTACCACACCGCCGCCCTGTCGACCGACAACCTGGCCAAAGGCTACTTCGCCGACCAGGGCATGCTGGCCTACGTGAAAGGCGTTCAGCGTCAGGAACTGCGTCAGGGTATCGCCTGCGTCAAGCACCAGAACATGGCTGGCTCGGACATCGGCGACAACCACAAAGAGTACTTCGCTGGCGAAGCCGCTCTGAAAGCCTCGGGTAAAGACAACACCATGAACCAGTTCCACTAAGAACTGGCTCACCGGCCCTTCGGGGCCGGGAGGCACCGCAAAACCCCGGCACTCGCCGGGGTTTTGCTTTTTGTGCTTGGCCGAACCGCCAGCCGCCCGCTCCCCGCCCGCCAAGGGCAGATCAGCATTCACGTGCCAGCCTCGGGCCTCCTCCATATGAATGGAAACGCCCATGCCCCAGCGCAACCGCCTCGCCCTCGCCGCCCATCTCATCCAGCGCCTGCCGCGCCGTCTTCACGAGTCGCTGCTCAGCCGCCTGTTCTGCTCCCAGGTACGCTTTGCCGGCACCGCGGGCATACGCATCCAGAAGCTCTCCAGCGATGAAGTACGGATGAGCCTGGCCAACCACCGCCGAGCCCGCAACCACATCGGCGGCGTACATGCCGCCGCCATGGCGCTACTGGCCGAATCCGCCAGCGGCTGCCTGGTCGGCATGAATCTGCCCGATCACAAGCTGCCACTGATCAAGACCCTCAGGGTGGATTACCTGCGCCGGGCCCGCGGCAGCCTGCGCGCTATCGCCACACTGGCGCCTGAGCAGCGCCGTGCGATGCTGGAGCAAGACAAGGGGGAAGCGATGATCCAGGTGACGCTCCTGGACGACTCCGGCGCAGAGCCGGTGCGCTGCGAGATGCACTGGGCGTGGATTCGGAAGGGAAATTGAACCACCCCGAACGAGGGGCGCCAAAGGGAACTGCCAGGGGATAATTGAATGCCGAGAATTGAGCGAAATAAAAGCGCCGCCGCTTATATGTAGTAAAGTTACGGATATACGACACTGCAAATGATAATACTTATCATTTATCGATTGGCAATTTATTGCGGCCAAATACCTCGAAAGTACTATTCGACCAAAGCCCAAGTGCCGCCACACTAAGCGCCCAGAGCCGCGCAAACAGGGCGCTACGGGAAATGCAAAAGGCTTTTGCCCGAATTAGAAGCATCTGTTTGTGTTGGAAAAATTTACTTGCTGAAGGCTTTGGGCATAAAATTGGAAAGATGACCTGAACCCTTAGCTCACTATCCTTGAGTTGTCGGGTTCGCAGTAGTCAGGCGTTGCGCCTGGAACCCAAGACAATCGTTATTTGTAGGAAGGAGTATCGGCATGCCCAATCCAGCTGAACTTGCAGCTCAACACTGGGGACTCGCCGCCTTCCTTTTAGGAGTGCTGGGCCTGCTCGGCTTCATGCTAGGGGTTTCCAGCCTGCTTGGCAGTAAGGCATTTGGTCGCAGCAAGAACGAACCGTTCGAATCCGGGATCGTTCCTACCGGCAGCGCACGCCTGCGTCTGTCGGCAAAATTCTATCTGGTCGCGATGCTCTTCGTGATCTTCGACGTCGAAGCCCTCTTCCTTTTCGCCTGGTCAGTGTCCGTCCGTGAAAGCGGCTGGGCCGGTCTGATCGAGGCAACCATTTTCATAGCAATTCTGTTGGCAGGTCTTGTCTACCTGTGGCGTATCGGCGCGCTCGATTGGGCGCCGGCGGCACGTCGCGCACGGCAGGCGAAGCTAAAACAATGAGGCTTTGGCGATGCAATACAAACTTACCCGGATCGATCCGGATGCGCCCAATGATCAGTACCCGATCGGCGAACGCGAAACGGTAGAAGACCCGCTCATCGAAGGGCAGGTCCACAAGAACATCTTCATGGGCAAGCTCGAGGATGTTCTCAACGGTGCGGTGAACTGGGGTCGCAAGAACTCCCTGTGGCCGTACAACTTCGGGCTGTCCTGCTGCTACGTGGAGATGACCACGGCGTTCACCGCGCCGCACGACATCGCCCGTTTCGGCGCCGAAGTGATCCGTGCATCGCCGCGCCAGGCTGACTTCATGGTCATCGCCGGCACCTGCTTCATCAAGATGGCTCCGGTCATCCAGCGCCTGTACGAACAGATGCTGGAACCCAAGTGGGTTATCTCGATGGGGTCGTGCGCCAACTCCGGCGGCATGTACGACATCTACTCGGTCGTTCAGGGGGTCGACAAGTTCCTCCCCGTGGACGTGTACATCCCCGGCTGCCCGCCCCGTCCGGAGGCGTTCCTGCAAGGCCTGATGCTGCTGCAGGAATCCATCGGCCAGGAGCGTCGTCCGTTGTCCTGGGTTGTAGGCGATCAAGGCGTCTATCGCGCCGACATGCCTGCCCAGAAGGATCTCAAGCGCGAACAGCGCATTGCGGTCACCAACCTGCGCAGCCCCGACGAAGTGTGATCCGGCCCTCCACGAGAGGCCCGTTTTCACTCCACCGTTGACCGAGTGACTTAAAGACTATGAATGCAGACTCCGCTCTGTACATCCCGCCTTACAAGGCAGACGACCAAGATATCGTCGTCGAACTGAATTCCCGCTTTGGCGCCGAGACCTTCACCGTCCAGGCCACCCGCACCGGCATGCCGGTGCTCTGGGTCGCCCGTGAGCGCCTGATCGACGTCCTCACCTTCCTGCGCAATGTGCCCAAGCCGTACGTCATGCTCTATGACCTGCACGGCGTGGACGAGCGCCTGCGCACCCATCGTCGCGGCCTGCCGGGCGCCGATTTCAGTGTGTTCTACCACCTGATGTCGCTCGAGCGTAACAGTGACGTGATGATCAAGGTGGCCCTCTCCGAAGGCGACCTGAACGTACCGACCGCCACCCGTATCTGGCCGAACGCCAACTGGTACGAGCGTGAGGTCTGGGACATGTATGGGATCACCTTCAATGGTCACCCGCACCTGACCCGCATGCTGATGCCGCCGACCTGGGAAGGTCACCCGCTGCGCAAGGACTACCCGGCGCGCGCCACCGAGTTCGATCCCTACGCGCTGTCCGCCGCCAAGCAGGACCTCGAGCAGGAAGCCCTGCGCTTCAAGCCCGAAGACTGGGGCATGAAGCGCCACGGCGAGAACGAGGACTTCATGTTCCTCAACCTCGGCCCGAACCACCCGTCCGCCCACGGTGCGTTCCGCATCATCCTGCAGCTGGACGGTGAAGAGATCCTCGATTGCGTTCCGGAGATCGGCTACCACCACCGTGGCGCCGAGAAGATGGCCGAGCGTCAGTCCTGGCACAGCTTCATTCCGTACACCGACCGTATCGACTACCTCGGCGGCGTGATGAACAACCTGCCGTACGTGCTCTCGGTCGAGAAGCTCGCCGGCATCAAAGTGCCGCAGCGCGTCGACGTCATCCGCATCATGATGTCGGAGTTCTTCCGCATCCTGAACCACCTCCTCTACCTGGGTACCTACATCCAGGACGTGGGTGCGATGACCCCGGTGTTCTTCACCTTCACCGACCGCCAGCGCGCCTACAAGGTCGTCGAAGCCATCACCGGCTTCCGCCTGCACCCGGCCTGGTACCGCATCGGCGGCGTCGCCCACGACCTGCCGCGTGGCTGGGACAAGCTGGTCCGCGAATTCCTCGACTGGATGCCCAAGCGTCTGGACGAGTACGAAACCGCTGCCCTGAAGAACAGTATCCTGCGTGGCCGTACCATCGGCGTTGCCCAGTACAACACCAAGGAAGCGCTGGAATGGGGCACCACCGGTGCCGGCCTGCGCGCCACCGGCTGTGATTTCGACCTGCGTAAAGCCCGCCCCTACTCCGGCTACGAGAACTTCGAGTTCGAAGTGCCGCTGGCGGCCAACGGCGACGCCTACGACCGCTGCATGGTCAAGATGGGTGAGATGCGCCAGAGCCTGCGCATCATCGAGCAGTGCCTGAAGAACATGCCCGAAGGCCCGTACAAGGCGGATCACCCGCTGACCACGCCGCCGCCCAAAGAGCGCACGCTGCAGCACATCGAAACCCTGATCACCCACTTCCTGCAGGTTTCCTGGGGCCCGGTCATGCCGGCCAACGAAGCCTTCCAGATGGTGGAAGCGACCAAGGGCATCAACAGCTACTACCTGACGAGCGATGGCAGCACCATGAGCTACCGGACCCGTATCCGGACGCCCAGCTTCCCGCACCTGCAGCAGATTCCGTCGGTGATCAACGGCAGCATGATTGCTGACCTGATCGCCTATCTGGGCAGTATCGACTTCGTTATGGCCGACGTGGACCGCTGATCATGAGTACCCTTATCCAGACTGATCGTTTCGAACTCAGCGAAACCGAGCGCTCGGCCATCGAGCACGAAATGCATCACTACGAGGACTCCCGCGCGGCGTCCATCGAAGCCCTGAAGATCGTCCAGAAGCAGCGCGGCTGGGTGCCGGACGGCGCCATCCCGGCGATCGCCGACATCCTCGGCATCCCCGACAGCGATGTCGAAGGCGTGGCTACCTTCTATAGCCAGATCTTCCGCCAGCCGGTCGGCCGCCACATCATCCGCGTCTGCGACAGCATGGTCTGCTACATCGGCGGCCACGAGTCCGTGGTCGGCGAGATCCAGAAGCAACTGGGCATCGGCCTCGGCCAGACCACCGCCGACGGCCGCTTCACCCTGCTGCCAGTGTGCTGCCTGGGCAACTGCGACAAGGCCCCGGCGATGATGATCGACGACGACACCTTCGGCGACCTGCGTCCCGACGGCGTCGCCAAACTGCTGGAGGCCTACGCATGAGTCGCCTCACCTCCTACGGCACGCCCAACCGCACCGCGCGCGCGGCCGAAACCCATCCGCTGACCTGGCGCCTGCGTGACGACGGCGCACCGGTCTGGCTGGAGGAGTACCAGTCGAAGAACGGCTACGCTGCCGCGCGCAAGGCGCTGGCGCAGATGGCCACCGACGACATCGTCCAGACCGTCAAGGATTCCGGCCTCAAGGGCCGCGGCGGTGCGGGCTTCCCCACCGGCGTGAAGTGGGGCCTGATGCCCAAGGACGAATCCCTCAACATCCGCTACCTGCTGTGCAACGCGGACGAGATGGAGCCCAACACCTGGAAGGACCGCATGCTCATGGAGCAGCTGCCGCACCTGCTGGTGGAAGGCATGCTGATCTCCGCGCGTGCCCTCAAGGCGTACCGGGGCTACATCTTCCTGCGCGGCGAGTATGTCGACGCCGCCCGCAACCTGAACCGCGCCATCGAGGAAGCCAAGGCCGCCGGCCTGCTGGGCAAGAACATCCTCGGCAGCGGCTTCGATTTCGAGCTGTTCGTCCACACCGGCGCCGGCCGCTACATCTGTGGCGAAGAGACCGCGCTGATCAACTCGCTGGAAGGCCGCCGTGCCAACCCGCGCTCCAAGCCGCCCTTCCCCGCCGCTGTTGGCGTCTGGGGCAAGCCGACCTGCGTGAACAACGTCGAGACCCTGTGCAACGTGCCGGCGATCGTCGAGCACGGCGTCGACTGGTACAAGAGCCTGGCCCGTCCGGGCAGCGAAGACATGGGCACCAAGCTCATGGGCTTCTCCGGCAAGGTGAAGAACCCCGGTATCTGGGAACTGCCCTTCGGCCTCCCGGCCCGCGAGCTGTTCGAGGACTACGCTGGCGGCATGCGCGACGGTTACAAGCTCAAAGCCTGGCAGCCGGGCGGCGCCGGTACCGGCTTCCTGCTGCCGGAACACCTGGACGCCCTGTTCTACGCCGGCGGCGTCGCCAAGGTCGGCACCCGTATGGGTACTGGCCTGGCCATGGCGGTGGACGACAGCGTCAACATGGTTTCCCTGCTGCGCAACATGGAAGAGTTCTTCGCCCGCGAATCGTGCGGCTGGTGCACTCCGTGCCGCGACGGCCTGCCGTGGAGCGTGAAAGTTCTACGCGCGCTGGAGAAAGGCGAAGGCGCCCAGGGCGACCTGGAAACCCTCGAGCAGCTCGTCAACTTCCTCGGCCCAGGCAAGACCTTCTGTGCCCACGCACCGGGTGCCGTCGAGCCGCTGGGCAGCGCACTGAAGTATTTCCGTCCGGAGTTCGAAGCGGGCATTTCCCGCCAGGCTCAGGCCGTACAAGCACCGCAGACTGTCGGCGCTTGATGCTTTGATCGCCGGGCGCTGCGCCCGGCGTTGTTTCGTTGCAGTGCCGCGGCGTGCCGCTGGCCCGATGAAACCGTGATTTCTATTAGCCACGCCCGCTGACAACGGGCCAACGAAGACTTAGACCCATGGCCACGATCCACGTAGACGGCAAGACGTTAGAAGTCGACGGAGCGGACAACCTGTTGCAGGCCTGCCTCTCCCTCGGTCTCGACATCCCCTACTTCTGCTGGCACCCGGCGCTCGGAAGCGTCGGCGCATGCCGCCAGTGCGCGGTCAAGCAGTACACCGACGAGAACGACAAACGCGGTCGTCTCGTCATGTCCTGCATGACTCCCGCCACCGACAACACCTGGATTTCCATCGAGGACGAAGAGGCCAAGCAGTTCCGCGCCAGCGTCGTCGAATGGCTGATGACCAACCACCCGCACGACTGCCCGGTCTGCGAGGAAGGCGGTCACTGCCACCTGCAGGACATGACGGTGATGACCGGCCACAACCAGCGCCGGTACCGCTTCACCAAGCGCACCCACCAGAACCAGGAGCTCGGCCCGTTCATCGCCCACGAGATGAACCGCTGCATCGCCTGCTACCGCTGCGTCCGTTACTACAAGGACTACGCCGGCGGCACCGACCTGGGCGTCTACGGCGCGCACGACAACGTCTACTTCGGCCGGATCGAGGACGGTGTGCTGGAGAGCGAATTCTCCGGCAACCTGACCGAGGTCTGCCCGACCGGCGTGTTCACCGACAAGACCCACTCCGAGCGCTACAACCGCAAGTGGGACATGCAGTTCGCCCCGAGCATCTGCCATGGCTGCTCCAGCGGCTGCAACATCAGCCCCGGCGAGCGCTACGGTGAAATCCGCCGCATCGAGAACCGCTACAACGGCTCGGTGAACCACTACTTCCTGTGCGACCGCGGCCGTTTCGGCTACGGCTACGTCAACCGCGAAGACCGCCCGCGTCAGCCGCAGCTGGTGCTGAGCAAGCAGAAGCTCTCGCTGGACGGCGCCCTCGACCAGACCGCCGCCCTGCTCAAGGGTCGCAAGGTCATCGGTATCGGTTCGCCGCGTGCCAGCCTGGAAAGCAACTACGCCCTGGCCGAGCTGGTCGGCGCGCAGAACTATTACAGCGGCATCTCCGCCGATGAGCTGCAACGCCTGCAACTGGTGCTGAAGGTCATGCAGGACGGCCCGCTGCCGGTGCCGACCATCCGTGACATCGAAGACCACGACGCGGTATTCGTGCTCGGCGAAGACCTGACCCAGACCGCTGCCCGTATCGCCCTGGCCCTGCGCCAGTCGGTGAAAGGCAAGGGCGAGGACATGGCCGCCGCGATGAAGATCCAGCCGTGGCTCGACGCCGCGGTGAAGACCATCGCCCAGCACGAGATGAACCCGCTGTTCATCGCCAGCCTGGATGAAACCCGCCTGGACGACGTCGCCGCCGAGTGCGTGCACGCTGCTACCGAAGACCTGGCTCGCCTGGGCTTTGCCGTGGCCCACGCCATCGATCCGAGCGCCCCGGCCGTGGCCGGCCTCGATGCCGAAGCCGCCGCCCTGGCCCAGCGCATCGCCGATGCACTGGTTGCCGCCAAGCGTCCGCTGGTCATCTCCGGCACCTCGCTGGGCAGCAACGCCCTGATCGAGGCCGCCGCGAACATCGCCAGCGCGCTGAAGAACCGCGAGAAGAACGGCTCCCTGAGCCTGGTCGTGCCGGAAGCCAACAGCCTGGGCCTGGCCCTCTTCGGTGGTGAATCCGTCGAAGCCGCCCTCGAGCAGCTGACCTCTGGCGCCGCCGATGCCGTGGTGATCCTGGAGAACGACCTGTACCGCCGCGCCGACGCCGCTGTTGTCGACGCCGCCCTGGCCGCCGCCAAGATCGTCGTGGTTGCCGACCACCAGCAGACTGCCACCAGCGCCAAGGCCACCGTCCTGCTGCCGGCCGCCAGCTTCGCCGAAGGCGATGGCACCCTGGTCAGCCAGGAAGGCCGCGCCCAGCGCTTCTTCCAGGTCTACGATCCGACCTACTACAACGCCGACAACCTGGTCCGCGAAGGCTGGCGCTGGCTGCACGCCCTGCACAGCACTCTCGAAGGCAAGCGCGTCGACTGGACCCAGCTGGACCACGTGATCGACGCCGTCGTCGCCGCCAAGCCGCAACTGGCCGGCATCCGCGAAGCCGCGCCGAATGCCGCGTTCCGCATCAAGGGCCTGAAGCTGGCGCGCGAGCCGCACCGCTACTCCGGCCGTACCGCCATGCGCGCCAACATCAATGTCAGCGAGCCGCGTCAGCCGCAGGACATCGACTCCGCCTTCGCCTTCTCCATGGAAGGCTACTCCGGCAGCGCCGAACCGCGTCAGCAGATTCCGTTTGCCTGGTCCCCGGGCTGGAACTCCCCGCAGGCCTGGAACAAGTTCCAGGACGAAGTCGGCGGCCACCTGCGCGCCGGCGATCCGGGCGTACGCCTGATCGAAGCCAAGGGCGAAGCCCTGTGGTTCAGCGAGATTCCTGCGCCGTTCCACACCGCCGCCAGCCAGTTCAAGGTGGTGCCCTTCTATCACCTGTTCGGCAGCGAGGAGAATTCCGCCAAGGCCGCCCCGGTGCAGGAGCGCATCCCGCAGACCTACGTCACCCTGGCCAAGTCCGAGGCTGACCGTCTGGGCGTCAACGAAGGCGCGATCATCCGCCTGACCGTCAAGGGCCAGGAACTGCGCCTGCCGCTGCGCGTGAGCGAAGAGCTCGGCGCCGGTCTGGTCGCCCTGCCAGTCGGTCTGCAAGGCATTCCCGCCGGTGTCATCGGCGCTGTCGCTGATGGTCTGCAGGAGGCTGCGCAATGAGCTTGATGAGCATGAGCTGGCTGACACCCGCCATCGTCGACATCCTGATCGAGGTCATCAAGGCCATCGTCATCCTGCTCGCCGTGGTCGTCTGCGGCGCGCTGCTCAGCTGGGTCGAGCGTCGTCTGCTCGGCCTCTGGCAGGACCGCTACGGTCCGAACCGGGTCGGCCCCTTCGGTGCCTTCCAGCTCGGCGCCGACATGCTGAAGATGTTCTTCAAGGAAGACTGGACCCCGCCGTTCGCCGACAAGATGATCTTCACCCTCGCCCCCATGATCGCCATGGGCGCGCTGCTGGTCGCCTTCGTCGTCATCCCGATCACCCCGACCTGGGGTGTGGCGGACCTGAACATCGGCATCCTGTTCTTCTTCGCCATGGCTGGCCTGACCGTGTACGCGGTGCTGTTCGCCGGCTGGTCGAGCAACAACAAGTTCGCCCTGCTCGGCAGCCTGCGCGCCTCGGCCCAGACCATCTCCTACGAGGTGTTCCTGGCCCTGTCGCTGATGGGCATCGTGGCCCAGGTCGGCTCGTTCAGCCTGCGCGACATCGTCGATTACCAGGCCGAGCACATGTGGTTCATCATTCCGCAGTTCTTCGGTTTCATGACCTTCTTCGTCGCCGGCGTCGCCGTGACTCACCGTCACCCGTTCGACCAGCCCGAAGCCGAGCAGGAACTGGCAGACGGTTACCACATCGAGTACGCCGGCATGAAGTGGGGCATGTTCTTCGTCGGTGAGTACATCGGCATCGTGCTGGTGTCCGCGCTGCTGGCGACCCTGTTCTTCGGTGGCTGGCACGGGCCCTTCGGCATCCTGCCGCAGATCCCGTTCATCTGGTTCGCCCTGAAAACCGGCTTCTTCATCATGATGTTCATCCTGCTGCGCGCGTCCATTCCGCGCCCGCGCTATGACCAGGTGATGGCCTTCAGCTGGAAGTTCTGCCTCCCGCTGACTCTGATCAACCTGCTGGTGACCGGCGCTGTCGTGCTGGCGACCCAGTAAGGAGCAAGACAATGATCAAATACATTTTCGAAGTCGTGCATGGCACCTACACCCAGCTTCGCAGCCTGGTGATGATCTTCGGCCATGCCTTCCGCAAGCGTGACACCCTGCAATACCCGGAAGAAGCCGTGTACCTGCCGCCGCGCTACCGCGGTCGCATCGTCCTCACCCGCGACCCCGATGGCGAGGAGCGCTGCGTTGCGTGCAACCTCTGCGCCGTGGCCTGCCCGGTCGGCTGCATCTCCCTGCAGAAAGCCGAGACCGACGACGGTCGCTGGTACCCCGAGTTCTTCCGCATCAACTTCTCCCGCTGCATCTTCTGCGGCCTGTGCGAAGAAGCCTGCCCGACCACCGCGATCCAGCTGACGCCGGATTTCGAAATGGGCGAGTTCAAGCGCCAGGACCTGGTCTACGAGAAGGAAGACCTGCTGATCTCCGGCCCCGGCAAGAACCCGGACTACAACTTCTACCGCGTTGCCGGCATGGCCATCGCCGGCAAGCCGAAAGGCGCCGCGCAGAACGAAGCCGAACCGATCAACGTCAAGAGCCTGCTGCCGTAAGGAGACGTCGCGTGGAATTCGCTTTCTACTTCGCCGCCGGCGTCGCCGTGCTGGCAACCTTCCGGGTCATCACCAACAGCAACCCGGTGCATGCCCTGCTCTACCTCGTAATCTCGCTGCTGGCCATTTCGATGACCTTCTTCAGCCTCGGCGCCCCGTTCGCCGGCGCCCTGGAAATCATCGTCTATGCCGGCGCGATCATGGTGCTGTTCGTCTTCGTGGTGATGATGCTCAACCTCGGCCCGGCCATCGCCGAGCAGGAGCGCAAGTGGCTCAAGCCTGGCGTCTGGATCGGCCCGGGCGCGCTGGCCGCAGTCCTGCTGGTCGAGCTGCTGTGGATGCTCTCGCGCACCCCGAGCGGCGCTGGCATCGGTCACACCACCGTGGACGCCAAGGCCGTGGGCATCAGCCTGTTCGGCCCGTACCTGCTGGTCGTCGAACTGGCCTCGATGCTGCTGCTGGCGGCACTGGTCGCCGCCTACCACCTCGGCCGCCACGAAGCGAAGGACTAACACCATGAATACAATTCCTCTCGAACACGGACTGGCGCTCGCCGGTGTGCTGTTCTGCTTCGGCCTGGTGGGCCTGATGGTACGACGCAACATCCTGTTCGTACTGATGAGCCTGGAAGTGATGATGAACGCCGCCGCGCTGGCCTTCGTGGTCGCCGGTAGCCGCTGGGCGCAGCCCGACGGCCAGGTGATGTTCATCCTGGTGCTCAGCCTGGCTGCGGCCGAGGCCAGCATCGGCCTGGCGATCCTGCTCCAGCTGTATCGCCGCTTCCATACCCTCGATATCGACGCTGCCAGCGAGATGCGCGGATGAACCTGCTGCCCCTTACTTTCCTGTTCCCTCTGGTCGGCTTCCTGCTGCTCTCGTTCTCCCGTGGCAAGTGGTCGGAAAATCTCTCGGCTCTGGTCGGTGTCGGCTCCGTGGGGCTCGCCGCCCTCTCCGCCTTCTGGGCGATCTGGAGCTTCCACAGCAACCCGCCCGAAGGTGGCGCCTACAGCCTGGTGCTGTGGCAATGGATGAGCGTTGGTGACTTCAAGACCAACTTCACCCTGTACCTGGACGGCCTGTCGGTCACCATGCTCGGCGTGGTCACCGGCGTCGGCTTCCTGATCCACCTGTTCGCCTCCTGGTACATGCGCGGTGAAACCGGTTACTCGCGTTTCTTCGCGTACACCAACCTGTTCATCGCCAGCATGCTGTTCCTGGTGCTGGGCGATAACCTGCTGTTCATGTACTTCGGCTGGGAAGGCGTGGGCCTCTGCTCCTACCTGCTGATCGGTTTCTATTACAACCACGTACCGAACGGCAACGCGGCACTGAAGGCCTTCATCGTGACCCGCGTGGGTGACGTGTTCTTCGCCATCGGCATGTTCATCCTGTTCCAGCACCTGGGCACGCTGAACATCCAGGAACTGCTGGTCCTGGCTCCGCAGCACTTCGCCAAGGGCGACCTGTGGATCAACCTGGCCACCCTGATGCTGCTCGGCGGCGCCGTCGGCAAGTCCGCCCAGCTGCCGCTGCAGACCTGGCTGGCCGACGCGATGGCCGGCCCGACTCCGGTCTCCGCGCTGATCCACGCCGCCACCATGGTGACCGCGGGCGTCTACCTGATCGCCCGCTGCCACGGCCTGTTCGAGCTGGCTCCGAACGTACTGGAGCTGGTCGGCATCATCGGCGCAGTGACCCTGGTCCTGGCCGGCTTTGCCGCCCTGGTGCAGACCGACATCAAGCGCATCCTCGCCTACTCGACCATGAGCCAGATCGGCTACATGTTCCTGGCCCTGGGCGTCGGCGCCTGGGGTGGCGCGATCTTCCACCTGATGACCCACGCCTTCTTCAAGGCCCTGCTGTTCCTTGCCTCCGGTGCGGTGATCGTTGCCTGCCACCACGAGCAGAACATCTTCAAGATGGGCGGCCTGTGGAAGAAGCTGCCGCTGGCCTATGCGAGCTTCGTGGTCGGTGGTGCGGCGCTATCTGCCCTGCCCTTCCTGACCGCCGGCTTCTACTCCAAGGACGAGATCCTCTGGGAAGCCTTTGCCAGTGGTCACCAGAACCTGCTGATCGCCGGTCTGGTTGGCGCGTTCATGACTTCGCTGTACACCTTCCGCCTGATCTTCATCGCCTTCCACGGCGAAGCGAAGACCGAAGCGCACGCTGGCCATGGCATCAGCCACTGGCTGCCGCTGGGTGTGCTGATCGTGCTCTCCACCTTCATCGGCGCGCTGATCACTCCGCCGCTGGCCGGCGTCCTGCCGGAAAGCGCCGGTCACGCCGGTGGTGAAGCCAAGCACAGCCTGGAAATCGCCTCGGGCGCCATCGCCATCGCCGGTATCCTGCTGGCGGGCCTGCTGTTCCTCGGCAAGCGCCGCTTCGTCAGCGCCGTCGCCCAGAGCGCACCGGGCCGCTTCTTCGGCACCTGGTGGTACCACGCTTGGGGCTTCGACTGGCTGTACGACAAGCTGTTCGTGAAACCCTACCTGCTGATCTGCCGCCTGCTGGCCGCGGACCCGATCGACAAGACCCTGGTCCTGGTCCCGCTCACCGCCCGCGGTGGCAACAAACTCCTCAGCCTCACCGAGAACGGCCGCCTGCGTTGGTACGCCGCTTCCCTGGTGGGTGGCGCCGCGCTGCTCCTCGGCGCGCTGCTGCTGGCTTAATGAATTCACGAAAGAGATTGAGCCCGACATGATTCTGCCCTGGCTAATCCTGATCCCCTTTATCGGCGGCTTCCTTTGCTGGATCGCCGAGTACACCAGCAAGACCCTGCCTCGCTGGGTCGCCCTGGGATCGATGGTCCTCACCCTCGCCCTGAGCCTGTGGGTGTGGCACACCGGTGACTTCCAGCTGGCCCCGGCGCCGGGTGGCGAGCCGCAATGGACCCTGCAGTTCCAGGTACCCTGGATCGAGCGCTTCGGCATCAGCGTGCACCTGGCAATGGACGGCCTGTCCCTGCTGATGGTCGCGCTGACCGGCCTGCTCGGCGTGCTGTCCGTCCTCTGCTCGTGGAACGAGATCCAGCGCCGCATCGGCTTCTTCCACCTGAACCTGCTGTGGATCCTGGGCGGCGTCATCGGCGTATTCCTCGCCGTCGACCTGTTCCTGTTCTTCTTCTTCTGGGAAATGATGCTGGTGCCGATGTACTTCCTCATCGCGCTCTGGGGTCATAGCTCGGACGACGGCAAGAAGACCCGCATCTACGCCGCCACCAAGTTCTTCATCTTCACCCAGGCCAGTGGCCTGGTGATGCTGGTGGCAATCCTCGGCCTGGTGTTCGTGCACTACAACACCACCGGCGTGCTTACCTTCAACTACGCCGACCTGCTGAAGACCCAGCTGCCGCCGCACACCGAGTGGATCCTGATGCTCGGCTTCTTCGTCGCCTTCGCGGTGAAGATGCCGGTCGTGCCGGTGCACTCCTGGCTGCCGGATGCCCACGCCCAGGCACCGACCGCTGGTTCCGTGGACCTCGCCGGCATCCTGCTGAAGACCGCCGCCTACGGCCTGATCCGCTTCGCCCTGCCGCTGTTCCCCAACGCCTCGGCCGAGTTCGCCCCGATCGCCATGACCCTGGGTCTGATCGGCATCTTCTATGGCGCCTTCCTGTCGTTCGCGCAGACCGACATCAAGCGTCTGGTGGCTTACTCCTCCGTGTCGCACATGGGCTTCGTGATGATCGGCATCTACTCCGGCAGCCCCCAGGCGCTGCAGGGCGTAGTGGTGCAGATGATCGCCCACGGCCTCTCCGCTGCCGCGCTGTTCATCCTGTGTGGCCAACTGTACGAGCGCCTGCACACCCGTGACATGCGCAAGATGGGCGGCCTGTGGTCGCGCATCCCGTACCTGCCAGCCGTAGCGCTGTTCTTCGCCACTGCCTCGCTGGGTCTGCCGGGTACCGGCAACTTCGTCGGCGAGTTCCTGATCCTGTTGGGCAGCTTCAAGGTCGTTCCGGTGATCACCGTGATCGCCACCTTCGGCCTGGTGTTCGGCTCGGTCTACTCGCTGATCATGATCCACCGCGCGTACTTCGGCCCGTCCAAGTCCGACACCGCCATCGCCGGCCTGAACTTCCGCGAACTGAGCATGGTGCTCGGCCTGGCGGTGTTGCTGATCCTGCTCGGCGTTTACCCGCAGCCGGTTCTCGACACCTCCGCGGCCACCATGCACGGCGTCCAGCAGTGGCTGGGTGCCGCCCTTTCCACCCTGGCAGTACGGTGAGCGCGACATGACCTTCACGATTCAACACTTCATCGCGCTCCTGCCACTGCTCATCACCAGCGCCACCCTGGTGGTGGTGATGCTCGCCGTGGCCTGGAAGCGTAACCACTCGATGACCGCCACCCTCTCGGTGATCGGTCTGAACCTGGCGTTGCTGTCGATCTTCCCGGTGCTGAAAGTCACCCCGATCGAAGTCACCCCGCTGATGCTGGTAGACAACTTCGCCTGCTTCTACATGGCGCTGATCCTGGTCGCCGCCCTCGCCTGCACCACGCTCGCCCATGCCTACATGGAGAGCTTCCCGGGTAACCGCGAAGAGCTCTACCTGCTCCTGCTGCTGTCCACCGCGGGCGGCCTGGTGCTGGTCAGCGCGCAGAACCTGGCCGGTCTGTTCATCGGCCTGGAGCTGCTGTCGGTGCCGGTCTACGGCATGGTGGCCTATGCCTTCTTCAACAAGCGCACCCTCGAAGCGGGCATCAAGTACACCGTACTGTCCGCCGCCGGCTCGGCTTTCCTGCTGTTCGGCATGGCCCTGCTCTATGCCGAGTCCGGCAGCCTGAGCTTCGCCGGTATCGGTGCGTCGCTGGCAGAAGGCACCAGCCATGGCCCGCTGCTGTCCATCGGGGTCGGCATGATGGTCGTCGGCCTGGGCTTCAAGCTGTCGCTCGCGCCGTTCCACCTGTGGACCCCGGACGTCTACGAAGGCGCCCCAGCGCCGGTAGCGACCTTCCTCGCCACCGCCAGCAAGGTCGCCGTGTTCGCCGTGCTGCTGCGCCTGTTCCAGATCGCTCCGGCGGCCCTGAACAACGGCCTGCTGCATGATGCCATTGCGGTCATCGCCATTGCCTCGATCCTGATCGGCAACCTGCTGGCGCTGACCCAGAGCAACATCAAGCGCCTGCTCGGCTACTCGTCCATCGCCCACTTCGGCTACCTGCTGATCGCCCTGGTGGCGAGCAAGGGCCTGGCCGTGGAAGCTGTCGGCGTGTACCTGACCACCTACGTGGTTACCACCCTGGGCGCCTTCGGCGTGGTCACCCTGATGTCCACTCCGTACAGCGGCCGCGACGCCGACGCGCTGTTCGAGTACCGCGGCCTGTTCTGGCGCCGCCCGGTGCTGACCGCGGTGATGACCGTGATGATGCTGTCCCTGGCCGGCATCCCGCTGACCGCCGGCTTCATCGGCAAGTTCTACATCGTCGCCACCGGCGTCGAGTCGCAGCACTGGTGGCTGGTCGGCTCCCTGGTACTGGGCAGCGCCATCGGCCTGTTCTACTACTTGCGCGTGATGGTGACCATGTTCCTGGTCGAACCCAACATGAAGCGCCACGACGCGCCCCTGGACTGGGCCCAGCGCGCCGGCGGCATCATGCTGGTGGCCATCGCCCTGCTCGCCTTCTTCCTCGGCGTCTACCCGCAACCGCTGCTGGATATCCTCCAGCACAGCGGCCTGGTAGCCGTCGCCGGCTAAGGTCGACAGGCAACAAAAAACCCCGCTTCGGCGGGGTTTTTTATTGGGCGCAATTCATGCGCGGTGCCTTTTTGTAGGAGCGAGCTTGCTCGCGAACACCCTCCGCTGCGAGGCCGGGTTCGCGAGCAAGCTCGCTCCTACAGTTCTGTCGCCCTACTCCGCGCCCTTGGTCACTTCACCTTCACGGCCGGTGAACAAGTCCCACGACGCCATGAACAGCGCTGCGATCAGCGGGCCAATGACGAAGCCGTTGAGGCCGAACAGCGACATGCCGCCGAGGGTGGAGATCAGCACCACGTAGTCGGGCATCTTGGTGTCCTTGCCCACCAGGATGGGGCGCAGGATGTTGTCCACCAGGCCGATCACCACCACGCAGAACAATGTCAGCACCACGCCCTGCCAGATCGCTCCGGTGAGCAGGAAGTAGGCGGCCACCGGCACCCAGATCAGCCCCGCGCCGATAGCCGGCAGCAGCGAGAGGAAGGCCATCAGCGTGCCCCAGAGCAGCGAGCCCTGGATGCCGAGGAACCAGAAGATCAGCCCGCCCAGTGCGCCCTGGGTCGCGGCGACAGCAATGTTGCCCTTCACCGTGGCGCGGATCACCGTGGTGAACTTGGTGAACAGGTGCTGCTTGTGGTCGATGCTCAACGGCACCGCCTGCTTGATCCGCCGCCCCAGCGCCGGGCCGTCACGCAGCAGGAAGAACAGCAGGTAGAGCATGATGCCGAAGCTGATGACGAACTCGAAGGTGTTCTGGCCAATGCTGAACGCCTTGGTCGCCACCAGTTGGCTCGCCTGCATCGCACCTGACGAGAGCTTCTCCTGCAGGCTGGACAGGTCGGCCAGGTCGAAGCGCTCCAGCCATTGGTGCGCCCAGGCAGGCAGTGCGGCCACGGCCTGCTGGAAGTAGGTGACGAAGTTCAGCTCACCGGACTTCAGGCGCTGATACACCGTGGCGCCCTCCTGCACCAGCGCGCCGGCGATGAAGGTTACCGGCAGGATCACGATCAGGAAGCAGATTGCCAGGGTGATCAGCGCCGCCAGGTTGTTGCGCCCGTTCAGGCGCACCCGCAGGCGGCGCTGCAAGGGGGCGAAGATGATCGCCAGGATGGTGCCCCAGAACACTGCGCCGTAGAACGGCAGCAGTATCCAGGCGAAGGCGATGGTCACCACCGCCAGCAGGGCGAGGAACGTCCGGTATTCCAGTTTCGAGTCGAGCATGAGCGGGTCCGTGCGTGGGAAACCTGCTCATTAGTCAGCAGATGGCCTGCCGAGTGCAACTTTACCTGCGCATTTCCCCGCGCCAGGCCTTACAACACCATCGCCGCGACCCAGCCGAAGACCATCAGCGGCAGGTTGTAGTGCAGGAAGGTCGGTACCACAGTGTCCCAGATGTGGTTGTGCTGGCCGTCGACGTTCAGGCCGGAGGTCGGGCCAAGGGTGGAGTCCGATGCTGGCGAGCCCGCGTCACCCAGCGCTCCTGCGGTACCGACGATGCTGACGATGGCCAGCGGGCTGAAGCCCAGGTGCACCGCCAGCGGCACGAAGATCGCCGCAATGATCGGCACCGTAGAGAACGACGAGCCGATGCCCATGGTCACCAACAACCCCACCAGCAGCATCATGAAGGCGCCCAGCGCCTTGCTGCTGCCAATCCAGCCAGCGGCGCTGTCCACCAGGCTCGCGACCTGCCCGGTGGCCGTCATCACGGCGGCGAAGCCCTGGGCGGCGATCATGATGAAACCGATCATCGCCATCATCTTCATGCCTTCGGTGAACAGGTCGTCCGCCTCCTTCCAGCGCACCACGCCGGACAGCGAGAACACCAGGAAACCCACCAGCGCGCCGAGGATCATCGAGTCCAGCAGCAGCTGCACGGCGAATGCCGCCACCACTGCGACGCCGGCCACGGCGAGGCTCATCTTGCTGTAGGGCGTATCGACCCGCTCAGCCTGTTCGATGCGTTCCAGATCGTAATCACGCTTGCGCCGGTAGCTGAAGCACACCGCGATCAACAACCCGCAGACCATGCCCAGCGCCGGGATCAGCATGGCGTGGGTGACGTTGATGCCCTGCACGTCGACGCCCGCGCGCGCCACGTTGGCCAGCAGGATCTGGTTCAGGAAGATGTTGCCGAAACCCACCGGCAGGAACATGTAGGGCGTGATCAGGCCAAAGGTGATGACGCAGGCGATCAGCCGGCGGTCGATCTGCAGGCGCGTCAGGACGTAGAGCAGTGGCGGCACCAGCAGCGGAATGAAGGCGATGTGGATCGGCAGGATATTCTGCGAGGAGATCGCCACCACCAGCAGCAGGGCAATCATCATCCACTTGAAGGCACTGGAACCGTTTGCCTCATGTCGGCCGAGCATCGCCAGGGCGCGGTCGGCCAGGGCGTGCGCCATTCCGGAGCGCGCGATGGCCACGGCGAAGGCGCCGAGCATGGCGTAGGACAGCGCCACCGTCGCACCGGCACCCAGGCCCTCGTTGAACGCCTTGAGCGTGCCGTCCATGCCCAGGCCACCGAGCAGACCACCTGCCACTGCACCGGCGATCAGCGCGACCACCACATGCACGCGACACAGGCTCAACACCAGCATCAGGCCAATGGCGATCAACACCGCATTCATTCCAGCACTCCTTCCAGGGCTCGCCGCGCCAGGGCGCGGGCAAAAGGCGCGCACTCTGCCAAACGCTCGCCGGGGTGTCAAAATTTCAGTCGAATCAAGACGTTTCCGAGTTCGCCTGGCAGGACTTTCACGCAGACGAGCACGCTTCTTGCCTGGCTTTTCGCCGCCCGTCGGCCAGGCACGCCAGAATCGCCTGTTTTCTGGCGTTTCGCCCCGTCGCGGGTCAAGAAGATGCGGGAAAGGCCGATATAGCTGGCATCCCGAGGCTTAGTTCAAACAAGGATTCCCCTCCATGCTTCTGCGCCGTCTTTCCATCCAGTGGAAGATCACCTTGCTTGCCGGGCTCTGCCTGCTCGGCGTTGTCTCGCTGCTGTCCGGGCTGTCCGTTTACCGCACCCAGCACAGTACCGCGCTGGTCAAGCAATCGAGCACGCAGATGCTCGACGAAGCAGCCAAGGCCCGCCTGCAATCACGCGGTGAAGTCCAGGCCATGCGCATCCAGCGCTACATCATGGACGCCTATCAATATGGCAAGGGTTTCTCACGGCAGGTGCTGTTCCTGCGTGACCAGGCGCAGAAGCGCTTCCTCGATGCCTACGACCTGCGCGAGGATCTGACCCGCCAGGTGAAAACCGCGCTGGAAGGCAACCCGGAACTGCTCGGCCTCTACGTCGCCTTCGAACCCGACGCGCTGGATGGCAAGGACAAGCTGTTCGCCGGCCAGGGCGAACTGGGCAGCAATGATGCCGGTCGCTTCTCCATCTACTGGTCCCAGGCCACGCCGGGTCACCTCGAGTCCGAGGCCATGGCCGAATCGCTGCTCAACGACACCAGCCCCGGCCCGAGCGGCAGCGCCTACAACGCCTGGTTCACCTGCCCCAAGACCACCGGCCAGCCCTGCGTGCTCGATCCGTATTTCGACGACGTTGGCAGCAAGAAGATGCTGATGACCAGCATCGCCTTCCCGCTGGAGCTGGACGGCAAGGTCATCGGCGTCATGGGCCTGGACATCAGCATGGAGAAGCTGCAGGAAATTGCCGTGGAAGGCAGCCAGGAACTCTATGACGGCCAGGGCCGCGTCAGCATCGTCAGCGCGGCAGGCCTGCTCGCCGGTCACAGCGCGGATGCCTCGAAGCTGAGCAAGAACCTCAAGGAGGTCTACCCGAACCAGGGCGCCGACCTGCTGCAGGCCATCGCCGCCAACCATGAGCAGGTGTTTCGCCAGGACGACCAATTGCGCGTAGTCGAACCGTTGCAGCCGATCCCCGGCTCCAAACCCTGGGGCGTGCTGCTGGAAGTCCCGCAGAACGTCCTGCTCGGCCCGGCCATCGAACTGCAGAACGAGTTGGATAACCAGCGTGTGCAAGGCACCGTCTCGCAGTTGGGCTTCGGCCTGATCGCCGTGCTGATCGGCCTGTTCGCCATGTGGCTGACTGCCCGCGGCGTGACCCGWCCGATCCTCGGTGTGGCCGCCATGCTGCGCAACATCGCCAGCGGCGAAGGTGACCTGACCAAGCGCCTGGACTACGCCGGCAAGGACGAACTGGGCGARCTGGCYGGCTGGTTCAACCGYTTCCTCGACAAGCTGCARCCGATCATCCGCGACGTGAAATCCTCGGTGCACGACGCCCGCGCCACYGCYGACCAATCMTCGGAAATCGCCAGCCAGACCAGTGCCGGCATGCAGCAGCAGTTCCGCGAAGTCGACCAGGTCGCCACYGCCTCGCAGGAGATGAGCGCCACCGCCCACGACGTCGCCAACAGYGCCGCCATGGCCGCYGACGCTGCCCGTGGCGCCGATGGTGCGACCCGYGATGGTCTCAACGTGATCGATAACACCACCCGCCTGATCGACGAACTRGCYAGCGACATGAGTAGCGCCATGAGCCAGGTSGAAGGYTTGGCGGCGAGCAGCGAGCAGATCGGCTCGGTGCTGGAAGTCATTCGCGGCATCGCCGAGCAGACCAACCTGCTGGCGCTCAACGCGGCCATCGAAGCAGCCCGCGCTGGTGAAGCCGGGCGCGGCTTCGCGGTGGTCGCCGACGAGGTGCGCAACCTCGCCAAGCGCACCCAGGATTCGGTGGAGGAAATCCGCCAGGTCATCGAAGGCCTGCAGAACGGCACCCGCGACGTGGTYGGCGCGATGAGCAACAGCCACCGCCAGGCGCAGGACAGCGTGTCCCAGGTCGARCAGGCCGTGGCCGCGCTCAAACGCATCGGCGATGCGGTCAGCGTGATCACCGACATGAACCTGCAGATCGCCAGCGCCGCCGAGGAACAGAGCGCGGTGGCCGAGGAGATCAACCGCAACGTGGCGGGGATTCGTGACGTGACCGAATCGCTGTCCAGCCAGGCGCAGGAATCGGCGCAGGTRAGCCAGTCGCTGAACAAGCTGGCGAACCATCAGCAGGGGTTGATGGATCAGTTCAGGGTCTGAGGTTTTACACCGGCGCGTGGGCTTCCCCCTCACCCCAGCCCTCTCCCAGCGGGAGAGGCGGCAGTCCGCACGCGCCTGTACGCTCGCCGCTCTTTCTGCGTCATTGATAGCGAGCTAACGCTTTACTTCCACAGCACTCCGAACGCTCCCCTCTCCCGCTGGGAGAGGGTGAAGGTCGCCCAAGCACAGGCCTATCCCGTAGGCGCGGACTTTGTCCGCGATTCAGCCACATTGCACCGGGTTCGCGAGCAAGCTCGCTCCTACAAAAAGCGCACGCTGCAGCCCCTGTAGGAGCGAGCTTGCTCGCGAACCGAACGGCACGGCACGGCACGGCACGGCACCATCCCAACCCATCCGAACAACGCCAGCCAATAAAGTCGCGCCGGCTCTATCACGCCAAGCGGCGGGGCAATTCGACAACCACCCGCAACCCACCCAACTCACTGCTTTCCAGCTTCAGGCTGCCACCGCAGGCCGCCGCGATATCCCGCGCGATGCCCAGGCCCAGACCATGCCCGGCCACCTGCTCATCCAGCCGAGTGCCACGTTCCAACACGCTGTCTCGCTGGTCCTCGGCAATACCGGGACCATCGTCGTCCACGCTCAGCCGGTATGCGTCTGCGCCCTTCTCCACCGTCAACCGCACCTGGGCATCGGCCCATTTGCAGGCGTTGTCCAGCAGATTACCGAGCATCTCCAGCAGGTCTTCCCGGTCATACGGCAAGCGCGTGGCGGGCGGCGCCTGCCAGTCGATGGCGAGATGATCGCCATGAATGAGCTTGAGCATGTCGCACAGGCTGGGCAACTCGGCATCACAGTCGAAGTGCGCGCCAGGTAATGCCTCGCCCACCAACCGTGCACGCCCCAGTTCGCGGGCCAGGCGCTGTTCGATCTGCTCCAACTGCTCCTGCAGCACTCGCCGCAGCTCCGGGTAATCGCGCAGCTCTTCGCGGTCAGCAAGGCTGATGAGCACCGCCAGCGGGGTCTTCAGGGCATGGCCCAGGTTGCCCAGCGCATTGCGCGAGCGGCGCAGGGTATCCTCGGTGTGCTGCAGCAGGTGGTTGGTTTGTTCCACCAACGGCTCCAGCTCACCGGGCACCTGGCTGTCCAACTGGCTGCGCTGACCTTCCTGCAACTGTGCAATCTGCTGGCGTACCCGCTCCAGCGGGCGCAGGGCACGGCGCACGGTGAAGCCCTGGAATACCAGGATCAGCAGCAACGCCAGGGCTCCGGCGCCCAGGCCGATATTGCGCAGACGATTGAAGCTCTTGAGGACGGGCGTGTAGTCCTGGGCAACGACGATGCTGATTTTCTTGCCGTAGCGCTTGTAGTCGCCGCGATAGACCAGCAGCCGCTGGCCTTCGGGGCCTTTCTCCAGCGACTTGGCCAGCCCCTTGTGCGAGGGCAGCTTCAGCTCGTTGTCCCACAGCGATCGAGAACGCCAGGTCTGCTCGTCGAAGCGGATGACGAAGTAGCGCCCGGAGAACAGCCGCTCATAGGCCGCATCGACCCGCTGGCCGTCCAGTTGCAACCCCGCGGGGCCACGGGTGATACCCACCAGCAGGCTTTCCGCCTCGTCCTGCAAGCCGTTCACCAGGTAGCGGCGCAAGCCCTGGTCGAACAGCCAGAGGCCCGCCTGGGCCAGCACGAGACCGACCACCACCAGTACCACACCCAGCCCGAGACCGAGCCGGCGCTGGATCGATATCAATTGGCGGCTCCGTTGCCGGTGAAGCGATAGCCCTGCCCGCGACGGGTCTCGATGATCTCGCGGCCAAGCTTGCGGCGCAGGTGATTGATATGCACCTCGATGACATTGGAGTCGCGCTCGGTCTCGCCGTCATACAGGTGCTCGGCCAGGTGCGACTTCGACAGCAACTGGCCGGGATGCAGCATGAAGTACCGCAGCAGACGGAACTCGGCGGATGTCAGGTCGACTTCCTTGCCGCCCTGCTGCACGCACTGGCGCGATTCATCCAGGCTCAACCCGGCCACTTCCAGCTGGCTCTGGTTCGCCAGCCCGCGGGCACGCCGCAGCAGCGCCTGGATACGCAACAACAGCTCTTCGGGATGAAACGGCTTGGTCAGGTAGTCATCGGCACCGGCCTTCAGGCCGTCGATGCGCTCGGCCCAGGAGCCCCGTGCGGTGAGAATCAGCACTGGCGTCGCCAGGCCCATGCCGCGCCACTCCTGCAGCACCTCCAGCCCCGGGCGGCCCGGCAGGCCCAGGTCGAGAACGACCAGGTCGTACGGCTCGCTGGCGCCTTGCACTGCAGCGTCGCGCCCGTCGGCCAGCCAGTCCACCGCATAGCCCTGGCGGGTAAGGGTCGCCAGTAGCTCGTCAGCCAGGGGTACGTGGTCTTCCACCAGCAACAGGCGCATCAGTCGTCTTCCTTATCCTTGAGGATGCGGCCATCGCGGGCATCCAGTTCCAGTTCGCGCACCACACCGTCGACGGTGAGCAACTCCACTTCGTAAATGTAGTTGCCGTGCTCCCTCTCCAGCTCGGCTTCGAGCAGGCGCGAGCCTGGGTAGCGGCTCAGCGCGGCGGGGAGGATTTCCTCGAAGGGGCGGATCACCCCTTCCTTGCTCAGGCGCAGGGCTTCATCCTGGCTCAGGTCATGGGCCTGCGCGGCGCCGGCCAGGGCGGTGAGCCCCAGGCCGAACAGCATCGCGCGCAGCGAAACGGTCTTCATCAGTCATCCTGGTGATCGGTGAGGACTTCGCCGGTGACCGCATCCAGTTCGACATCCCACTTCACGCCCTGGGCGTCCTTGATGTCGACCTTGTAGAGATAGCGGCCATGCTCCAGCTCGAGCTCGCTATCGTACACCGAACCGCCGGCATGCTTGGTCAGCGCGGTGCGGTTGAGCTCCTCGAAATTGCGGATGGTGCCCGCATCGCGCAGGCGCAACGCCTCGTCCGGACCAATGTCATGGGCCGTGGCAACGCCTGCACCCAGCAGCAGTGCGGAGAGCGTGGTCAGGATCAGCAGCCATTTCATGAGCGTACCTCGTCAGAATTTCACTGCTGTCAGATTAAGGTGAAGGACTTAATTCAAGCTGAATCGGCAACGATCATTCACCCGGTGAAGTATCCTTGCTCCACGCACACAGGCTCTATAATCGCGGCCTGCCACAGCGAGGCCCGCATGACCGCCATCCAGATCAAGACTTCCTCCCTCACCCTCAAGGCCGGAAGCCGCGCGCTCCAACGCATCCGCGAACAGGGGCTGGCCCCCGCCGATGTAGGAATCCTTCCCGGTGCCGCCGGCGGGCCGAAAGCGCTGGGCATCCAGGGCCTGGACCTCGCGCTGTTCGGCGAATGGTTGCCGCGAGCGCCACGTGAGCGCTCGCTGATCGGGGCGTCCATCGGCTCCTGGCGATTCGCCAGCGCCTGCCTGCCCGACCCGGCCGAAGGCATTCGCCGCCTGGGCGAGCTCTACACCCAGCAACGCTTTGCCCGCAACGCGAGCATCAGCGACGTGTCGAGGAGCTGCGCGAAAATGCTCGACGACCTGCTCGACGGCCGCGACACCAGCGTACTGGACAACCCCTGGTACCGCCTCAACGTGGTGGTAGTGAAGAGCCACGGCCGCCTCGCGCAGGACGGCAAGGCCAACCTCGGCCTGGGCCTGGGGGCGGTGATCCGCGACAACCTGGTCGGCCGCCGCCACCTGCACCGGCACTTCGAACGGCTGATCATCCATGACGCCCGCCGCGCACCGCCGCTGGAGGCGCTGTCGGACTTCCCCTCGCGCTACCTGCACCTGGACCTGGCCAACCTGCGCCACGCCCTGCTCGCCTCCGGATCGATCCCCATGGTCATGGAAGGCGTGCGCGACATTCCCGGCGCCGGCCCCGGCACCTACCGCGACGGCGGCCTGCTGGACTATCACCTGGACCTGCCTTACCAGCCCGAAGGCGTGGTGCTCTACCCGCACTTCACCGACAAGGTCATCCCCGGCTGGTTCGACAAGGGCCTGCCCTGGCGCCGTGGCGACAGCGGCCGCCTGCAGGACGTGTTGCTGCTTGCGCCGTCGAAGGAGTACCTGGCACGGCTGCCGCACAACAAGCTGCCGGATCGCAAGGACTTCCATCGCTACATCGGCGACGACGCGGGCCGCGAGCGCTACTGGCGCAAGGCGATGGATGAAAGCCGGCGGATGGGCGACGAGTTCCTTGAACTGGTAGACAGCGGCCGCCTGGGCGAGCGCCTGCAGCCACTGACATAATCGGCGGATTCACGCATCCGGCAAGGAATCGCTATGCGCCATTCTCGAAAGCTTCGCTCACTCCTGATTTCCCTCCTGCTCGTGGCCGCTGGCACGCAGGCCGCCACCGACGCCAAGGCGCAGCGGGAAATCAGCCAACTGCTCGACTTCGTCGAGCACAGCGACTGCCAGTTCATCCGTAACGGCAGCGAGTACCCGGCCGCTGAAGCGCGGGCGCACCTGCAGAAGAAGCTGGGCTACCTGGAGAACAAGGACATGGTCAGCAGCGCGGAAGACTTCATCGAACGCGCCGCGACCAAGAGCAGCATGAGCGGCCAGCGCTATCAGGTGGATTGCCCGGCGGGCAAGCAGGACGCCAACGCCTGGCTGAGCAATGAGCTCAGGCGATTGCGCGAGCTACCGCAGGGCAACTGAGCACGTGCGCAGGAGCGAGCTGTGCCCGCATAACGCGTCATAGCGGAACGCCGATCAGCCCGGCTGCTCATCCAGCCGCGGTTTCCAGAACATCGGACCGTAATGCCAGGCGAACATCAGGAAAGCCACGACCCAACAGGCGGCCGCGACGCTCAAGCCCTCCAGCGGCCACCAGATCACCAGCAGCACCCGCGCGACCACGCCAAGGTTGAGCAAAGCGAACGCCCAGGCCATTGCCTTCGGCGGCTGCAGCGGCCGCCCGGTATGGCCCAGACTGACGCGGGCGATCATCGCCAGAATGAGGCCGCCCACTCCGCCCACGGTGAGGGCGTGGATCGCCAGGCTGACGTTGAAGGTCGGCGCAAAATTCCACAGCGCCATTCCCGCCGGGGCCAGCAGCATCCACAGGTAGGCCAGGTGCAACGACCAGAGCAGCGGCACACTCCAGAAGCTGTTGTCGTACCAACGCCACAAGCGGATCAGGTGCCCCACCGCCAGCGCGGCAAACAGCAAGCCCACCAGCGGGTGCGGGGTCAGGCCAATTCCAACCGCGGTCAGCACCGCCACCAGCAGGGTGCCGCCCAGCAATGAATTATCCAGCCAGTTCCAGGCCGGCACCTGAGCGGCGCGGCCCAGTCCACGCTGGGTGAAAAAGGGAATCACGCGGCCACCGATCAGCCCCATCAGCGCCGCCACCAGCCACAACGCCCCCAACGCGCCACCGCGCTGCCAGCTCTCGTTACCCATCCAGACGCCGGCCATCACCAGTGCATCGGCGAGCGTCAGCAGGCTCAGCACCACGATGATCGGGTAGTTACGCTTCTGGCGGACCTGCCACAGACTGCGGCCGATGAAAAACGCCAGTGCCGGCATGAACGCCAACTCCAGCACGGTGACCAGCCATAGCGGCGCCCCGACGAGCCAACCCACCCGCGCCGCCAGCCAGACCAGCGACAGCACCATCAACGGCTTGCCGCTGACGCCGGGGCGCCCGGTCCAGGTCTGCACGGCGGTCAACAGGAAGCCGGCAATGATCGCCGCCGCGAAACCGAAGAGCATTTCATGGCGATGCCAGCCCAGCCAGCCGCCCAGCGGTTGCCACGTGGGCAGCACACCGAGCAGCACGGCCGCCCAAGCCGCGATGGCGATCAGCGCGAACACCGCGCCGCCGAGGAAGAACGGGCGGAACCCCAGGCGCCACAAGGGCGCGATGGTCAGCAGAGCCTTTCGATCAACCAGTAACACAGCAAGCCTCCCAGCCTTCCTTGCGCATCTGATGCTGGGCCACCAGCCGCAGCACGTAGCCCAGCTTCAATAATGTGGGCCCGAGAATGGTGAAGGCATGAGCTGCGACAACGCTTTGCAGGCTCAGATGACCATCGACGAAATAGGCTCCCACGATTCCCAGCAGCAACAACACGAGCCCGCCGGTCAGCAGCGACCAGGACATCGACAGATTGCGTTGCGGGCAGGCGAAAAGACGTTCCATCACACACCTCCTCGGGTTGCGCCGGCCCGCCATCGGGCCGGCGCTCAGGTTCAGACCTCCAGCGCGCTGGCCGGGCCGAAGAACTCATAGTGGGACTGTTGCTCGGGTACACCGATTGCACGCAGGTGACGCTTCACCTGGACCATGAACGGCTTGGGCCCGAGGAAATAGGCGTCCAGGTCGCGGTCTTCCGGCAGCCAGTCGGCCAACAACTCCTGACTGAGGAAGCCTTCGACGTGAGCGGCGTCCTGGGCACGCGGCTCGCTGTAGCAGAAGTAATGCTTGAGCTGCGGATGCGCTTCGGACTGCGCCTCGACCCACTCGCGGAACGCATGCACTCCGCCGTGGCGGGCGCAATGGATGAAGTGCACCTCGCGACCGGACTCCAATGCTGGTTTGAGCATGGCCAGCGCCGGGGTGATACCGACGCCGGCAGTGATCAGTGCCAGCGGCTTGTCACCGCTGCGCAGGACGAAATCGCCCGCTGGTGGGAACAGGTCCAGTTCATCACCGACGTTCAGGTGATCGTGCAGGTAGTTCGAAACTTTGCCTTCGGGCTCGCGCTTCACACTGATACGGTATTCACGGCCATTCGGCGCGTCGGACAGCGAGTAGGTGCGACGCACTTCTTCCCCACCGATGTCCAGGGACAGCCCGATGTACTGCCCAGGCTGGAAGTCCAGCAGCGGCTCGCCATCCAGCGGCTGGAAGTAGAACGAGGTGATCTCCTCGCTCTCGTCTTCCTTGCGGGCGATGCGGAAGCGCCGGGCGCCACGCCAGCCGCCGCGTTGCTCGGCATTCTGCTGATACACCGACTCCTCGGCGCCGATCAGGATATCGGCCAGTTGGCCGTAAGCGGCGGCCCAGGCATCGATCACTTCCTGCGTGGCGATCTCCTCGCCCAACACTTCACGAATCGCGCGCAGCAGACAGGTGCCGACAATGGGGTAGTGCTCCGGCTGGATCTGCAGTGCCACGTGCTTGTTGACGATCTTCGCCACCAGCGGGCCGAGCTGTTCCAGTTCGTCGATGTGACGGGCATACATCAGCACGCCGTTGGCCAGCGCGCGGGGCTGGTCGCCGGATGCCTGGTGAGCCTGGTTGAACAGCGGACGAACTTCCGGGTACTCGCTGAGCATCATCTTGTAGAAATGCTGGGTCAGAGTCTCTCCGCCAGTCTCCAGCAGAGGGACAGTGGCCTTGACCAGGGTACGGTGTTCGTTGGACAGCATGTGTATTTCCTCGGGTTGGCCAGGCATCGAGTGAGTCTGCCTGTGCTTTCTGAAAGATGTACTTCAGGAAGCGTGCCAAGCTTGCAGCCCTTGATTTTCGGGCTCTCTGTATATAAATGAGTCATAATGACCCTTATCTACTGATGTCAAAAAGACTTCAAAGAGGTCAAAATGACTCGAAACCCCCTGCTTGCCACTCTCCTCCCCTTGGTCGCCGATCTGTCCCGCGAATTACCGGACGGCGAACGCTACCGCCGCCTGCTCGAAGCCCTTCGCGGCCTGCTGCCTTGCGATGCCACTGCCCTGCTGCGCCTGGAAGGCGACCAACTGGTGCCGTTGGCCGTGGATGGACTCAGCCAGGACACCCTGGGCCGTCGCTTCAAGATCAGTGAGCACCCTCGCCTGCGCGCCCTCATCGAACACCCTGGGCCGACACACTTCGCCGCCGACTGCGGCCTGCCTGATCCCTATGACGGCCTGGTGGAGGGACTCCACGGTGACCTGGAAGTCCACGACTGCCTTGGCTGTCCGCTGTTCCTCGACGGCCAGCCATGGGGCCTTCTGACCCTGGACGCATTGGATCCCGAGCGGTTCTCCACCGGCGACCTGGACAACCTGGAGGCCTTTGCCAGCCTGGCAGCTGCCACGGTCAAGGCCAGCCAGCGCATGCTTGATCTGGCCTTGCGCGCCGACCAGGAGCAGCAGCGCGCGGATGCCTACCAGCGCGCTTCTGGCGATCAGCCCAAGGAGCTCATTGGCCAGAGCAAGGCCCACCAGGCGCTGATGGGCGAAATCCAGGTGGTTGCCGGGAGCGATCTGAGCGTGCTGGTCACTGGGGAAACCGGTGTCGGCAAGGAGCTGGTGGCTCAGGCCATCCACTCCAACTCGCTGCGTCGCAGCCAGCCGCTGATCAGCCTGAACTGCGCAGCACTGCCGGAGACCCTGGTGGAAAGCGAGTTGTTTGGCCACGTTCGCGGTGCCTTTTCCGGCGCGGTGGGCGAACGGCGTGGCAAGTTCGAACTGGCCGATGGCGGCACCCTCTTCCTCGACGAAGTCGGTGAGCTACCGCTGGCGATCCAGGCAAAGCTGCTGCGCGTACTGCAGAGCGGCCAACTGCAACGCCTGGGCTCTGATCGAGAGCACCACGTGGATGTACGCCTGATCGCCGCCACCAACCGTGATCTCGCCGAAGAGGTCCGCGCTGGCCGCTTTCGTGCCGATCTCTACCACCGGCTGAGTGTCTACCCGCTGCGCGTCCCGCCGCTGCGTGAGCGGGGGAACGATATTCTGCTGTTGGCGGGCTACTTCCTCGAACAGAATCGGCCGCGCCTGGGTCTGCGCAGCTTGAGACTCACGCGCGAAGCCCAGGCAGCGCTGGTTGGCTATCCGTGGCCGGGAAACGTACGGGAACTGGAACACCTGATAGGTCGCGCATCGCTGAAGGCGCTCGCGAATCACTCACAGCGCTCGCGCATCCTCAGCCTGGATGTCGAGGACCTGACGCTCAACTCCTTGCAGAAGAGCGCAGCAGATGATCTTGCTGGGGAGGTTTCAAGTGGAGTGGACAGCGCGCCGACCGGGGAGCTGCGTCCTGCGGTGGATGCCTTCCAGCGGCGCATGATCAGTCAGAGCCTGGAACGGCACGACGGCAACTGGGCTGCCGTCGCCCGCGACATGGGCCTGGATCGTGCCAACCTCAACCGCCTGGCCAGGCGCCTGGCGATCAAATGAACCCTACCGGACCCGCATGACGCTAGGTGGGCGAAATCGTGAGCGGGTCCGGAGGGTGCTCCTTTCCGACAAAGCGACTGCTGAAATGCTCAGCCAGACCGCCTCGCCGGAGCATCTTCAGGTATCAGAACGCTTTCCGCGGATCAGCAGGTCGACACGACGGTTCGGTGCGTTACAGGCGATCTTATCGTTACGCGAACCACTGTCACATTGCACCACCGGCTCGCTACTGCCGTAACCCACTGCACGAATCGCCTCGGTCCCCACTCCCAGTTGCAGCAGGACACTTTTCACCGTTTGCGCTCGAGCCTCGGACAAGCGCTGATTGGACTGCACACTACCAATCGGATCAGCATGCCCACCCACCTCTACGCTTTCCACATGCTGCGACTTGATCGCTTCGGCAATCTTGCGCAACTCCGCGTGCCCCACGTCGGTGATGTCGGAGTATCCACTCTTGCCAAAGTTGAACAGCACGTCACTGCGCAGGCTCAAACGGGTTTCGGTCTCGCATGGGACCACCGAACTGGCTCGATTGATGACGTGCCTTTGCAAGCGCAGGCCCTGTAATTGCTGCTCGGCATTTTGACGATTCAGGACCACCGGCGTACTCGATTTCGGGTTGGCAGCGACCTCGAGGAAATAGCTCTTTCCACCCTCGAATACTGCAGAGGTACGAGGATTCAACTTGCCCTCATAGAGAGGCTCGTCGCCAATGTAGGCCTCCAGGGAGTGCTCGCCTGCCGGAACACAGAACACGGTATAACCGCCAGGCATCAAAGCTCCCTGCAACTCGCGGTCCACGTAAACATTGGCACCTTGCGTGCCCTGGTCGGCACCGCGAAAGAAAACCACCTGGGATTGCTCGGCTACCACAGCATCCACCGGCTGATAGGCCGCGCCAAAGATCGACTCATTGGGACTGGCCAGAACAGAAACACTGCAACTGATAGCTGCACAGAGAACGCTCACTCGGGCCGCCCTGTGCATTGCCTTGTAAATGGGATATTCCATTGAAATGCTCTCCATTGCCTCGTTGCGGACAGAACGAGGCATACGATTGAACTAGCTGCTAATACCGGAGCGCGAGAGACTCGCGCCCCGGTCGACGCTTAGCCGACGAGATGTACCTGGACCTGGTCCTCGACCCAGACCTCGCCAGTACCCGAGCTGTACACCTTGTAGGCATGGCCATCGTTGCCGGTGGCACTTGACTCGGTCCAGGTGATCCCGGTCTTGACCAGGTCGACATTGCCACTGGTGTCACCATTGACCACCAGCTGCTTCTTGCCGTCCTTGAACATCAGATCGCTTTCACCCATTCGCAGCACATCGTCCAGCTTGACCGTCAGGCTGTTACCGCCCTGCCCCA
Organism: Pseudomonas sp. AU11447; assembly: GCF_001672555.2. Lineage (NCBI taxonomy): Bacteria > Pseudomonadati > Pseudomonadota > Gammaproteobacteria > Pseudomonadales > Pseudomonadaceae > Pseudomonas > Pseudomonas sp. AU11447. The sequence continues at coordinate 18,822 of NZ_LZDG02000047.1, read as the reverse complement.
GGTCGAACTTCTCGAAGCTGATCACCTTGTTCTTCATGACCGCCAGGTTGATGTTCATCCCTTGACCGTCGAAGACCAGGGTGTCGGTCCCCGAGCCGCCGTTAACACCSAGGAAATCGGTGCTGACGATRTGGATGAARTCRTTGCCCTCACCGCCGTTGGCAAAGTCCATGGTGCCGATGTTCATGATGGTGTCGTTGCCGAACCCACCGACGATGTAGTCATTCACCGGATTGCCATTCTCGTCCTTGCCATCCGCGACCAGGTAATCGTCGCCACTGGTGTACTTCTTGGTGAACGAATCGGACGAGGAGTAGTAGACGTACATCGCCCCTGAGTCGGTAGCCGTGAAGTCGGCGTTGTAGGCTCCGGTGGCGATATCCATCATGCCATCGCCGTTCCAGTCCCCCATCGCCACGCCATTACCCAGTTCGAAGCCAGCACCCTCGCCATACAGCGCGTAACCCTTGGTCGGATCATTGATCACATCCTTGATCGACCAGATGGCCGGCAAGCCGTGCTCGGTGCCATAGACCACGTACACCGCTCCCGAGTTATCGCCGTTGCCCTTGCCAGGACGGTCGGCATAACGCGCACCGATGATGAAGTCGTTGATGCCGTCACCGTTGATGTCGCCGCCCGCGCGGATACTCACACCGAACCACTCATCCACGGTGCTCTGCGTCCACTTGCCAGTGGCCGAGTTGTAGGTCGCCTTCTCGTTGAGGATGAGCGAGCCGACACTGGAGTCGAACATCGGGTTGGTGTTGAACTGCGATGGCACGCCGACGGTATTGAGTGCATCCAGGTTGATATCGCTGGTGTACCCACCCGCCTTGCCATAGATCACCCACACACGGCCCGGGTCACCCGGCTCCGAGTACGGCGCGGCGATAGCGAAGTCGCCAATGCCGTCACCGTTGATGTCACCCAAAGCGGTGATAGTGTTGGTGGAATAGTCCTGGCGTGCCGAACCCAGCCACTCGTAGTGCTGCGAGTTGATCCGAATGCCTTGATCCACGGTCATGTTCTTGAGGTCGAGTGACGACCCCAAACCACCTGCCTTACCGTAGACGAGGTAAGCAGTACCTGCCGAAGCGCCATACCCCTGCGACATGATGTTGTTGGCACGCGGATCGGCGATCACGAAATCGTCGATACCGTCGCCATTGACATCGCCGATATTGTTGATCGAGTCACCCAGATCGACGCCGTTCACCTGCGAGGAATTGGTAACAGTGCCGGTGAACGAGTTGATGATCGTGGTGCCGTTAACACCCGCCGGGAAGTGCGCCCAGGTCTGGCTGGAACCAGTGCCAGTGGCCGGATTGCTCCAATCCATGACGATGTTCTTGTTGACGTTGGCGCCGCCGTACAGAACGTAGCCCGCACCACTGTTATTTGGGCCCGCCTCGCGGTTACCGAACAACAGGTCCGTGTAGCCATCGCCGTTGAAGTCGCCACCGCCACCCACACCGATACCGTTCCAGCTGTCATAGCCAGGCGCAGACGGGTTGCTGGTCGAGACGCCAGGGTTGCGGATCACGAAGCCATGGGTGTTGTCACCAGCATCGATGGTCGCAAGGTCCACCGTGCCATTACCCCAGCTGTTGTTCGGCCCGCCGAAGATCACATAGATCTTGTCCGGCCAGTGCGAGGAAATGATGACATCGTTGTAGCCGTCGCCATTGAAGTCACCCAGTGCGTTGATGCCGCTACCTATGATGTCGTTGTTGTAAGCACCCGCGAAGAAGATGCCCTGGCTCGGCTTCAGGTTGGTGATCATGTTCTGATCCAGCACCGGTAAACCATTCTCGCTACCGTACAGGATCCATGCACCACCGTTGTTGGTGCGCCCCAACGTGTCGGAGTTACGAGCGGAGACCAACAGGTCATCGATACCATCGCCGTTGAAGTCGCCGATGTTGACCACGTCCCAACCAAACTCGAAGCCTCCCTGCTTCGCGCCGTAATAATGCTGCGGCACCGACTGGGTGATGGTCAGGATATGGTTCTGGTCATCCAGGGAACCCACATAGCTCGCCGAACCTGTCACGCCGGAAGCAGTAGTCGCCACCGCCTTCAGCAGGTAATCACCGTAGTGCAGCGACCACAGGTCAGTGCTCCAGGTGCCATCGCTGTTGATCTTGATGCCCTGGCCGTAGATGTCCTCGCCAGGATCGATCTGGTTGTTTCCGTTCTTGTCCCAGAACAACGTGATGGTCAGGTCTTCGAGCTTGTGGCTACCGGACTTCACCGTACCGTTGATCGTYGGCGTCATGATCGAGGTGATGTTATCGGTGTTGGACACGCCGTTGTCGCTGGCAGGATCCAGGGCGAAGGTCACCTTGTTGGTCGGCTGGGAATTATCGATGATGACTGACTGGGAGCTTGCCGCTCCGGCAATACCCGCTTCGCTGAGAACACGCGACTCGAAGATGTACTTGCCGTCTATCAAGGATATCGCGGTGTTGTCATAGCTCCAGCGCAGGCGATCCTCGCTGAGCGTGGCATCCTTCCAGGTAACTCCACCATCGGCAGAGAACTGCACCTTCTCGCCAGACTGCAACACGCTGTCGACTGTGCCGCTAATCAGCAGTGTACGGTCCTGGGTGATGAAGTCATGGTCAGAAACCCCCGTGTCATCACTGATGGCCGTAATAGTCGCGAGATGCGAAGGTGCAGACGAATCCAGCATGATGCTGTACTTCGCACTCGGGGCGGTGGCGTTGCCGGCCGGGTCGGACTCTACCGCGGTCAGGTCGTTCAGACCCGATACCAGGGCAGTCGCAGGCTGCATCGTCCAATGCCCGGTAGCGTCTACGGTCGCCGTGCCGATCCGATGGTTATCGGTGCTGTCCTTCGCGTACACAGTGATAGTGTCGCCGGCCGTACCGGTACCGCTGATCACCGGACGCGAGTCGTCGGTAACACCGCCACTGAGCACATTGCCGGTAACATTACCGACGCTGTCCAGCACGCCGGTAATCGCCAGTTTGCTGGCATCCGGCGGGGTGTAGTCAGTGGTAATGGTGAAGACGTCGGACTTCGGACTGGTGTTGCCGGCCTTATCGGTCGCATCGGTGGTGAACTTGTGCTCACCCTCGCTGATACCGGTGGTCGGCGTGTAGTTCCACTTGCCATCCGCACCAGCGATCACGCTGCCCAGCACCGTACCGTTGTCGTAGACGGTGACCTTCGAGCCGGCTTCGGCYTGGCCCGTCAGGGTCGGTGTCGGGTCATCGGTCACCCCGCCATTGGCGATCGGACCGGTGATGGCACCGACATCGTCAATGACTTCGCCAATGGTCGGCTTGGCCGGTGGCGTGGTRTCGACGCTGAAGTTGAACGCCGACGAATTGCTGGTGTTACCCGCCAGGTCCTTCGACTCGGCCTTGAGGCTATGCGCGCCCTCGKCCAGGTCGGCAGTCGGCTTGAAGCTCCAGGTGCCATCGGCTTTCACCGTGGTGGTACCCAGCGCAACGCTGCCATCGAAGACCGTGATGGTCGCACCAGCCTTGCCCTTGCCGTCGATCTCCGGACGGGTATCGTCGGTCACGCCGTCGTTGGGGGCGATGTTGCCAGTGATGCTGCCGACCGCATCGATCACGCGAACGATGCTCACGTCGACCGTGCTGGTGTCTACCACCACGTTCAGCGGGGCACTCTGGCCACTGCCGTTACCAGCTGCATCCACCACTTCCGTGGTGAAGGCATGGTTGCCTTCAGGCAGATCGCTGCTCGGCGTGAAGCTCCACTTGCCATCGGTGCCCACAGGGGCTTCGCCGATCTTGGCGCCGTTGTCGTAGATGATGACCTTGCCGCCGGCTTCCGCGCCGCCACTGAAGGTCGGACGGCTATCGTCGGTGGTGTCGCCACTGTGCAGCGGACCGGTCTGGTTGCCCACATCGTCCAGTACCACCAGGTCGGTCACGTTGGCCGGCTTGCTGGTGTCGGTGCTGAAGTTCCAGATGCCGGTCGGGTCGCTGACCTGCCCTACGGYRTTGGTCGCGGTRGCGGTGACGTTGTGCAGGCCATCGGCCAGGATGTTGGTGGTGATGGTCCAGCTACCCGAAGCATCGGCCTTGGCGCTGCCGATCAGGGTGCTGCCGTCGTAAAGCTTGATGACGGCGCCACCTTCCGAAGTMCCCTTGAAGGTCGGCTGGGTGTCGTCGGTCACATCGCCTTTCTGCAGGAAGCCGGTGTACGGCCCTACGTCGTCGAAGACGCTCTCGATCGCCGGGGCCTGCGGTTTGCCTGTATCCAGGGTGAAACTGTATTTCGCGCTGGGATCTGTGGCATTGCCTGCAGGGTCACTCTCCACGGCGGTCAGGTCATTCAGACCAGAGACCAGTTTGAAGTCCGGCTGCAACGACCAAGTGCCATCCGCTTTGACGATGGTTGTACCAACCGGATGGTTTCCGGTGAAGTCCTTGGAGTAGACCGTGATGGTGTCGCCAGCCGTACCGGTACCGCTGATCACCGGACGCGCGTCGTCGGTGATACCGCCGTTGACAATATTGCCAGTGACCGGTCCTTCGTTATCCATCACGCCGGAGATGGACAGCTTGGAAGAGTCCGGCGGCGTAGTATCGATACCCACGGAAATGACGGTAGGGTCGCTGGTGTTGCCAGCATCGTCGCTGGCAATGACGGTGATCTTGTTGTCGCCCTCCGGCAGCGGTTGAGTCGGAGTTGCCTTCCAGTCACCGTTATCGTCGGCCACAACGGTGATGGTCTCACCAGTCGGGAAGGTGATCGAGACTTCAGCTCCCGGCTCGGTCTTGCCATCGATGGTCGGCAGGTTGTCATTGGTAATGCCGTCACCCTTGATCCCCGTGTCGGAATCCGGATCCAGCCAAACCTGCGGGGCGTTCGGAGAGGTAGTGTCGACATTGACCACGAACGGATCCGACATCGGGCTGGTGTTGCCCGCAACATCGGTCACGGTCAGCGTGATGTCATGCGCGCCTTCGGCAAGCGCCAGGTCAGCGGGAGCCTCGTAGCTCCATTTGCCATCCGGGCCCACAACCACTTGCGCAATCTTCTCGCCGTTGTCGTAAAGGGTGACGATCTCGCCAGCCTCGCCATTGCCGGAGAACGTCGGACGGGGATCGTTGGTGCTGTCACCACTGTTCAGGTCACCGATCTTGGGCTCGACATTGTCGTAAACCTCGGACAGGGCACCATCCGGACCGAACGTCGGCTTCGGAGGGATCGAAGTGTCGATGTCGACGGTGATGACAGTGGGCTGGCTCGGGTTGCCTGCCACATCGGTGGCAATGATGGTGATGACGTTGCTGCCTTCCGACAACGGCTGGGTCGGCGTCACCGACCAGTTGCCCTGATCATCTGCCGTGGCAGTGAGTGTCTCGCCGGTCGGCAGAGTCACCGTAATCTCGGCGTGTGGCTCAGTCTTACCGTCGATAGTCGGCATGGTATCGCTGGTGATGCCATCACCTTTGACGCCGGTATCGGAGTCGGGATCCAGCCATACCTGCGGGGCATCCGGAGGAGTGGTATCGATCACCACAGGAATAATGATCTGGCTCTGGTTACCGGCAGGATCCTGCTCGATGACCTTGATATCAGCATTGCCATCCGGCAGCGGCTGGCTCGGCGACGGAGCTACCCAGGAACCATCTTCCTGGACTTGAGTGGTGACAGTCTCGCCGGTCGGATAGACGACGATAATGGTATCGCCTGGCTCCCCGTTGCCATAGATGGTGGGAGCGTTGTCCGGGCTGTAGTAGTCATTGCCATCGAAGTGGCCACCATCGATGCGCGCAGCGGGGGCAGGCGGAGGAACGGTATCGACGGAGAAGTCGATCACATGAACCGGCTCGCTGGGGCTGTTGCCCGGGGCGTCCTGGACGAGGTCGATGCTATGGTTACCGTCACTCAGGTCACTGGCGGGGACGAACTCCCACTTGCCATCCTCCCCTACCGTGACCGTACCAATTTCCACACCATTGTCGAGTACGTGGATGACGGCGCCGGGCACGCCACCGCCGGAGATTGTCGGCCGATTATCATCAGTAGCCTGGCCGTTGGTCAGATCCCCTGTGATCGGACCGACCTTGTCAGTGACTTTGGTATCGGTTACGTCAGGGCTGGTCGGGGGAGCTGCCGCAGGCTTGGGATGATGTTTATGGTCGTCCTTGTTGGCAGCATATGCCGCGCCACCTGCCGCCAGAACACCAGCACCGGCCAGCAACGGCCACAGCAGGAAGCCGCCACTCTCGTCGACGTCACCGTCAATGACGGGGACTACGCCTAGCGGGTTTCCGCCCAACGCTATAGGGGCCTCTTCGCCGTCGGCGAGCATCAGTTGACTATATAAGCCTTCACCGTCGGTACGCACATAGGCGTACATCTGGCCACTCTCGGAAACACCATAGAGCTGTGAGTCCATGCCATCGGCGAAGAAGTCCTGGATGGTGAGGTCAGGCTTGTCGCTGCCCTCGAAGAACACCTGGAGATCCTTGCCTTCGCGCTTGACGGTGACGTTTTCTGGCGCAACGTCGCTATCGTCAAGCTTGAGGAGATACTTGGTACCGACTTTAGCCTTGATCTTGCCGCCGTCCTTGAACGTAACCCGCTGGGCTGCATTCTCGGCAACGGCGATCAAGCCAACTTTTTCAACTGACATAAAAAACCCACCTTTGGGGACACGATCCTTGAGGTGGGGAGAGTAAATTTTTGCAGCGAACTTCCAGATCAGACCGGTCCCATGTCCGGTGAGGAATTTCCGATACGGCGGTCTCCCGTCCGTAAGAAGCGAGCCAAGCCTCTGGACGATAGCAAAGGCGGGCAAAACCCTCCGGAGACGAAACCGATCTGCCTGCTGAGCCGCAGGATAAGACAGGGCGCATGGGGCGCTGGATAGATGAGCGGCAGAAAAAAAGCCGAAACGAAAAAGCCCACCTCGAGAGGTGGGCTTTTTACAATGGGCTTATCTTCAAGCCCGGATCGCGAAATTTCGCAATCCAAATATGGTGGGTCGTGTAGGATTCGAACCTACGACCAATTGGTTAAAAGCCAACTGCTCTACCGACTGAGCTAACGACCCAAAATTTGGTCGGGGTAGGGGGATTCGAACTCCCGACATCTTGCTCCCAAAGCAAGCGCGCTACCGGACTGCGCTATACCCCGTTTGAAAGTTGGCTCCGCGACCTGGACTCGAACCAGGGACCCAATGATTAACAGTCATTTGCTCTACCGACTGAGCTATCGCGGAACGAAGAACCTTTCAATCTCTTCCACTTCGCTTCCGGCTTCACCGGAATCCCGTATCAGAGGCGCGCCATTTTACGTATATCGAAACGCCTGTCAACACTCTGATCCAAAAAGTTTTTCTTCGCTTTGCAGGGCCCGGGCTGATTGCTATATCTGCTTGGAAAAACACGAGTGATCCACCGCGGGTGTAAACGGAACGATCACGCACAGGATGGCCATGAGCAACAAGGACACCCCACCGCCCTCCCCGATCGCCAGCCGGGTCATCCAGCCCCGCTTCGGCGAGTTGGTCCAGGGCTGCCGCCAATTGGCGATGAATCACATCGCCGAGCTTCTGGGCAATGTCTTCGCCCAGGTGGACGACACACTCTTCGAGTGCGCGGAAAAAGCCGAGAACAATCAGGTCCAGGCGCTGTTCTTCGACGCCATGCGCGAAGTCCGTCGTGAGCGGCCGAACCTCGAACGTTTCTACCACCAGCGCATCGCCCAGGGCCTGAGCGACTTTCTCGAAGGCAAGCTACCCACCGCCGAGCCGCTGGAAGAGCTGGACATGGACCAGTTGACCCTGGTCGGTAACGACGAATATGAAGAGACGCTCCTGGTGACCAATATGGTCAATCAGGTACGCGCCCACTGTGCCCAGTTGCTATTCGCCCTCGATCAACGCCTGGCGCTACTCAACAACGGCAGCAAGCTGGGCGAGGACCGCAATCCCTTCGGCCCACAGGCCGTTGCCCAGGCATTCCGCGACACCCTGGCACGCAGCGCTTTCCCACTACGCATCAAGACCATCCTGTATGTCCTGTTCGATCAGCAGGTCATGCAGCATCTTCAGCCGCTCTATGAACAGCTGAACAAGCGGCTGGCCGACGGCGGCGTCCTGCCTAACCTCAAGTACCGCCCGCAGGGGCAGCGCTCGGCGAATGCGCCGCCGCCCCGCTCCGTGATGGAAGAGAAAGACGCAGGGGCGACGAACGGCATTCCATTGGCGCCCCCGACCTATGCCACAGGCGATCTGCCGGAGATGCCGCCCGGAGACCGCAATGCGCTGTTCGGCGGCCTCGCCGTGCTGCTTGCCGAGCGCCGTCGACGCGGAGACAAGGCCACCCTGTTCGGCAACACCCAGAGCATTGTCAGCTTCGGTCCGAGCTCCGCCACGACGACCTACAGCGCCAACGAACTGCTGGAAGCATTGAATCGCCTGCAGCGCGAATCCGCCCAGGAACTGGCCCAGCGCCTGCGCCAGCCGCAACCGGTCGATGCACTGAAAGCCGACCTGCAACGCCAGCTGGAAGCCGGCAGCGCCCAGCCCAGGAACACTCGCCTGACCGACCAGGAGGCCGACGTCATCGACCTGGTGGGCATGGTCTTCGACTTCATCCTCGATGACGAGAATCTGCCTGACAGTTGCAAGACCACGCTTTCCCACCTGCACACCCCCTTCCTCAAGGTGGCGCTGCTGGACAAGCAACTGTTCACCCAGCACCACCATCCCGCTCGCAAGCTGCTCAACGCCATGGCCCAGGCCGGCGTGCTCTACGGCGGAGAGGGCGAAGAGCGCGCACTGCTGGCGAAGATGCACTGGGTGGTCGAGCGGGTGATCCAGGATTTCGTCGGCGACCTGTCGCTGTTCGACACCCTGCTGGGCGACTTCAACGAATACGTCACCAACCTGCGGCAGAAGGTCGAGCTGCGCGAGCGCCGGGCCATGGAAGCCGCGCGTGGCCGTGACCGCCTCCTGGCCGCCCGAGAACAAGCGCTGGACGCTGTTACCAAGGTGACCCACGAGCGCGAACTGCCGGAGCTGGTGCGTAATTTCCTCGAAATGAGCTGGTGTGATGCCCTTACCTTCATCGTCCTGCGCAGTGGTGAGCACAGTGACGAATGGAGGCGCGCCTGCGAGGTTGCCGAGCAGTTGGCCTGGAGCGTGACACCGCTGGATGCCGACGGTCGCGATCATCTGCAAGCGATCCGCCTGGCCCTGCTGGAAGACCTGCGCAAGGGGCTGGAGGTGCTGGGCGGCTACCACGAAGACGGAATCCGCCGGCTACTGCAGGACCTGGTCGCCTGCCAGCACGCGATTCAGGCACAGAAGCCGCAGATCGCCGCGCAACTCAAGCAGGAACTACCGGAAAGCCCTCTGGGCGCCATGCTTGGCGCCGAAGGGCACACGCTGGTCAAACCCGATAGCGAGGCACTCTCCGAGCGCGTGCGGGTATTGATGAAAGAGCTGAGCCAGCTGGAGTTCGGCACCTGGTTCGAGTTCAGCGACACCACTCCGGCTCGCCGGCTCAAGCTTTCGTGGTTCAGCCCGACCACGCGCAACTATATGTTCGTCGACCACACCGGGCAGCGAGTGGCGGTCAAACCGATAGTGCAGTTGGCCCAGGAGATGGAAGCGGGCAAGGTCCGCCTGGTACCGACGGAACAGTCCGCCCCGCTGATGGATCGCGCCTTGAATGCGATCTACCGGGTCCTGCAACGCTTTACCTCCGGGCGCAGCCCGGCACAGACCTGAGGAAGCAGTCGATGGGAGAACGTCGCCAGCACAGCCGGCAGCAGACCGGGCTGACCGTGGAAGTCTTCGACCGCCATACCGGGCGCAGCCTGGGTCGACTCGCCGACCTCTCTGCCGAAGGGTTCATGCTTTGCGGCGTGGACGTCCCGGAGGCCGACTCCGTCTGGGATTGCCAGCTCGTACCGGCACCGCCGCTGGACGAGATTGGCGAAATCCATCTGGGCGCGGACTGTCTGTGGAGCCGAGCCGGCACCGACGGCCAATTGGGCTGGGCGGGCTTCCACATCATCGATATCGCCGAGGACCAGGCCGAACTGGTCGAGCAGTTGCTGCTCATGCTCGGTGGCGACCGCGAGCCTGGCTAGAAACTCACCCATGCCTGTAGGCACGAGCTTGCTCGCTCCTACAAAGAGCCATGAAAAAGCCCGCCGATGGGCGGGCTTTTTCGTGGAGCGGGGATCAGGAGAAGACTATCTCGTCGTTCTCGACCTTGGCGTGAATCTTCGCGCCAGGGTTGAACCTGCCGGCCAGGATCAACTGCGCCAGCGGGTTCTCGATCCAGCGCTGGATCGCACGCTTGAGCGGCCGCGCGCCATACACCGGGTCGAAGCCGACGGCGATCAGCTTGTCCATCGCCTCGTCGCTCAGCTCCAGGCTCAGCTCGCGCTCAGCCAGGCGTTTGCGCAGGCGGCCCATCTGGATCCGCGCAATGCCGGCGATCTGCTCGCGGGCCAAGGGTTCGAAGACCACTACTTCGTCGATCCGGTTGATGAATTCCGGTCGGAAGTGTGAATTCACCGCGTCCATGACCGCAGCATGCTGGGCCTCACGATCGCCGACCAGCTCCTGGATCTGCGCCGACCCCAGGTTCGAGGTCATCACCACCACGGTGTTGCGGAAGTCCACGGTACGGCCGTGGCTGTCGGTCAGACGACCATCCTCCAGCACCTGCAGCAGCACGTTGAAGACGTCCGGATGGGCCTTCTCGACTTCGTCGAGCAGTACCACCGAGTACGGTTTGCGGCGCACAGCCTCGGTCAGGTAACCGCCTTCTTCATAACCCACGTAGCCCGGCGGTGCACCGATCAGGCGAGCCACGGAGTGCTTCTCCATGAACTCGGACATGTCGATGCGCACCAGCGCTTCCTCGGTGTCGAAGAGGAATTCGGCCAGGGCCTTGCACAGCTCGGTCTTGCCCACCCCGGTCGGGCCGAGGAAGAGGAACGAGCCGCTCGGGCGGTTCGGGTCAGCCAAGCCAGCACGGGAACGGCGCACGGCGTTGGAGACGGCCACCACGGCTTCGTGCTGGCCGATGACGCGCTTGTGCAGCTCGTCTTCCATGCGCAGCAGTTTCTCGCGCTCGCCTTCGAGCATCTTGGAGACAGGAATGCCGGTCCACTTGGCGACGACCTCGGCAATTTCCTCGTCGGTCACCTTGTTGCGCAGCAGTTGCTTCTCGGTCTGGCCGTGCTGGTCGACCATCTGCAGGCTGCGCTCCAGGTCCGGAATGGTCTGGTACTGGATGCGCGCCATGGTTTCCAGGTCGCCCTTGCGCCGGGCGGTTTCCATTTCCTGCTTGGCCTGCTCGATCTTCTGCTGGATCTGCGCGGAACCCTGAACCTCGGCTTTCTCCGATTTCCAGATTTCCTCAAGATCAGCGTACTCGCGCTCGAGCTTGGCGATGTCTTCTTCGAGCTTGGCGAGGCGCTTCTTGGTGGCCTCGTCATCCTCTTTTTTCAGTGCCTCGCGCTCGATCTTCAGCTGGATCAGGCGACGATCCAGGCGATCGAGTTCCTCCGGCTTGGAGTCGATCTCCATGCGGATGCGGCTCGCAGCCTCGTCGATCAGGTCGATGGCCTTGTCCGGCAGCTGACGGTCGGTGATGTAGCGGTGGCTGAGCTTGGCCGCGGCGATGATCGCGCCATCGGTGATGGTGACGCCGTGGTGCACCTCATAGCGCTCTTTCAGGCCACGCAGGATGGCGATGGTGTCTTCCTCGCTCGGCTCATCCACCAGCACTTTCTGGAAGCGGCGCTCCAGGGCGGCATCCTTCTCGATGTACTGGCGGTACTCGTCCAGGGTGGTGGCGCCCACGCAGTGCAGTTCGCCACGGGCCAGGGCCGGCTTGAGCATGTTGCCGGCGTCCATGGCACCCTCGGCCTTGCCAGCGCCGACCATGGTGTGCAGTTCGTCGATGAACAGGATGATCCGGCCTTCCTGCTTGGACAGCTCGTTGAGCACGGCTTTCAGGCGCTCCTCGAACTCGCCGCGGAACTTGGCACCGGCGATCAGCGCGCCCATGTCCAGCGCCAGCAGGCGCTTGTCTTTCAGGCCGTCGGGCACTTCGCCGTTGACGATGCGCTGGGCCAGGCCTTCGACAATGGCGGTCTTGCCGACACCGGGCTCGCCGATCAGCACGGGGTTGTTCTTGGTGCGGCGCTGCAGGACCTGGATGGTCCGACGGATCTCGTCGTCACGGCCGATCACCGGGTCGAGCTTGCCGTCCTCGGCGCGCTTGGTCATGTCGACGGTGTACTTGTCCAGCGCCTGACGCGACTCTTCGACGTTGGGGTCGTTCACTGCCTCGCCGCCGCGCAGGTTGGTCACGGCATTTTCCAGGGCCTTCTTGGAGACGCCCTGGCTGGTCAGCAGCTTGCCGAGCCTGGTGCTGTCGTCCATGGCGGCCAGCAGCACGAGTTCGCTGGAGATGAACTGGTCCCCCTTCTGCTGGGCCAGGCGGTCAGCCTGGTTGAGCAGGCGCGCCAGATCCTGCGACAGGTTCACGTCGCCGGTGGGGTTCTGGATCTTCGGCAGCGTGTCCATCTCTTTATTAAGAGAGGAGCGCAGCGCGGGAATGTCGAAGCCAACCTGCATCAGCAGGGGCTTGATGGAGCCGCCCTGCTGATCGATCAGCGCGGACAGCAGGTGCACCGGCTCGATGGCCGGGTGGTCATGTCCAACGGCCAGGGACTGGGCATCGGAGAGTGCAAGCTGGAGCTTGCTGGTCAAACGGTCGATTCGCATGAGGGTCGTCCTTCCTTTCTAGAGCGGGCCGGAGCGATGGATGCCCCTGGTCACGACTAACCCGCCGGGATGCCAGATAGATAAGGTCGATTTTGGTCGGTTCAAGCCATTTGGCCATGACACCCGTCAGTTCGTGTCTTCGGAAGGCCCTCCGGAGCGGAGTTGAACCTGTAGGAGCGAGCTTGCTCGCGAACCTCGCCTGACACAAAGGTATCCAGCGGTTCGCGAGCGGGCTCGCTCCTACAAACGGGCAGTCAGGTCAGCCAGATCAGGCTGGCCAGGCGGCCGGTGCGCGAACTGCGGCGGTAGGAATAGAAGCGCTCGGTGTCGGTGAAGGTGCAGAAATCGCCGCCGTAGACGGCGGTCACGCCTTTCGCTGCGAGGCGGGTACGCGCCAGTTCATAGATGTCCGCCATGAACTTGCCGGCATTGGCGCTGGGCAGGAAGGCGCGCTCGGCTTCGGCATGCTCGGCCAGGAAGGCTTCGCGCACTTCCGGGCCGACCTCGAAGGCCTGCGGACCGATCGACGGCCCCAGCCAGACCAGCAATTGCGACGGTTCGATGCCCATGGCATCCACGGTCGCCTCCAGCACGCCACCGGCCAGCCCGCGCCAACCGGCATGGGCCGCGGCGACGCGAGTGCCTGCTCGGTCACAGAACAAGGCAGGCAAACAGTCGGCGGTCATGATGGTGCAGGCGATGCCCAGGGTATCGCTCCAGCTGGCATCCGCGGTGGCGACGACGGACGGATCGGCCTCGACCACCTCGATGCCATGCACCTGGCTCAACCAGGCCGGCTGGCAACCCAGCTCGGCAGTCAGGCGACGGCGATTCTCGGCCACGGCAGCCGGCTCGTCACCGACATGGTCACCGAGGTTGAAACTGTCGAAAGGCTCGACGCTGACACCGCCGGCGCGGGTCGTCCCGCAGGCACGAACATTTGCCGGTGCCGGCCAATCGGGCGTCAGCCATGAAGTCATACGAAGGACTCGTTGTCCTGACGCAGCAGGCTCAGCAGCCAGGTGAAATCGTCCGGGAGCGGCGACTCCCATTTCATCCGCACGCTGGTGGCCGGGTGATCCAGCTCCAGGAAACGCGCGTGCAGGGCCTGGCGCGGGAAGTCGCGCAGGGACTCGATGAGGGTCGGGCTGGCACCCGGCGGAATACGGAAACGCCCGCCGTAGGTGGGATCTCCCACGAGCGGATGGCCGATGTGCGTCATATGGACGCGGATCTGGTGGGTACGGCCGGTTTCCAGCTTCACCCGGGTGTGGGTGTGCGCGCGGAAGCGCTCCAGCACGCGGTAATGGCTGATGGCGACCTTGCCGGTCTCGATCACCGCCATCTTCTGCCGTTGCACGCCGTGACGACCGATGGGCGCGTCGACGGTGCCCCCGGCGACGATGACGCCGGTAACGATGGCTTCGTAGATGCGGCTGACCGAGCGCGCCTGCAACTGCGCGACCAGGTTGGTGTGGGATTCCAGGGTCTTGGCCACCACCATCAGGCCGGTGGTGTCCTTGTCCAGGCGGTGCACGATGCCGGCGCGCGGCACATTGGCCAGATGCGGCACGTGGTGCAGCAGCGCATTGAGCAGGGTGCCGTCCTGGTGGCCCGCGGCGGGGTGAACCACCAGGCCGGTAGGCTTGTCGATGACCAGGATGTGATCGTCTTCATAAACGATGTCCAGCTCGATGTCCTGGGCGACCCATTCACCCTGGGCCTCCAGCTCGACATCCAGTTCCAGGCGCGAGCCGGCATGGACAATGTCGCGCGGACGCAGCACGGCGCCGTCGACCTTGAGACGGCCGTCCTTGATCCAGCCAGCCAGGCGGGAGCGGGAGTGGTCGGAGAAGAGCTGGGCGGCGACCTGGTCGAGACGCTGACCACCGAGGTCGAACGGCACTTCTGCCGCGAGTTGGATCATATTGGACATGACTGGACACGAAGGGCGCGCGGCCTTTTGGTTCGGCTGTGCGCTGTGGTTAAATACGGGGCCTTTGTCCCAGGGGTATCCCTGGGGCGCCAATCATAACAGACGGTTGCGGCCGCGACAGCCGACCGTCCAGGGACGCAAGCCGCCATGCAAGTGAAACACCTGCTGCTGATCGCCATCCTCGCCTTCGTCACCGCTTGCTCCTCCAAGGGTGAGAAGGTGGATGAGAACCTGAGCGAAAGCCAGCTGTACCAGCAGGCACAGGATGACCTCAATAACAAGAGCTACACCAACGCCGTCGCCAAGCTGAAGGCGCTGGAGTCCCGCTATCCGTTCGGCCGCTATGCCGAGCAGGCCCAGTTGGAACTGATCTACGCCAACTACAAGAACATGGAGCCCGAGGCCGCCCGCGCCTCCGCCGAGCGCTTCATCCGCCTGCACCCGCAGCACCCGAACGTCGACTACGCCTACTACCTCAAGGGCCTGGCCTCCTTCGACCAGGACCGCGGCCTGCTGGCGCGCTTCCTGCCGCTGGACATGACCAAACGTGACCCGGGCGCCGCCCGCGACTCGTTCAACGAGTTCGCCCAACTGGTCAGCCGCTACCCGAACAGCCGCTACGCCCCGGACGCCAAGGCGCGCATGATCTACCTGCGCAACCTGCTGGCGGCCTACGAAGTACACGTCGGCCACTACTACCTCAAGCGCCAGGCTTACGTCGCCGCCGCCAATCGCGGCCGCTACGTGGTCGAGAACTTCCAGGAAACCCCGGCCGTCGGCGATGGCCTGGCGATCATGGTCGAGGCTTACCAGCGCCTGGGCCTGAACGACCTGGCCGATTCCAGCCTGGAAACCCTGAAGGCGAACTACCCGGACAACCCCAGCCTCAAGGATGGCCAGTTCGTTCCGCGTGAAGACGAAGCCGACAACCGCTCCTGGCTGGCCAAGGCCACCCTGGGCCTGATCGAGACCAATGATGCCCCGCCGCACATGGAAACCCAGGCATCCAAGGACGTGATCAAGCAGTACGAAGACGCCGAACAGCAGATCCCCGCCGAGCTCAAGCCCGAGAACCAGAGCGACGTGGAAGAGGAACAGCACGAGTCCGAAGGCAACTCCGGCAGCAGCAACCGTTCCTGGTTCAGCTACATGACCTTCGGTATCTTCGACTGATACCGTCAGGTTCGACGAAAAAGGGAGGCTTCGGCCTCCCTTTTTTCATCCTGGAAAGATTCAAGGGTCTTTTACCCCTGATCGGCGGAGCGCACACGGGCTCACTGTGCGGCGCCGCGAGGCTTGGATAAACTGCCGCTCTTTATGCACAAGGGATTGCCATGACCCGTCTGCTGTTCTGGATCGCCCTCTTCGCCCTCGGTTGGTGGCTGTGGCGCAAGGCCACCCGACCGGCGCGCCCCGTCGAGAAGCCCAAGGGCGACGACCCCGCCGCGCCGATGGTCCGCTGCGCACAGTGCGGCGTGCACGTGCCGCAGAGCCACGCCCTGCAGGATGAGAGCAAGTGGTACTGCAGCCGCGCGCACCTCGAACAGGACCGCACCGACCGTGGTCGCTGAAGGGATCTCCCTTACGGGCCAGGGCCTGCGTGTCCTGCGCCTGTACCACCTGTATCGCCTGACCATCGGCCTGGTGCTGGTACTGCTGATCTCCAGCAGCCTGGATGATGAACTACTCAAGCTGGCCCACCCCGAGCTTTTCCATGTCGGCTGCTGGGTCTACCTGATCCTCAACATCCTGATCGCCGTGCTGATGCCGACACCGCGCCAGCTGCTGCCGCTGTTCATCCTGGCAGCGCTGGACATACTCCTGCTCAGCGCGCTGTTCTATACCGCCGGCGGCATCCCCAGCGGCATCGGCAACCTGATGGTGGTCGCCGTGGCCATTGCCAACATCCTGCTGCGCGGGCGCATCGGCCTGCTGATCGCCGCTATCGCCGCCATCAACCTGATCTACCTGACCTTCTACCTGAGCCTCAGCCAGGTCACCGCCCTCAACCACTACGTGCAGGCCGGCGGCCTGGGTGCCCTGAGCTTCGCCTCGGCCCTGCTGATCCAGGCCCTGGCCCGGCGCCAGCAGATCGTCGAAAACATCGCCGAGCAGCGTGCCACCACGGTAGCCAACCTCGAAGAGCTCAACGCGCTGATCCTGCAGCGCATGCGCACCGGCATCCTGGTACTGGGCGATCGTCACCGCGTGCTGCTGGCCAACCAGAGCGCCACTACGCTGCTGGGCGGCCACGACCTGCCAGGCCACTCGCTGGCCGAGTACAGCCCGCAGTTGGTCTCCAGCCTGCAGCAATGGCAGCAGAACCCCGCCCTGCGCCCGCCAAGCCTGCAACCCATGGAGTCCGGCCTGACCGTACAGCCCAGCTTCATCCCGCTGCGCCGGGGCAACGAACAGCACATCCTGATGTTCCTCGAGGACATCTCGCAGATCGCCCAGCAGGCCCAGCAGCTCAAGCTCGCCGCGCTTGGCCGGCTGACCGCCGGCATCGCCCATGAAATCCGCAATCCGCTGGGCGCGATCAGCCATGCCGCCCAGTTGCTGCTGGAATCGGAAGAACTGGACAAGCCCGACCGGCGCCTGGCGCAGATCATCCAGGACCAGTCGCGGCGCATGAACCTGGTCATCGAGAACGTTCTGCAGCTGTCGCGCCGACGCCAGTCCGAACCGCAGCTGCTCGACCTGAAATACTGGCTGCACCGCTACGCTGGCGAGATGCGCGAAGGCCTGCGCGAGGGACAGCAGATCCACGTGGAGACCGGCCAGGGCACCGTGCAGACGCGCATGGACCCACATCAGTTGACGCAGGTACTGACCAACCTCGTGCAGAATGGGTTACGGTACAGCACCCAGAAGAACGGCACCGGCCAGGTCTGGCTGCGCCTGTACCGCGACAGCGAGACCGACTTGCCCGTGCTGGAAGTGCTCGACGACGGTCCCGGCATCAGCGCCGAACAGCGGGGGAAACTGTTCGAGCCGTTCTTCACCACCGAAAGCAAGGGCACAGGCCTTGGCCTGTATATCTCCCGCGAGCTGTGCGAAAGCAATCAGGCTCGACTGGACTACAAGACGCGTGACGAAGGCGGCAGCTGCTTCCGCATCACCTTCGCCCACCCGCGCAAACAAAGCTAAGAAGACGCAAAGAACATGAGCCGTCAAAAAGCCCTGATCGTCGACGACGAACCCGACATTCGCGAGCTGCTGGAAATCACCCTCGGCCGCATGAAGCTGGACACCCGCAGCGCCCGCAACGTCAAGGAAGCCCGCGACTTCCTGGCCCGCGAGCCGTTCGACTTCTGCCTCACCGACATGCGCCTGCCCGACGGCACCGGCCTGGACCTGGTGCAATACATCCAGCAACGCCATCCGCAGATGCCGGTGGCGATGATCACCGCCTTCGGCAGCCTGGATACCGCGGTGCAGGCGCTCAAGGCCGGCGCCTTCGACTTCCTGACCAAGCCTGTGGACCTCGCCCGTCTGCGTGAGCTGGTGAACTCCGCCCTGCGCCTGCGCTCGCCGGAAGCCGAGGAAGCCCCGGTGGACAGCCGCCTGCTCGGTGATTCCCCACCCATGCGCACCCTGCGTAACCAGGTGGCCAAGCTGGCCCGCAGCCAGGCGCCGGTTTATATCAGCGGCGAATCCGGCAGCGGCAAGGAACTGGTAGCCCGGTTGATCCACGAGCAAGGCCCGCGGGAGGTCCAGACCTTCGTGCCGGTCAACTGCGGCGCCATTCCGTCAGAGCTGATGGAAAGCGAGTTCTTCGGCCACAAGAAAGGCAGCTTCACCGGCGCCGTGGAAGACAAGCTGGGCCTGTTCCAGGCGGCGAACGGCGGCACCCTGTTCCTCGACGAGGTGGCCGACCTGCCGCTGCCGATGCAGGTCAAGCTGCTGCGCGTCATCCAGGAAAAGGCCGTGCGCGCCGTGGGTGGCCAGCAGGAAGTCGCGGTAGACGTGCGCATCCTCTGCGCGACCCACAAGGACCTGGCCGCCGAAGTGGCCGCCGGGCGCTTCCGTCAGGACCTATACTATCGCCTGAACGTCATCGAACTGCGGGTTCCGCCCCTGCGCGAGCGTCGTSRAGWTGTGC
>NZ_LZDG02000046.1:0-180010 GCF_001672555.2 Pseudomonas sp. AU11447 | reverse complement strand
TAGTGAAACGACGCATCGCCGATGGTAGTGTGGAGTTTCTCCATGTGAGAGTAGGTCATCGTCAAGCTCCTATCCCAAGACCCCTGGTCAGCTTCGCTGACCGGGGGTTTTGCTTATTAGTGTAAGCAACCCGAATTCGGATGAGCGCCAAGGCGAGCATCCAACCGAATTGCTTGACGACCATAGAGCATTGGAACCACCTGATCCCATCCCGAACTCAGTAGTGAAACGATGCATCGCCGATGGTAGTGTGGAGTTTCTCCATGTGAGAGTAGGTCATCGTCAAGCTTCTAATTCCAAGGCCCCTGATCAGCGAAAGCTGGTCGGGGGTTTTGTTTTTGGAGAAGGAAAAATTCTCGCTGTGCCATTGGATGCTTCTGCGTGGCGCGCCGCCCTCTCCCTAACCCTCTCCCTGAAGGGAGAGGGGACCGATTGGCACGCTGAACAGTTCTGGCGTTAGTCGGACAACTATGCGGTTCGCGAGCAAGCTCGCTCCTACAGAGGGACAAGCCGCTTGGCCATGATGATGGTGCGCTCTTCTCCCTGGAGTTGTTCGCGTACGACGTGATAGCCCAGATGCGAGTAGAAGCTCTCAGCGGTGAGGGATGACGGGACCAATAGGGCGTCTATACCGCGCTCCAGGGCGGCCTTCTCGATTTGCCTCATCAGCCCCTGGCCGACGCCTTTGCGTTGCTGCTGAGGCGCTACGAAGAGGCTGCGCACGGCATTGCCATCCAGTGCGCCTGTGCCGACCACCTGGTCGCCCAGCAAGGCGACGAACGCCAACCGATGTTCGAGTAATTCCATCACCCGCTCAGGCGTGAGGTGCGCCACCACCGACTCGATGACGCTCGTCGGGTAGTCCTGGCCGTTGCTCTCCCTGACCGCCGCCACGATCACCTGGCTGATGGCCTTGGCGTCGTTGCTGCGGGCTTGTCTGATCATCAAATCCATCTGCGTACTCCCTCTTATCAGCCTGTTCATCCTGACTGGATCGAGCGCGGGAGGGTAGGGCGGAATCGCAGGCAACAAAAAAGGCGCCCTGAGGCGCCTTTTTTGTTTGGATCACCGATCAGCCGTTGTGGCGTTTCAGGACCAGCGTGGCGTTGGTGCCGCCGAAGCCGAAGCTGTTGCTCATGACGGTGTCGATCTTCGCGTTTTCGCGGGTCTCGCGCAGGATCGGCAGGTCGGCGACCTCCGGGTCCAGTTCGTCGATGTTGGCGGAGCCGGCGATGAAGTTGCCTTCCATCATCAGCAGGCAGTAGATCGCTTCGTGAACGCCGGCAGCGCCCAGGGAGTGGCCGGACAGGCTCTTGGTGGAGCTGATGGCCGGGGCGTTGCTGCCGAACACTTCGCGCACGCCACGGATTTCGGCGACGTCGCCGACCGGGGTGGAGGTGCCGTGGGTGTTCAGGTAGTCGATCGGGGTGTCGACGGTGGCCAGGGCCTGCTGCATGCAGCGGATGGCGCCTTCGCCGCTCGGGGCGACCATGTCGTAGCCGTCGGAAGTGGCGCCGTAGCCGACGATCTCGGCGTAGATCTTGGCACCACGCTTGAGGGCGTGTTCA
Organism: Pseudomonas sp. AU11447; assembly: GCF_001672555.2. Taxonomy (NCBI): domain Bacteria; kingdom Pseudomonadati; phylum Pseudomonadota; class Gammaproteobacteria; order Pseudomonadales; family Pseudomonadaceae; genus Pseudomonas; species Pseudomonas sp. AU11447. Next base: position 178,442 of record NZ_LZDG02000046.1, on the reverse strand, counting down.
AGCTCTTCGACCACGACCATACCGCCGCCGCCTGCAATGACGAAGCCGTCACGCTTGGCGTCGTAGGCGCGGGAAGCTTTTTCCGGAGTGTCGTTGTACTGGGTGGAGAGGGCGCCCATGGCGTCGAACAGGCAGCTCTGGCTCCAGTGTTCTTCCTCACCGCCGCCAGCGAAGACGACGTCCTGCTTGCCCAGCTGGATCTGCTCCATGGCCTGGCCGATGCAATGCGCGCTGGTGGCGCAGGCCGAGGAGATGGAGTAGTTCACGCCCTTGATCTGGAAGGGAGTGGCCAGGCATGCGGATACGGTGCTGCCCATGGTGCGGGTCACGCGGTATGGGCCGATTCGCTTGACGCCCTTCTCGCGCAGGGTGTCGATGGCTTCCATCTGGTTCAGGGTGGAAGCACCGCCGGAGCCGGCGATCAGGCCGGTGCGCGGGTTGGAGATCTGCTCGGGGGTGAGGCCGGAGTCCTTGATCGCCTGTTCCATTGCCAGGTAGGCATAAGCGGCGGCGTCGCCCATGAAGCGGAAGACCTTGCGGTCGATCAGCTCTTCCAGGTTCAGGTTGACCGAACCGGACACGTGGCTGCGCAGGCCCATCTCGGCGTAGCTGGGGTTGTGGCGGATGCCAGCACGGCCTGCACGCAGGTTGGCGGAGACGGTGTCTTTGTCATTGCCCAGGCAGGAAACAATGCCCAGACCGGTGATCACGACGCGACGCATGCGGATACCCTTAGAAGCTGTCAGTGGAAGTGAACAGGCCGACGCGGAGGCCTTCGGCGCTGTAGATTTCGCGGCCATCGACGCTGACGGTGCCGTCGGCGATGGCCAGGATCAGCGAACGATTGATCGTACGCTTGATGTGAATGTTGTAGGTGACTTTCTTGGCGGTCGGCAGGACCTGGCCGAAGAACTTCACTTCGCCCGAACCCAGGGCGCGGCCGCGGCCGGGGTTGCCCTGCCAGCCGAGGTGGAAGCCTACCAGCTGCCACATGGCGTCGAGGCCCAGGCAGCCCGGCATGACGGGGTCGCCTTCGAAGTGGCAGGCGAAGAACCACAGGTCCGGGTTGATATCCAGCTCGGCGACCAGTTCGCCCTTGCCGTACTTGCCGCCGACATCACTGATGTGGGTGATGCGGTCGATCATCAGCATGTTCGGGGCGGGCAGTTGCGCATTACCCGGGCCGAAGAGCTCGCCGCGGCTGCAGCGCAGCAGGTCTTCTCGGGTGAAGGCGTTTTGTTTGGTCATGCGAGCTCCTCAAAAATCCTGGATAGCAGGCGTTGTTTGGCTTGTGCCTGCGGTGCCGCGTACCGTCGTTCTTGTCACGGTGTCATGCGGCAGCCTAGTCATAGACTATTGCCTTTAAGTGAAAGTCACAGCAATCGGCGAACGCTTGTTCACTTTTCGCCGACGCCAGGTTTCCCTGTCGGGACGCAGGCCGTGGGCCGGTCCGCAGTTTGCGGGCAAGTGCTCCCTGGATCAACGACCTGGAGCAACCCAGCGCTGCAGAATCCGCTGCAACTCCGCGCGTTTGAACGGCTTTGCGAGATAGTCGTTCATTCCTGCCTCAAGGCACGCCTCGCGATCACCCTGTAGCGCATTGGCGGTCAGGGCGATGATCGGCACCTGTTCGCCGCCCGGTTTCGCTCGGATCTGCCGGGTAGCTTCGTAGCCGTTGAGCACCGGCAGGCGGCAGTCCATCAGGATCACTGCGAACTCGCCGCGCTCCGAGGTGCGCACTGCCTGGGCGCCGTCACCCACCAGCGTGACGCGATAGCCCAGGCTGCGCAACATAGCTTCTATGACCGTTTGATTCACCGGGTTGTCTTCCACCAGCAGCACGGACTGACCAGTGGCAAGCGCGGCGCCACCGTTCGTCCCGTCCTCTGCGGCGCTTTGACGCTCGCGGAAGGGCAGCGGGATCTCCAGGATGAAGGTCGAACCGCAGCCTTCCTCGCTGACCGCACCCAGGGTGCCGCCCATCCGTTCGGCGAGGGTGCGCGCGATGGACAGGCCCAGCCCGGTGCCGCCATAGCGCCGCGAAGTGGAGGAGTCTGCCTGCTGGAAGGCCTCGAACATGTGTTCCAGGCGTTCGTGAGAGATGCCGATGCCGCTGTCCTGCACCGAGCAACTGAGCCACAGCACCTCTGCGTCCAGTGCCTGCCAGGTGGCCTCCAGTCGCACGCCGCCTTCCTCGGTGAATTTCAGCGCATTGCCCAACAGGTTGACGAGGATCTGCCGGATGCGCGTCGGGTCACCCTGCACCTCAAGATTGTCCAGCCCGTCCTGAACATTCATTTCCAGTGCCAGGCCGCGCTGCTGGGCGCTGTGCTGGAAGACTTGAATGGAGCTCTGGATCAGTTCCAGCAGGTTGAACGGAATGCGCTCCAGCTCCAGCGCGCCGCGCTCGACGCGGGAGAAGTCGAGGATGTCGTTGATCACCTTGAGCAGGTGCTCGGTGGATTCGGTGGCCAGTGCGCTGTATTCGGCCTGCTCCTGGTTCAGTTCGGTGGTTTCCAGCAGCTGCAGCATGCCCAGCACGCCGTTCATCGGAGTGCGCAGCTCGTGGCTCATCATCGCCAGGAAGTCGGATTTGGCACGGTTGGCCTCTTCGGCCTCCTCGCGCGCGGCCACCAGTTGGGCGATGCTGCGCTCCTGCTCCAGGCTGGCCTGTTGCAGGCCGCGGGCGAGGTTGTTGATGTGGCGGGCGAGGTCGCCGACTTCGCCGTCGTCCGGCACCGGCAGGGTGGTGTGGTAGTCGCCGGTCTGGATCGCCTGCACGGCGCGGCCCATGGTGCGGATCGGCGCGGCGAGTCGACGGGCGAGACGGCGCGCCAGCAGGTACGTGAGGATCAAGGCGAACAGGGCGAGCAGGCTGGCCTTGAGGAGGATCTCCTGCTGCCGCTCGCTGAAGGCGTCGCTGGCCATTCCGACCACCACGCGGCCCAGGTAGTCGCCGCTGGGCGGCGCGGCGGCCGGCAGCATGTCGTTGGAGCCGCCCAGCGCGCTGCCATTGAGGGCGATGTTCTCGCGCTGGATCGAGGCGTGGAAGATTTCCACCTTGGTACTCGCCTGCGCGGGATCGGCTGCGTGCTCGACGTAGACGAGGATGTTGTCGCCCCGGTCGCGCACCTCGATGAAGCGCACGTGGGCGGTGCTCAAGGTCGCCCGCAGGAGGCTCTGCAGCACGGGCAGGTTGCCGGAGATCACCCCGTATTCCGCCGCCGGGGCGAGCTGGTTGGCGATCAGTTGGCCGGTGTGGTTGGACTCCAGGCGCAGGTCCTGCAGACGCGAGTAGGTGAAGTAGCCGGTCAGCAGCACGGTCAACAGCAGCGCAGGCCCCAGGCTGATGGCCAGCATGCGCGTCTGGATGTTCCAGCTCTTGCGGGAACTCATGGTTTCTCTCCTTCGGCCAGGTGCTGCGCAAGCTGCGCGTCGTCCGGCAGGTCGATGCCCAGCGAACGCGCCACCTGGCGGTTGCTCTGCACCTTGAAGCGTTCGGGGTAGAGGCTGCGCGGCCATTGCTCCGCCGGCCGGTCGAGCAGGGTGTCCAGGGTCTCCAGCCAGTCGCTCTGGTCGCTGTAGCTGCTGGCCAAGCTGCCGGCCTTGACGAAGGCGGCGGTAGGGCCGATCAGCGCCCGGTTCTCGGCGTAGGCGCTGAGGAGGATGCCCTTGATGGTCTGCGCGTTATAAAGCTGTTTGTCGTCCAGCCCGAGCAGCAGGTCACTGTGACCGAGCAATTCTCGCAACGGGCGGCTGTCGTCAGGACGGGTTTGCCGTTCGCTGATGAGCTCGACGCCGAGCTCCCGCGCAGCCTGGTCGAGTTCCGGCAGGAGGAACTCGCTGGTGGGGCCCAGCAATACGCCAATGCGCTGCGGACGCGGGCTGAGTTGCAGCGCCAGTTGCAGTTGCCGGGCCGGCGGCGGATCGCTCCATAGCAGGCTGAGGTGCGGCGGTTCGCGCTCGCCCAGGACCTGCCGGGCTTCGACGCGGCTTACCAGTAGCGTCAGCGCCGGCGGTGCGTCGTGGCTGGCCAGGCGCCAGTTCAGCGCGCCGCTGCCGAGCAGCAACAGGCGCGTCTGGCCATCGAGGTTGGCGGCGGGGGGCAGGTTTTCCGGGGTCTCCAGTCGCACCTGGTCATTAGGCCGATGTTGCGCCAGCGCTTCGGCGAAGTCCTGCAGGGCTGGGCTCTGCTCGGTGCTGACCAGCAGGATGTCGCGGGCCTGGGCCGGCAGCGCGAAGAGGCAGGCCAACCAGAGCAGCAGGGCGGCGAGGAGGGGGCCGGGGCTCGTCCATGAGCGGCGGGCAGGCATGCTAGAAGGCCACCTCGGCGCTGAAGTAGAGCAGGTGGCGGTTGTCGTAGCGGTTTTCCGGCCAGGTCAGTGGTTCGTCGTCCAGGCGCTGCTGCAGGACGCCGGCTAGCTCCAGCGCGGCGCGGCCCAGGGGAATGCGCTTGGCGACGCGCAGGTCGATGCGCTCGAAGCGGTGTTCGTTCAGCGCATCGTCGCCATAGTAGAAGACCGAGCTGGACCAGCCGCGGCCCCAGTCGCGCATCCACCCGGCCGAGCCGCTGTTGCGCGCGGTGAGGCGCCGGTCGAATCGGCTGCTGGCGTCGTAGTCGACATAGGCATAGGTCAGCCGCACGCGGTCCTGCCGCGTCAGGCGCCAGTCCAGCTGGGTTTCGGCGCCGCTGAAGCGGATGTCGTTGTCATTGGTCGGTTCGAAGTCGGATACCTGCAAGGGATCGCTGATCAGCCCGTGGATTTCGTCGTAGTAGGCTTTGATGTCCACCGCCAGCCCGAGTTCGTCGAACTGGCCGTTGTAGCCGATTTCCCGCGAGCGCATGCGCTCCTGGTCCAGGTCGCCGGGGCCGTGGGCACGGGCAAAGTAGTAGGCGCTGGACTGGCCATACGCGAGCGGCGAGAGGTTGCGCACGCGGTAGCTCCAGTTCACGTCGTTCTCGTACATGTCCGGCGAGCGCACGGCTTCGGAATACACCGCTCGCAGGCTGTGGCGCGGATTGATCAGGTAGTTCAGCGCGAGGCGCGGGCTGACCGAGCTGCCGGAAAGCTGGTCGTCCTCTGCCATCGCACCGCCCTGCAGCAGCCAGTGCGGCGACAGGTGCCATTCCAGCTGGCCGAACAGGCGCCAGATGTCGTTGTTCACCGTGCCGTCGAAGTAGGTCTCCGAGGTGGCCTGGTCGTGCCGATAACTCATGCCGCTGACCAGCCGCACGCTTTCGGCGAGGCTCAGGGTGTCCTGGATTTCCAGGTCGTAGCGGGTCTCGCGAATGTTCTGGTTCACCTGCCCGCACACCGGCAGGTAGGCGCCATTGGCCAGTTGCTGCAGTACCTGTCCGGCCAGCGCCTGTTCCTGAGCGGTCCCGCGGGGAATCCTGGGCAGCGACTCGGCCAGGTCGTCGACGTACTTCGGGTTCAGCGACCAGAGCTGCGCCAGCTGGGGGCTGAAGGCGACCTGGGCCTCGCAGGCGCCGAAGTCCTGCAGGCGCTCCCAGTGCTCGGCGTAGCCTTGCACATAGAAGCTGTGCTCGGGGTTCACGTCAAAGGTCCAGCGCATCGAGCCCGCGTAGTCGCGCGCGGTCAGGTCGGAGTTGTCGTCGCCGGGGGCGATGTCGCCGAAGATCGGCTCGTAGCTGTAGGGCCGCTGGTTCGTGCCTTCCTTGGCCGCCAACTGCCAGTCCAGGCTGTTGCGCAGGTCGAGGTTGTGGCTGGCCACCAGGTTGAAGCGGTTCAGTCGACGGCCATCGCGGTAATTGCGATCGAACTGGTCATGGTCGAAGCCGTCGTCTTCCTGGCCGGACAACGACAACCGGTAATCGCCTGAGCGGTCGTGGATGCCCTGGCTCGCATACCAGTCGCGGACGCCGTTCTGCCCGGCGGTGTATTTCAACCGCGTGCCCTGGCTGTCGGCCGGGTGGCGGGTGAGGATGTTGATGACGCCCATCAGCGCATTGGCGCCGTAGCTCACCGCGTTGGGGCCGCGGAAGACCTCGATGCGGTCGATGTCCTCGATGGCCACCGGGATGTCGCTCCAGTCCACCGTCGCCAGGCCCGGGCGGTACACCGAGCGGCCGTCCACCAGCACCTGCAGGCGCCGCGCCTCGGTGACGTTGGTGCCGTGGTAGTTCACCGTCGCCTGGTTGCCCGACAGGTAGCCGACCATCATGCCCGGTACCAGGCGCATCAGCTCCGGAATGTCGCGAGCGCCGGAAGCCTTGATCAGGTCGCGGTCGAGTACCGTCATGCTGCCGGGCACTTCCGCGGGGGACTGTTTCAGCCGCGTCGCGGTCAGAACCTGGGGAACGTCGAGGCTGTCCACGAACAGATCGCCCGCCATGGCCTTGCCGGCCAGCAGCGCGGCAAGCAGGGTAAGCGGCAAAGGGACGCGGGCGGGATGCTGCACGGAACGACCTTGTTCTCGGTTTTTATCAGGTGTGTCGACGTCTGGAGTTAGACGTTTTCTGTCAGACGGATGTTAAACGAGGCAGCGCTGATTGCCAGTCCGGCGATCCGGGCTGGTCGCTCGCCGATGCGGCCTTATAATGCCCCAATCGCTGCCTCAGGGCGGCCACCAATGGAACAGACATGACACAGCAGCAACCGATCGCCGTCCTCGGTGGTGGCAGTTTCGGCACCGCCTTCGCCAATCTGCTGGCAGAAAACGGGCAGCGCGTTCGTCAATGGATGCGCGACGAGGAGCAGGCCGAGGCGATCCGCACCCGCCGCGAGAATCCCAACTACCTCAAGGGCGTGCGTATCCATGACGGCGTGGAGCCGACCACGGACCTGGCGGCGACCCTGGCCGAGTGCGAGATGATTTTCGTCGCAGTGCCTTCCAGCGCCCTGCGCAAGGTGCTCGACGGCCGCAGCGAAGAGCTGGCGGGCAAGATGCTGGTCAGCCTGACCAAGGGCATCGAAGCGCAGAGCTTCAAGCTGATGAGCCAGGTGCTCGAAGAGATCGCCCCGAAATCCCGCATCGCGGTGATTTCCGGCCCGAACCTGGCGCGCGAGATCGCCGAGCACGAGCTGACCGCCACCGTGGTCGCCAGCGAGGACGAAGACCTCTGTGCCCAGGTGCAGCAGGCCCTGCACGGCCGCACTTTCCGCGTCTACGCCAGTGGCGACCGCTTCGGCGTCGAACTGGGCGGCGCGCTGAAGAACGTCTACGCCATTATTGCCGGGATGGCTGCCGCGCTGGGCATGGGCGAGAACACCAAGGGCATGCTGATCACCCGCGCCCTGGCGGAGATGACCCGCTTCGCCGTCAAGCTCGGCGCCAACCCCATGACCTTCCTCGGCCTGGCCGGCGTGGGCGACCTGATCGTCACCTGTTCTTCACCCAAGAGTCGTAACTATCAGGTGGGTTTCGCCCTGGGCGAAGGCCTGACCCTGGAAGACGCCGTGGCGCGCATGGGCGAGACTGCCGAGGGCGTGAATACCCTCAAGGTGCTCAAGGCCAAGGCCGATGAGCTGCAGGTCTACATGCCGCTGGTGGCCGGCCTCAACGCCATCCTGTTCGGCGGCCGTACACTGGAGCAGGTCATCGGAGCGCTGATGAGCGGCGAGCCGAAGACCGACGTCGACTTCATTCCCACCACCGGTTTCTGAGGAGGATTCGCCATGTCCGCTGAACGTCAGCCCGCTGACCGTCTAGAGAAGGAGTCCCTGGTCCTGCGCGTCGTCTGGATGCTGGTCTTCGCGCTGGTCTGGTTCGTCGCCGAGATGATCCTCGGCGCCGTGGTGATCATCCAGCTGATCTACCGCATCATCTACGGTGCGCCCAGCGGCAGCCTGATGGGCTTCGGCGACAGCCTGAGCCAGTACTTTGCGCAGATTGGCCGCTTCGGCACCTTCCAGACCGAAGAGAAGCCCTGGCCGTTCGCCGACTGGCCGACTGCCCGTGCCCCGGAAGGCGAGGCCCCGCACGACGTGCCGCCGGCGCCGCACCCGGTGCGTGACGAGGAGCCGAAGCTTTGAAGCTCTGGCTGCTGCGCCATGGCGAGGCCGAGCCTCAGGCCCGCCGTGATGCCGAGCGCCGACTGACGACCCATGGCATCAAGGAGGCGCTGAAAAGCGCCGCCCAGCTGGCCGGCCGCCCGCTGGACGGGATCCTCGCCAGCCCTTACGTGCGCGCCCAGGAAACCGCCGAGCTGGTTCGCGAGGCGCTGGGTTTCGAGGGTTCGGTCGGCACTGCGCCGTGGCTGACCCCGGACGACGATCCGAAAGACGTGCTGCGTTTCCTCGATGGCCGCAACGAGCAGAACCTGCTGCTGGTGACGCATCAGCCGCTGGTCGGTACGCTGGCCGGCCTGCTGGTGCATGGCAGCCGCAGCGATGCCGTGCCGTTCAGCACCGCCACGCTGGCGGAGCTGGAAGGCGAGGTGCCGGTAGCGGGATTGATGGAGCTGGTGTCGCTCTACCATCCTCGGCATTCCTGAGTCGTCCGTTTCCGCAAAAGGCCCCGAAAGGGGCCTTTTGCATTTCCATTGTCGGCAAATCGTGCCTGGATGTTTCTTCGCGAGCCGCGTTGCAGAGCGGCTGGTGGCCAATCCTTCGGCTAAATCCTACAAAAGTTCACACGACCAGCCTTGTCTGCCGCTGCGCTGCGTGGAATATTCAACCAAGCAAGTGCTTGGTTGATCCATCGCTATATCCCTGAGCTACACCTCTGACAAAAAAAACAAAGGAGGGGCACGTGGTTAAAGCAGTCCGATTACCACTCGACCTGTTCTATCAGCGCGAGAAGAGCCACCCGAACAAGCGCTACCTGGTGCAGCCGCTCACTGGCGGCGAAGTGCAGACCCTGACCTGGGGCGAAGTGGGCGACCAGGCCCGCCGCGCCGCCGCCTGGCTGCGCAGCCTTGACCTGCCCGAAGGCAGCCGGGTGGCGATCATTTCGAAGAACTGTGCGCACTGGATAGTCGCCGACGTCGCCATCTGGATGGCCGGCCACGTCTCGGTGCCGCTGTATCCCAACCTCACCGCCGACTCCGTGCGCCAGGTGATGACCCACTCCGAAGCGCGGGTGGCCTTCATCGGCAAGCTGGACGACTGGCCGGCAATGGTCGACGGCATTCCCGAGGGCGTGCCCACGGTGGCTTTGCCGCTGCATCCGGAAGGGCGATTCGACCACCAGTGGGGCGATCTCCAGCAGCAGGCGCCGATCAGCGATGATCCGCGCCCGGACACCACCACCCTGGCGACCCTCATCTACACCTCCGGCACCACTGGTACGCCCAAGGGCGTGATGCACACCTTCGGCAACTTCGCCTTCGCCGCCAGCCATGCCATCGACCTGTTCGGTGTCGGCGAGGAGGACCGGCTGCTGTCGTACCTGCCGCTGTGCCATGTGGCCGAGCGGATGTTTGTGCAGATGGCGTCGATCTATGCCGGGCAGACGATCTTCTTCGCCGAGAGCCTGGACACCTTCGTTGCCGACATGCGCCGGGCGCGGCCCACGGTGTTCTTCGGCGTGCCGCGCATCTGGACCAAGTTCCAGATGGGCGTCTACGCGCAGATGCCGGCGAAAAAGCTCGACCGCCTGCTGCGCCTGCCCATCGTCGGCCGCCTGGTCGGTCGCAAGGTACTCGCCGGCCTTGGCCTGGACGCCGTGCGCTACGCCCTGTGCGGGGCCGCGCCGGTGCCCGAGGCGCTGCTGAACTGGTACCAGCGCCTGGGCCTGAATGTGCTCGAGGTCTACGGCATGACCGAGAACTGCGGCTACTCCCACGTCTGCCGTCCCGGCGAGCAGAAGACCGGCTGGATCGGCCGCAACAGCCCCGGCGTGGAAGTGCGCATCAGCGACGAGGGCGAAGTGCAGGTGCGCAGCGGCGCGACCATGGTCGGCTACTTCAAGGACCCGGAGCGCACTGCCGAGACCATCACCGAGGACGGCTTCCTGCGTACCGGCGACAAGGGCGAGCAGGATGCCGAAGGCCACCTGCGCCTGACCGGACGCATCAAGGAAATCTTCAAGACCGCCAAGGGCAAGTATGTGGCCCCGGCGCCCATCGAGAACCGCCTGGCCGTGCATTCGCGGATCGAGCAGATCTGTGTGGTCGGCGACGGCCTGATCGCCCCGCTGGGCCTGTGCGTGCTCTCCGAGGTTGGCCGCCAGGAAGCCGCCAACGGCTCGCGCATCGAGCTCGAACAGAGCCTGCAGGCGCTGCTGACGGAGGTGAACGAGGCGCTGGACAAGCACGAACGCCTGGCCGGACTGGTGCTGGTCAAGGACGTCTGGACGGTGGATAACGGCTTCCTCACGCCCACTCTGAAGATCAAGCGCAATGTGGTGGAAGGTACCTACGGTCAGCGCTTCAATGAATGGGCGGAGCGCCGCGAGGCGGTGCAATGGCATGAATGAGACGACATGAGGGGAATGGCATGACCTGGCGCACCACGCCCGATCTGGAAAAGCTCAACGCGAACCTGAAGAACACCATCGGTGAAGTGCTCGACATCCGCTTCGAGGCGTTCGACGACGACTCGCTGACCGCCAGCATGGTGGTGGATTCGCGTACCCACCAGCCCTACGGCCTGCTGCATGGTGGCGCCTCGGTGGTGCTGGCGGAGACCGTCGGCTCCACCGCCAGCTACCTGTGCCTGGATACGTCCAAGTACTACTGCGTTGGCCTGGAAGTGAACGCCAACCACCTGCGCGGCCTGCGCAGCGGGCGGGTGACGGCAGTGGCGAAGGCGGTGCACATCGGCCGCTCGACCCACGTCTGGGAAATCCGCCTGCACGGGGATGATGGCAAGCCGAGTTGCATTTCGCGGCTGACCATGGCGGTGGTGCCGCTGGAGCGTTGAGGGGGCCGGGAACTGGCTCGAACGTAGGATGGCGTGGAGCGAAGCGATACCCATCAATTACAGCTCTGTCAGCATGGGTATCGCCTAGGCTCCACCCATCCTACAAGGGCGCTCCCTGCGGTTGCATCTGACTGTAGGAGCGGGCGCTCGCAATTTTGTCCAAGACCCGCCGTTCCTGCGCCGGTAAAGTAGGCCTATGGAACGCATCGAACACCACAGCAGCGGCTTGCCCGGCGTCCGTTTCATCGACGCCGAGTACCGCCGTTTCGCCTTTCCGCGGCATTTTCACCTCGACTATCACGTCGGGTTGATGCTCGACGGTCGCCAGCGCTACACCCATCGCGGTGAGCGCTCGCTGGCCGGGAATGGCGACATCCTGCTGATGAGCCCCGAGAGTATCCACGACGGCTCCAGCGACGGTGAGGATGGCTATCGCATCCGCGTATTGTCCATCGACCCGCACTGGCTGGACGATGCCTGCCGCGCCTTCAGCGATGGCCGCCAGGGCGCGCCGCGGCTGACGGCCGCGCAACTGCGCGATCCACGGCTGCAGGCCGAACTGCAACAAGCCCATGCCCTGATGCTGGGTGGCGAGCGGTTGGAGCAGGAAGGCCAGCTGTGGCAGGCGCTGGCCGCCTTGCTGGAACGCGCCTCCAGCCTGCGCATCCGTGAGCCGGGACAGGGCTTCGACGCGCCGACCTGGGCACGTATCCGCGAATGGCTGGAGTCGCGCCTGGAAACGCCGCCGACGCTGGAGGAGATCGCCGAGTTCTGCGACCTCAGCCCCTGGCAGGTATTGCGCCGCTTCCGCCACCAGTGCGGATTGCCGCCGCACCAGTGGCTGACGCACCTGCGCCTCGAGCGCGCCTTGCCTCGGGTGCTCAAGGGCCAGCCGTTGTCGGAGATCGCCCTGAGCCTGGGCTTCTATGACCAGGCGCACTTCAGCCGCCTGTTCCGCCGCACCTACGGATTGCCGCCCGCGCGACTGCGCCAGCGCTGACCCAGACACTCTTCGTATCCCTTTTCCACTGGAGAATCCCGCCATGCAGGAGGTTCACGTCTTGCTCATGCTCACCGCCGTGTTTGCCGTCGCCCTGGTCAGCCCCGGCCCGGACGTCGCGCTGGTGGTGCGCACGTCACTGCACCAGGGCCGCCGCGCCGGCGTGCTCAGCGCCCTGGGGCTGGCCTGCGGCATCCTGGTCCACGGCACGTTGGTGCTGACCGGCGTGTCGCTGCTGCTCAGCCGCTCGCCGCTGCTGTTCAGTGCGTTGCAGCTGGTGGGCGCGGTCTACCTCGGCTGGCTGGGCATCGGCGCTCTGCGTGCCTTGCGCAAGCCGGGCGGGGCAGGGCGGATCGACGGTGAGTTGGCTGAATCCAGGCTTGGCCCCTGGCTGCGCGGGTTGGCGACCAACCTGTTCAATCCCAAGGCGCTGGTGTTCTTCCTCGCATTGCTGACCAGCCTGATCCCGGTAGACATGTCGGCACCCGGCAAGGTGGCGGTGGCTGTGATGCTGTTCGGCACTGGCTTCCTCTGGTTCAGCCTGCTCAGCGTGATCCTCACCCGACCGGTCTGGCAGAAGCGCCTGCTGCGGGCGGTGCCGGTGATCGATGGAGCTTGTGGGCTGGTGTTCCTGCTGGTGGCTGGCGGCATCCTTTTCAGCGTGGTGAACCACGCGGTGCATTGGGTGTGATGGTTGGCGGCGGATAACGCGTTCCGCGTTATGCGCCCTACGATGAGCCTCCTGTAGGGCGCATAACCGTTCGCGGTTGTCCGCCGAAGCTGTGCCGCAAGAAGGGTGGATCAGGGCAAATCCGCCGGAGCGCCATGGACTTTGGCCGTAGTGCCGTCATTCGCGGGAGTGCGGGTCATTGCCGCACTCGGGTTGCTGTCGGAAAATCCAGGCTGTCATTTCCCCGAGTTCACCCAGCATGTCGCAAGCGGTCTTCTTCGCCCACGCCAACGGTTTCCCCTCGGGAACCTACGGCAAGTTGTTCGACGCCCTGGAGCCGGATTACCGGGTCCATCGGCTGGACATGCACGGCCATGACCCGCGCTTCCCGGTGAACGCCAACTGGGAAAACCTGGTGGAGGAGCTGCTGCATCACCTGGAGGCGCTGGATGAACCGGTGTGGGGCGTCGGCCATTCCCTGGGCGGCGTGCTGCATTACCACGCGGCGCTGCGCAGGCCCGAGCTGTATCGCGGGGTGGTCATGCTCGATTCGCCCCTGCTGACCTTGGCCGATCAACTGGTGATCCGTGTCGCCAAGCGCTTCGGCTTCATCGACCGGCTGACGCCCGCCGGCCGCACGCTCGGTCGCCGCGAGGATTTCGACGATTTTGCCGAGGCGCTGGAATATTTCGCCGGCAAGCCGCTGTTCAAGCGTTTCGACCGCGATTGCCTGGAAGCCTACGTGCGCCACGGGCTGGCGCCGGCCGACGCAAGGGGCCTGCGGTTGAAGTTCGACCCGGCCACGGAAATCTCCATCTACCGCAATGTGCCGCACACCAGCCCCGGCCGCGCGAAGCAGCTCGCCGTGCCGTTGACCATGGTGCGCGGCCGCCACAGTCGGGTGGTGCTGCCGCACCACGCCCGTATGATCGGCCGCATTCCCATGGGGGAGAGCCTGTCGCTGCCCGGTGGGCACATGTTCCCGCTGGAGCGCCCGCAGGACACCGCCGCTCTGCTCAAGACCGTCTTCGCCCGCTGGCAACAGCGCACCAACGCCTGAGGAACCGCCATGACCGCCAAAGTCCAGGAAATCCGCCTGAACCTGCCGCACATCGAGCTGGCCGCGCACCTGTTCGGCCCGGAAGACGGCCGGCCGGTGATTGCCCTGCACGGTTGGCTGGACAACGCCATGAGCTTCGCCCGCCTGGCACCGAAGCTCGAAGGTGTGCGCATCCTCGCCCTCGATTTCGCCGGCCACGGCCACTCCGGTCACCGCGCACCGGGGGCCAGCTACCTGCTCTGGGATTACGCGCTGGACGTGCTGATGGTGGCCGACCAGATGGGCTGGGAACGTTTCTCCCTGCTCGGGCACTCCATGGGCGCGATTGTCTCGGTGCTGCTGGCCGGCTCCATGCCCGAGCGCATCGAGCGCCTGGCGCTGATCGACGGCCTGGTGCCCTACACCGGTGAACCGGACACGTCGCCGCAGAAACTCGGCGAAGCCCTGCGCGCGCAACTGGCGCTGCCGAACAAGCGCAAGCCGGTGTACGAGGCTATCGACCGTGCGGTGGAAGCGCGCATGAAGGGCGTCGGTGCGGTGAGCCGGGAAGCCGCTGAACTGCTGGCATCCCGTGGCCTGGTGCCGGTGCCCGGTGGTTATACCTGGCGTACTGACGCGCGCCTGACACTGCCTTCGCCACTGCGCCTGACCCGCGCCCATGCGCGACAATTCGTCCAGTCCGTGCAGTGCCCGACCAGCCTGGTGCTGGCGCAGCAGGGGTTGATGATGGTCGAGCCGGCCACCCGCGAACTGCTCAAGGACAGGCCCTTCGAGGTCCATGAACTGCCGGGCCAGCACCACCTGCACCTGGATGACGAGGCAGGCGCCGAAGCGGTTGCCGCGATCTTCCGGCCGTTCCTGCTGGCGGACTGAGCAATACCCTGTAGCGGCGCGCAGCTTGACTAAAGCGGGGCCTGCCGCGAGTCTGCACGGATCGTTTCAGGGAGATTGTGCATGCTCGACGTCCAGACCACCGCGCGCCAAGACGGCAAAACCCATCCGGCGGACGCGCAGAAGGCCCGGATCTCACGGCTCCTTCAGTCCCTGATGCTCACCACCGCGATGGCTGCCGCTGGCGCAGTCGTCGCCGCCGACCTGCCCGACAGCCACGACCTGGACATCCTCCCGCGCTTCCCGCGTTCGGAGATCGTCGACTTCAACCAGGCTGCCGGCCAGGAGCGCATCTACCCACAGGGCTCGATCAGTCGTATCAGCGGGCGCCTGCGCATGGAGGGGGAGGTGCGTGCCATCGGTGACCTGACCGCCGTGACCTACCGCCTGCCCGACGAGGACTCCAGCCAGAGCGCCTTCGCCGCCGCGCGCAAGGACCTGCTCAAGGCCGACGCCACGCCGCTGTTCTGGTGCGAGAGCCGCGATTGCGGCTCCAGCAACCTGCTGGCCAATTCGGTGTTCGGCAACTCCAAGCTGTTCGGCCCGGACGACCAGCAGGCTTACCTGCTGGTGCGCCTTGCCGCGCCCCACGAGGACAGCCTGGTAGCGGTCTACACCATCACCCGCGGCAACCGCCGCGCCTACCTGCATGCCGAACAACTGGACAGCGCCGCCGCGCTCGGCGAGCTGCTGCCCAGCCCGGCGACCCTGATGCGCCTGCTCAAGGCCAACGGCGAGCTGACCCTCAGCCATGTACCGCAGGAGCCGGGCGGTGCCTGGCTCGACCTGCTGGTGCGTACCCTGCGCCTGGATACCGGGGTGCGCGTCGAGCTGGCTGGCAAGCACGCCAGCGATTGGCGTGCAGCACTCACTGCCCAGGGCGTGCGCGATGCGCGTCTGGAGCAGGGCAAGGACGACAGTGACGGCCTGCACCTGACCTGGCTGCGCTGATTCCCCTACGCTGAAGGGCGAAACGCCCTACACTGGGGCTTTCGAGCCAACCGGGGTTTCCAATGTTCGACAATGATCGCCTGTTGCTGCGCCTGCTGTTGCTGGGCCTGCTTGCGGCCAGCATCTGGGTGTTGCTGCCCTTCTGGTCGGCATTGGTCTGGGCGGCAGTGCTGGCTTTCGCCAGTTGGCCGCTGATGCGCCTGCTCACCCAACTGCTGGGCGGCCGCCAGGCAGCGGCGGCCGGCGTGCTCACTGTCTGCTGGATCGTGCTGGTGGCGCTGCCGCTGGTGTGGCTGGGCTTCGGGCTGGTCGACCGGGTGCGCGAAGGCGTGGAGCTGGTGAAGAACCTGCAGGTCTCCGGCCTGCCGCCGCCGCCTGAGTGGATGGCTCGCGTGCCGCTGATCGGCGATCGCCTGATCGGCTGGTGGTACCAGGCCGACCAGCAGGGCGTGGCAATGTTCTCCGCGCTCAAGCCGTACATGGGCGAGGTCGGCAACTGGGTGCTGGCGCGCAGCGCCAAACTGGGGGCGGGAATCTTCGAGCTGGTACTCAGCCTGGTGCTGATCTTCTTCTTCTACCGTGACGGCCTGCGCCTGCAGGCTTTTGCCCACGGCATGCTGCAGCGCCTCATCGGCGACACCGCACAGCAGTACATGGACATCATCGCCGGTACCGTGCAACGGGTGGTCAACGGGGTGATCGGCACCGCCGCTGCGCAGGGGGTGCTGGCAACCATCGGTTTCCTCATCGCCGGCGTGCCGGGCCCGCTGGTGCTGGGACTGCTGACCTTCGTCTGCAGCCTGCTGATGGTGCCGCCACTGATCTGGGGGCCTGCGGTGATCTGGCTGTTCTACCAGGAGAGCTACGGCTACGCGGTATTCATGGCGATCTGGGGCTTCTTCGTGATCAGCGGCGTGGACAACATCCTCAAGCCCTACCTGATCAGCCGCGGCGGCAACCTGCCGTTGGTGGTGGTGCTGCTGGGCGTGCTTGGCGGCTTGCTCAGCTTCGGCTTCATCGGCTTGTTCCTCGGGCCGGTATTGCTGGCGGTGGTCTACAACCTGATCAGCGCCTGGGTAGATAGCTCGCAACGACCGCCGTCGCCGCCGGTGGCTTGAGGCATGCAGGATGCGCCCTACGGCCCTGTGGTGAGGATGACCGCGCCACGTTAGCCGTTGCACATTGTAGGAGCGAGCTTGCTCGCGAACGGGTTGCCCGGCGGCTCAGGTGCTGGGCGGGTTCGCGAGCAAGCTTGCTCCTACAGGTAAGGCGCAATCCCGAACTGGTTATCCGCTGCCACGGCGGATAACGCCTGGGGCGTTATGCGCCCTACGATCCGGCGAAGTCAGACGTGCTCGCTCTTCACCTGCACCAACCGATCCCGCCCGGCGCCCAGGCCGAAGATGATCGCCGCCACCGTCACCACCACGAAGATCACCCCGGTTGCCGCCCAGCCGCCGGTGACGTCGTGCACCACGCCAACCAGGAAAGGTCCGCAGGCCGCCAGCGTGTAGCCCACGCCCTGGGCCATGCCGGAGAGGTTGGAGGCGACGTGGGAGTCCGGCGAGCGCAGCACGATCAGCGCCAGGGCGATGCTGAAGGTGCCGCCCTGGCCGAGGCCGAGCACCACCGCCCAGCCCCAGATACCCGAGAGCGGGGCGAGCAGCAGGCCGAGCAGGCCGGCCAGGGTCAGGCTCATGACGATTACCACGGCGAGGCGCTGGTCCTTGCCACGGGTGGCCAGCCAGGGGGCGGCCAGGGCGCTGAACAGCTGCACCATCACCGAACCGGAAAGCACCAGCCCGGCTTCCACCGCACTGAGTCCACGGTCGATGAGGATCGACGGCACCCAGCCGAAGACGATGTAGGCCAGCGACGATTGCAGGCCCATGTACAGCGTCACCTGCCAGGCCAGCGGGTCGCGCCACAGGCCCTTCACCTTGTACACCGCACGGTGGGCGTGGTGGTTCTGGCGCGTCTGCGGCAGCCAGATCGCCGCCGCGACCACGGCGGGAATAGCCCAGAACGCCAGGGCCAGTTGCCAGCTGTTGCCCATCAGTCCGGCCAGCGGCACGGTGGAGCCAGCGGCGGTGGCGGCGCCCAGGCACAGGGCCATGGTGTAGACGCCAGTCATGGTCCCGGCGATATGCGGGAAGTCGCGCTTGACGATGCCCGGCAGCAGCACGCCGATGATGCCGATGCTGGCACCGGCCACCAGGCTGCCGAGGAACAGCCCGGCCACCGGGAACAGGCTGCGCAGGACGATGCCGCCGGCCAGAGTGAAGAGGATCAGCAGCACGGTACGCTCGGCGCCCAGGCGCCGCGCGAGCATCGGCGCCAGCGGCGCGAACAGGCCCAGGCAGAGTACCGGCAGGGTGGTCAGCAGGCCGGCGGCGGCAGCGGAAAGGCCGGTGCTGTCGCGCACGGTGTTGAGCAGCGGCGACAGGCTGGAAAGTGCCGGGCGCAGGTTGATCGCCACCAGCACCAGGCCCAGCAGCAACAGCCAGGTACGTTGCGGGCGCGGTTCGATCTTCGGCGCGCTGTCGTCTTCGGCGTCGATCAGCAGTTCTTCGGGTGGGCAGGACACCTTGTGTTCGGTGTCTTTCGGGTCATTGGGCAGGGACATGGTGGGCATTCCAGGGCAGCAAGGCAGAAAGCGTTCGGTATAGGAAATGGGAGTCAGATCAGCAGCGCGCGGTTCGCTTTCGCGGCGGCTTCGGCGTCGCCACGGGCAATGGCGTCCACCAGCTCGCGGTGCAACTCGAAGCTGGGTTGCGGACGGCTCGGGTCGCCGATGGTGCGCTCCAGCCCAGCGCGGATGACCTGGGAGAAGTAGCGGTACAGCTCGCTGAGCACCGGGTTGTGGGCGCTGTCCACCACGCGTTGGTGGAAGGCCAGGTCGTGGGCGATGTACTCGTCCAGCGATCCGCCGTGGTGCATGGCGGAAGCTTCGAGGGCCTCATGCAGCGCGGCGAGGTCGGTTTCGCTGCGGCGCTCGGCAGCCAGTCGGCTGGCTTCCACCTCGATGATGCCGCGTGCCTCCAGCGCCTGCTCCACCGAGCTGCGGGCGAGCACCAGCATGGCGTCCAGTGGGTTGGCGCAGGCGCGCACGTAGGTGCCATCGCCCTGGCGCACTTCCAGTACACCGGAGAAGGTCAGCACGCGCACGGCCTCTCGAACCGTATTGCGGCTCATGCCGAGGGCTTCGGCCAGTTCGGGTTCGGGGGGCAGGCGCTGGCCCAGCGGCCAGGTGCCGTCGCCGATGCGCTGGTGGATCTGCTCCAGGGCGATGTCGACCAGGGAGCGCTTTTGAAGAGGGCTTGGCATGGAAACATCCAATCATCGGATGAATTTGAAGAAGCCAAGACTAGGCCAGGGACGGGGTCGCTGGCAATGCAGGACTGACGGGTGATACCGCCGGAGCGGGGGCTCCGGCGGTGGGGACGACGCGGATCAGGCGGCGATGTTCACCAGGCTGCCGCTGGTAGCCTGGAGCGCAGTGACCTCGCTGCTCTGGTATTGCTTGAGCAGGTTGGCCACCAGCTTCTGGTAGGCAGCGCCGGTGTTGGCGCTGCCTGAGGAGGTGCTGGAGGCGGTGGTCGTCGAGCTGTCCGAGGAACCGCTGGAAGAGTCGCTGGACGAGCCACTGGAGGCCGAAGGCGGCGGTGGCGGCGGACCGTCGCTGCGCTGCGCCTGCAGTGCGCTGGCGAGTTCGTCGCTGCTGATGGAGCCGTTGCCGTCGGCGTCGAGTTGGCTGAACAGCTCGCTCAGGCGCTCGCTGTCGTCGCTACTGCCCAGGGCGGAAAGCTCGTCGCTGCTGAGGCTGCCGTCGCCGTCGCTGTCCAGGGCGCTGATCAGGTCGTCGGCCGATTCACCCGCATCGGCCATTCCCCCCATGCCGCCCGGCGGTGGGGGAGGCGGGGGCATGGCGGCGGAGAGTTCGTCCTGGGAGATGCCACCGCTGGCATCGCTGTCCAACTCGCTGAGCAGGGCGTCGATGTCGATATCGCTGCTGTCCGAATCGTCGCCGGACGACAGCGCGCTGGTCAGTTCGTCCTTGCTGATGCTGCCGTCGCCATCGCTGTCGATGGACTTGAACAGGTCTTCCTGGAATTTCGCCGCGCCCTGGGACGCGCCAGTGCTACCGCTCTGCGTGGTGGTAGTGCTGCTGGCGGTCTGGGTCCGGGCGAGCGAACTGGTGTAGTAGCTCGCATAGCTGCTGCTCACGCCGCTGATCATAGGAGAGTCTCCATGGTTGCCAAGCCGGAGGGTTCTCCGGTGATGACAGCCTCGGGCGCGCCTGTGTCGCGGGTTTGTGCGCTTTGTTTGCTGGTGGCTACAACGGCGTTACGCAGTCGTGCTTCTGGGCAGGCGCAGTACGGCGGTGGCGCCGCCGCCGGGGGTTTCCTCGAAGAACAGGTCGCCGCCCTGGCGCCGCGCGGCATCGCGGGCGATGGCCAGGCCCAGGCCGACGCCGCCGGAGTTGCGGTTGCGCGAGCCTTCCAGGCGGAAGAACGGCTCGAACACCTGCTCGCGCAGCTCCGCGGGGATGCCTGGGCCGTGGTCGCGCACGCGGATTTCCAGCTCGCGGGTGCCGTCACGCAGTTCGATGCTGACATCGCCGGCATAGCGCAACGCATTGTCCAGCAGGTTGTTCAGGCAGGAGCGCAGTGCCATCGGCTGCACCTTGAGCGGCGCACAGTAGCCTTCCACGCCGACGTCGGCGCCGCGCTCGCAGGCGTCCTCGGCGAGGGAGTCGGCCAGCGCCTTCACGTCGAACCACTGCAGGGGTTCGCTGGCGCGCTCCTGCTGCAGGTAGTGCAGGGTGGAGTCGAGCATGCCGATCATTTCGGCCAGGTCCTGGCTGATGCGGGTGCGCAGCTGCGGGTTGTCGACTTCCTCGACGCGCAGGCGCAGGCGCGAGAGCGGCGTGCGCAGGTCATGGGAAACCGCCACCAGCATGCGGCTGCGCTGCTGCACCTGTTCGCGAATGCGCTCGCGCATGCGGTTGAAGGCGCGCGCGGCCTGGCGCGCTTCACGCGTGCCGGTTTCCGGCAGGGGTGGGCTGTCCAGGTCTTCGGAGAGGCGCAGCGCAGCGTCACCCAGATGCTGCACCGGGCGGGCCAGCAGGCGCGCGCCGATGTAGGCGGCGAGGATCAGGGTCAGCAGCTGGAAGGCGAACGGCACGCTCCAGAACGGCAGGCGCGGGCCGGGCGGTGGCGGCGGCGGCATCATGCCCGGTGGTGGCGGTCCGCGTTCGAAACCTGCTCCCGCTGGTGGCGGCGGTGGCGGCTCGTGGCGCGGCCCGTAGTGATGGAACCAGGCGAAGGCCAGCAGGTGCGCGACCACGATGGCCAGCAGGAACACGCCGAACAGCCGGGCGAACAGGCTGTCGGCGCGCTCCAGGGGTTTTTCCTTTGCGCGCACGGGCGCGGACTCAGGCGATGTCGCGGACATCGAACAGGTACCCTTCGCCGCGTACGGTCTTGATCAGCCGGGGCGAGCGCGGATCGTCGCCGAGCTTCTGCCGCAGGCGCGAGACCAGCAGGTCGATGCTGCGGTCGAAGGCCTCGATGGCGCGGCCACGGGCGGCGTCCAGCAGCAGTTCGCGGTTGAGCACCCGCCGCGGGCGTTCGAGGAACACCCAGAGCAGGCGGAATTCGGCGTTGGACAGCGGCACCACCAGGCCATCCGGGGCATGCAGCTGGCGCAGCACGCTGTCCAGCCGCCACTGGTCGAAGCGCACCTGGGCACGCGGTTCGCCGCGGGTGCCTTCCTCGCTGGGGAGACTGGTGCCGCGCACGCGGCGCAGGATGGTCTGGATGCGTGCTACCAGCTCGCGCGGTTCGAAGGGCTTGGCCATGTAGTCGTCGGCGCCCAGTTCCAGGCCGATGATGCGGTCCGCCGGCTCGCAGCGGGCGGTGAGCATGAGGATCGGGATGTCCGATTCGGCGCGCAGGTAGCGGCACAGCGACAGGCCGTCTTCGCCCGGCAGCATCAGGTCGAGCACCACCACGTCGTAGCTGTCGTTCTCCAGCGCACGGCGCATCTCCACGCCGTCGGCGACGCCATGGGTCTCGATGTTGAAGCGTGCCAGGTAACCGCAGAGCAGCTCGCGGATCGGCTCGTCGTCATCCACCAGCAGGGCGCGGGTGGTCCAGCGGCGTGGGTCGTCGGAAGTGGTCGGGTGCATGAAGAAACCTGTCGCGGGAGAACGTGGGGCAGGATGGCCAGGGGCCGCCAGGGGCATGCGACGCACGCATGCTAACCCGTCATCGCGTGCGCGGGCCATGGTCGGCGAGGCTGCAGCCGACGGGTGTCGCCAGCGTGTCCGCTGTGTATCGGTTTCGATACATGCCCGCCGGGCGCCGCTCCCATGCGGTTTTTTACGCCTTCTTTACGCCGCCCGGCGAGCCCGGGAATCGCTCCTTTACGCGTTCCTTGCGGAAACTTTCCGTCAAGCGGCAACAGCCGCATCAAGCGATGGAATCGCCCGCGTGAGGAGAAAGCAATCATGAGCGTGCTCGACGGTGTGTCCCTGGTCCTGGCCACGGGACTGTTCATCTACCTGCTGGTGGCGCTGCTGCGCGCCGACCGTTCCTAGGAGTGGCCATGAACAGCCATGACGTACTGCTGATCGTTGCCTTCCTGGCGCTGGTGCTGGTGCCGGCGCCCTTCCTCGGGCGTTTCTACTACAAGGTGATGGAGGGCCAGCGGACCTTCCTCAGCCCGGTCTTCCTGCCGGTGGAGCGGGCCATTTACCGCGTATGTGGCATCCACCCTGACGATGAGCAGAACTGGAAGAGCTATACCCTGGCGCTGCTGGCCTTCAACCTGGCCGGGCTCGCGCTGCTGTTCGCCATCCTCCTGCTGCAGGGCGGCCTACCGCTCAACCCGCAGCACCTGCCGGGCCTGGAGTGGACGCTGGCGTTCAACACCGCGGTGAGCTTCGTCACCAACACCAACTGGCAGGCCTACAGCGGTGAGGCTTCGCTGAGCTACCTGAGCCAGATGCTCGGCCTGACCGTGCAGAACTTCGTCAGCGCCGCCGTCGGCCTGGCTGTGCTGGTGGCGCTGGCCCGCGGCATCTCGCGCAAGTCGACGAACAACCTCGGCAACTTCTGGGTCGACCTGACCCGCGCCACCCTCTACGGGCTGATCCCGCTGTGCCTGCTGCTGGCGCTGCTGCTGGTCTGGCAGGGCGTGCCGCAGACCTTCCTCGACTACGCCCACGCGCTGACCGTGCAGGGCGCCGACCAGTCCATCCCGCTGGGCCCGGCGGCCAGCCAGATCGCCATCAAGCAATTGGGCACCAACGGCGGCGGCTTCTTCGGCGTGAACTCGGCGCACCCGTTCGAGAACCCGACCATCTGGAGCAACCTGTTCGAAGTCGTCTCGATCATCCTGATCCCGGCTGCGCTGGTGTTCACCTTCGGCCACTACGTGAAGGACCTGCGCCAGAGCCGCGCCATCCTCGGCTGCATGCTGGTGCTGTTCGCCCTCGGCCTGGGCGCCTCGCTGTGGGCCGAGTACCAGCCCAACCCGGCGCTCAGCGCGCTGCCGGTGGAGCAGGCCGCCCCGCTGGAAGGCAAGGAAAGCCGCTTCGGCACCACTGCCAGCGTGCTCTGGTCGGTGACCACCACTGCGGCCTCCAATGGCTCGGTGAACGCCATGCATGACAGCCTGAATCCGCTGTCCGGTATGGTGGCGATGCTCAACATGATGGTCGGCGAAGTGATCTTCGGCGGCGTCGGCGCGGGGCTCTACGGCATGCTGTTGTTCGTCCTGATCGCCGTGTTCCTCGCCGGGTTGATGGTCGGCCGCACCCCGGAATACCTCGGCAAGAAGCTCGAAGCCCGCGAAGTCCGCCTGTTGGTGGCAACCCTGCTGGTAATGCCGGTCGGCGTGCTGGTGCTCGGCGCCATCGCCGCCAGCCTGCCGGGCCCGGCCTCGGCAGTGAGCAACCCCGGCCCGCATGGCTTCAGCCAGCTGCTGTACGCCTATACCTCGGGCACCGCGAACAACGGCTCGGCCTTCGGTGGCTTCGGCGCCAATACGCCGTTCCATAACCTGATGATCGCCCTGGCCATGCTGATCGGCCGCTTCGGCTACATCCTGCCGGTGCTGGCGATCGCCGGCAGCCTGGCGGCGAAGAAGGCCACGCCGGTCGGCCCCAACAGCTTCCCGACCCACGGCCTGCTGTTCGTCAGCCTGCTGACCGCGACCATCCTGCTGGTCGGCGGCCTGAACTTCCTGCCAACGCTGGTGCTGGGCCCGGTGGCCGATCACCTGACGCTTGGCTTCTGAGGAGCTCCTTGAATGAACGCACATACCCAGGAACTCGCGATGAAAAAGGCCGTTGAAAAGCGCCCGACCACCGCGCTGTCCGCCCTCTGGAAGCCGGCACTGCTGCAGGCCTTCATCAAGCTCGACCCACGCCAGCTGCAACGCTCGCCGGTGATGCTGGTGGTCGCCCTGACCGCCGTGCTGACCACCGTGCTGTGTGTGGTCGGTGGTGAGTCGGTGCCTACCTTCGTCGCCGTGCAGATCGCCGTGTGGCTGTGGTTCACCGTGCTCTTCGCCAACTTCGCCGAAGCCCTTGCAGAAGGCCGCGGCAAGGCCCGCGCCGACAGCCTCAAGGCCGGTACCCAGGGCCTGCAGGCCATGCGCATGGCGGTGACCGGCAAGTTCGAGAAAGTCGCCGCCAGCAGCCTGCGCAAGGGCGACGTGGTACGCGTTGAAGCCGGCGAGCTGATCCCCGGCGACGGCGAGGTGATCGAGGGCGTGGCGGCGGTCAACGAGGCCGCCATCACCGGCGAATCCGCGCCGGTGATCCGCGAATCCGGCGGCGACCGTTCGGCCGTCACCGGTAACACCCGGCTGGTCTCCGACTGGCTGCTGGTGAAGATCACCGCCAACCCCGGCGAATCCACCCTCGACCGCATGATCGCGCTGGTGGAAGGCGCCAAGCGGCAGAAGACCCCCAACGAGGTTGCGCTGGACATCCTGCTGATCGGCCTGACGCTGATCTTCCTGCTGGTGGTCGTGACCCTCAAACCCTTCGCACTGTTCGCCGGCGGCAATCTGCCGCTGGTGTTCCTGGTGGCGCTGCTGGTGACCCTGATCCCCACCACCATCGGCGGCCTGCTGTCGGCCATCGGTATCGCCGGCATGGACCGCCTAGTGCGCCTGAACGTCATCGCCAAGTCCGGCCGCGCCGTGGAAGCGGCGGGGGACGTGCATGTGCTGATGCTCGACAAGACCGGCACCATCACCTTCGGCAACCGCCGCTGCAGCGCGCTGCATACCGCACCCGGCGTGCAGCCGCTGGAACTGGCCGAGGGCGCGTTCCTCGCCTCGCTGGCGGACGATACGCCGGAAGGCAAATCCATCGTGGAGTTCCTGCGCGCGCAGATCGTCCTTCCGGAGCCGGAGCGCAGCCGCGTGACGCCGATCGCCTTCAGCGCCGAGACGCGCCTGTCAGGCATCGACATGGACGGCCACGTCTACCGCAAGGGCGCCGTCGACGCCGCGCTGGCCTTCGTTGGCCTGGACCGCGCGCAGATGCCGGAAAGCCTGGCCAAGGAAATCGAACGGATCGCCCAGAGCGGCGGCACGCCGCTGCTGGTAGTAGCCGACGGCAAGCTGCTGGGCGCCATCCACCTCAAGGACGTGGTCAAGCCGGGCATCCGCGAGCGCTTCGCCGAGTTGCGCCGCATGGGCATCCGCACCGTGATGGTGACCGGCGACAACCCGCTGACCGCCGCCGCCATCGCCGCCGAAGCCGGTGTGGACGACGTGATCGCCGAAGCCACGCCGGAGAAGAAACTGGCGCGCATCCGCCAGGAACAGGGCGAGGGGCGCATGGTCGCCATGTGCGGCGACGGCGCCAACGACGCCCCCGCGTTAGCCCAGGCGGATGTCGGCATGGCCATGAACGACGGCACCCAGGCCGCCCGCGAGGCCGCCAACCTGGTAGACCTGGACAGCGACCCGACCAAGCTGCTGGACGTGGTGCAGGTCGGCAAGGAACTGCTGGTGACCCGTGGCGCGCTGACCACCTTCTCGGTGGCCAACGATGTGGCCAAGTACTTCGCCATCCTTCCCGCGCTGTTCGCCGGCATCTACCCGCAGCTGGGCGTGCTCAACGTGATGAAGCTGGCCAGCCCGCAGAGCGCCATCCTCTCGGCCATCGTGTTCAACGCGCTGATCATCGTTGCGCTGATCCCCCTGGCCCTGCGCGGTGTGCGCGTGCAGGCCAGCGACGCCTCGCAGCTGCTGCGGCGCAACCTGCTGATCTACGGCGTGGGCGGACTGCTGGCGCCGTTCGTGGGGATCAAGGTGATCGACATGCTGCTCGTCGCCGTGGGCCTCGCCTGACGGCTCTTCGTAGGAGCGAGCTTGCTCGCGAATCGCCCGAGCGCCGGAGCAGCCGGATGACTGTTTGCGAGCAAGCTCGCTCCTACAGGCCGCGCCCGGCGCTGAACTGGCCGGATGCACCGAACAACGCCCTCTCCCTTCAGGGGGGCGCCTAGTCAGAGGGCGGGGGAGAGGGTAACCAGCCCCGCTCCCGACCCAACAGAGGAACACCAACATGCTCAACCAACTCCGCCCCGCCATCGCCTCGCTGGTCCTGCTCAGCGCGATCACCGGTGTTGTCTATCCGCTGGCCGTCACCGGCATCGCCCAGGTGGCCTTCCACGAACAGGCCAATGGCAGCCTGGTGCGCGACGACCAGGGCAACGTCCGCGGCTCGGCCCTGATCGCGCAGAAATTCGACGGCGCCCAGTGGTTCCATTCGCGCCCCTCGGCCGGTGATTTCGCCACCGTCTCCAGCAGCGCCAGCAACCTTGCGCCCGGCAACCCGGCGCTGGCCGAACGCATTGCCAAGGATGCTGCCGCCCAGCAGGTGGGTGGGCAACCGGTGCCGCTGGCGCTGGTCACCACCTCCGGCAGTGGCCTCGACCCGCAGCTGCCGCCCGCCGCCGCGCTGTACCAGGTGCCGCGCATCGCGCTGGAACGTGGCGTGCCGGCAGCGAGCCTGGAGAAGCTGGTGGAAGCCAACACCGAACGCCCGCTGATCGGCCCCGCCGTGGTCAACGTGCTGGCGCTGAACATGGCCCTGGCCAGCCTGCCTCGCTAGACTCCAGCGCCTGTGTAGCAGGGTGCAGCCAGGGTTGGACCGTAGGGCGAATAACCTGGAACAGGTTATCCGCCGGCTCTGATCGTGGTGGATAACGCTGGCGCGTTATGCACCCTACAAAAGCACGCGCGCGTTGTTCTGGTAGGAGCGCCGTCGACGCTATGCAGGAATGCGGCGCTGGCTGACGGTATCTTCCCGTGGGAAAGAGGTTTCGACCCCTTCTCCAGCAACACATGAACGAGCGCCATCAGGCACTTCGAGGATAGCCACATGACCGACCCCAACCGCGCCGATGCCCTGCTGGCCGACCTGCCAGCCATGGGCCGTGGCCGCCTCAAGGTTTTCCTCGGCGCTGCGCCGGGCGTCGGCAAGACCTACGCCATGCTCCTGGCCGCCCAGAGCCAGTTGCGCCAGGGGGTCAAGCTGCGCGTCGGCATCGTCGAAACCCACGGCCGCGCCGAAACCGAAGCACTGCTCGCCGGTCTGCCGCAGCAGGCGCTCAAGCGCTCCGTCTACCGTGGCATCACCCTCGAAGAAATGGACCTCGACGGCCTGCTCGCCGACCCGCCCACGCTGGCGCTGGTGGACGAACTGGCCCACAGCAATGCACCCGGCAGCCGCCACGCCAAGCGCTGGCAGGACATCCAGGAGCTGCTTTCCGCCGGCATCGACGTCTACACCACGGTCAACGTCCAGCACCTGGAAAGCCTCAACGACCACGTCCGCGACATCACCGGCGTGCAGGTGCGCGAAACCGTGCCCGATTGGGTCCTGCAGGAAGCCTACGAACTGTTGCTGGTGGACCTGCCGCCGCGCGAACTGCTGGAGCGCCTGCGCGAGGGCAAGGTCTACGTGCCCGAACAGGCGCGCGCTGCCATCGACGCTTTCTTCAGCCAGACCAACCTGACCGCGCTGCGCGAGCTGGCCATGCAGACGGCCGCCGCGCGGGTCGATGCCGACCTTGCCCATCGCTATCGCCAGCAGGGCGGCGAGGCGCCCGCCGTGCGTGGGCGCCTGCTGGTCGGTGTGGATGGCGAACACAACGCCGAACGCCTGGTGCGCCACGCCAGTCGCGTAGCCGAACGCCGGCACCTGCCCTGGTCGCTGGTGCATGTCGACACCGGCGAGGCGCGCAGCGAAGAGTCGCGCATGCAATTGCAGAGCGCCCAGCAACTCGCTGAGCGCCTGGGCGGCGATGTCGTCGAACTGCGCGGTGGCGAAGTCGCGCGAACCCTGGTCGAACACGCCAAGGAGCGTCGCGCCACGCTGTTGCTGGTTGGCCGTTCACGACAACGCTGGTATCGCCAGTTGTTCGGCGGCGGCCTTGCGGCGCGCCTGCTGCGCCTGGGCGGCGGGCTGGAAATCAGCGTGCTCGACAGCGAGGCTGATCTCACGCAACCCAAGGTTCGCGCGCAAACGCCCTGGCCCTGGGGCAATTACCTGCTCGCCGCGCTGGCCGCTGCCTGCGCCAGCGCGCTCGCCTGGGGCGTGGCCAGCGTGCTGGAATTGCCCAACATCTCCCTGGTGTTCCTTGCCGCCGTGCTGCTGGTGGCGGTGCGCAGCAGCCTCGGCCCGGCGCTGGCCTGCGCGGTACTGTCGTTCCTGGCCTACGACTTCCTGTTCATCCCGCCGCATTTCTCCTTCTCCATCCAGCGCGAAGAAGACGTGCTGACCCTGCTGTTCTTCCTGCTCATGGCCGGCCTCACTGGCAACCTTGCCGCCCGCCAGCGCCGGCAATTGCAGGCGTTGCGTGAGACACAGGAAGAAACCAGCCAACTGCTCGACCTGTCGCGCAAGCTCACCGCCGCCACCGACCGCCAGGCGGTGATGACCGCCGCCGCGCAACAGCTGGGGGGCTGGGATGGGCTGGACATCTGCCTGCTCGGGCAGGTCAACCGCGAGTGGAAAGTCGAAGGAGGATTGAACCGGCCCTTCGACGACCAGGAGCGCGCCGCCGCCGACTGGGCCTGGCAGCACGACCAGCCCGCCGGGCTGGGCACCGGCACGCTGCCGGGTGGGCGCTGGTGGTGGTGGCCGCTGTTCGGCGAGGACGGCCCTTTGGCTCTGCTGGGTGTCAGCCCGCGCGACGGCCAGCCGCTGCCAGGCTCGCGCCGCCGCCTGCTCGCCGCCCTCGGCCAGCCGCTGGGGCAGGCCCTGGCCCGCGCGCGCCTGGCCGAAGACCTGGAAGCCGCGCGCCTGCACGGTGAAACCGAACAATTGCGCAGCGCGCTGCTGGCCTCGGTCAGCCATGACCTGCGCACGCCACTGACCTCCATGCGCGGCGCCATCGACAGCCTGCTGGCTCTGGGCGACGCGATCCCGCCACCAGACCGCCGCGAATTGCTGGAAAGCACCCGCGACGAGGCCGAACGCCTGGACCGCTATATCCAGAACCTGCTGGACATGACCCGGCTCGGTCATGGCGGCCTGAAGCTGTCGCGGGACTGGGTATCGCCCGGCGACATCGTCGGCAGCGCGCTCAATCGCCTGCGTGCCGTGGTCGCGCCGTATCACGTGGAAACCCGTGTGCCGCCGGAGTTGCCGCTGCTCTACGTACACGCCGCGCTGATCGAGCAGGCGCTGGTCAATGTGCTGGAAAACGCCGCACGCTTTTCGCCGCCACAGGGCCGCTTGCGCGTTGCAGTGGATTCTATCGAGGAGGAGTTGCGCTTCTCGGTCAGCGACGAAGGGCCGGGCATTCCGCCGGCCGAGCGGGAGAAGATCTTCGACATGTTCTACACCGCCGCGCGCGGCGACCGTGGTGGGCAGGGCACCGGACTGGGCCTGGCGATCTGCCAGGGGATGGTCGGCGCCCATGGTGGGCGCATCACGGTGGAAGACGGCATCGACGGCCGCGGCACGACCCTCGTGCTGCACCTGCCACTGCAGCAGCAGCCGGATATGGAGGAACTTGATGCTGCTGTCTGAAAGGCTCAAGCTGGACGCTTCCGCCAGCCAGCCCAACACCCCGATGAACGCCAGCGCCGCCACGATTCTGGTCGTCGACGACGAACCGCAGATCCGCAAGTTTCTCCGCATCAGCCTCAGCGCTGGCGGCTACAAGGTGCTGGAGGCCGGAACCGGTGAAGAAGGGCTGGCCCAGGCCGCGCTGGGGCGCCCGGACCTGGTGGTGCTCGACCTCGGCCTGCCGGACAAGGACGGCCAGGACGTGCTGCGTGAGCTGCGCGAATGGTCGCCGGTGCCGGTGCTGGTGCTGTCGGTGCGCGCCAGCGAAAGCGAGAAGGTGCTGGCGCTGGACAGCGGCGCCAACGACTACGTGACCAAGCCCTTCGGTATCCAGGAGTTTCTTGCGCGCATTCGTGTGTTGCTGCGCCAGGGCGGCAGTGGCGAGACGCAGGAAGCGGTGGTGGCGGTGGGGCCGCTGAGCGTGGATTTCTCCTACCGCCGGGTGCTGCTCGACGGTGACGAAGTCTCGCTGACGCGCAAGGAGTACGCGGTGCTTTCGACCCTCGCTCGGCACGTCGGGCGGGTGGTTACCCAGCAGCAACTGCTCAAGGATATCTGGGGGCCGACGCATACCGAGGACACGCATTACCTGCGGGTGGTGGTTGGGCATCTGCGGCAGAAGCTTGCTGACGATCCGGCGACACCGCGATTCATTGTTACTGAAGCCGGTGTTGGCTATCGGTTGCGCGACGCCTGATCGCGCGACGTACGTTCCCGCGTAGGAGCGGACTCCGTCCGCGATGTGCCTGCCTCGCGCCTTTGTTTCCCGCGTCGCGCCGGTGTATGCCCTGGCTTCCTGTTTCGCCCCCTCGGGCGACCTCCTTTGGCAAACGACCCAAAGKRGGCAAAGGTCTTGCCCCAATCATCCGGTTTTTCGCTTGGGGCGAAAAATDCCCTCGTTGAASCGAAGTTTCAGGGGCMCGCYGCGAAGGGCCRTCCCTGGCCCATCGCRGCTCTCGCGGCATCCATGCCGCTCAACCCCTGAAACTCCGCTTCAACGAGGCCTCCTGAACGGGGCATTCGGCGTGCTCGGATGTTTCTCTGGAAGTCTTCGCGAGCCAGAGCCGAAGCATCGCGCAGTCGCTCTTCGTAGGAGCGAGCTTGCTCGCGAACCCGCACGGCACCGGATCAACCGGTCAGTAGGGATTCTCCGCCTCATACCGATCCAGCGTATCGCTGGCGATCTGCCGGCCGAGGGCGATGAGTTCCGGGGCCTTGTAGAACTCGAAGAAGCGGCACACGCGCTTGGGCACGTTGATCAGGATGTCCGGCGGGTAGCCGGCGATCTTGTACTGCGCCAGCGACGTCTGCATCACCTCGAAGCTCTGGTTCACCAGTTCCAGCAAGGAGGCCGGGCTGCTGCTGTCGATCACGTGGCTGCCGGTCGCGGAGCGTGGCGAGCCCTTGGCCTGCGGGGCGGCGGCGGGTTGCTGCATCTCCGGTTCGGCCGGTTCCTCGGAGGCGGCCGGGACGGGGTGGAGCAGGGCGTCGGCGATCAGCTCGGGTGGCGGCTCGGACTCCCCTTTACGGAAGAAGCTCAGCTTGTTGGACAGCCCGGAGAGCACTGCGTCGAAGCGGCCTTTCAGGGCGGCGGGGCGCTCGATCACCGGCAGCGAATACTGGCGCTGGTTGGTGGCGTTGAGGTTGACCGCGACGATCAGGTCGGCGTGGGTCGAGACCACCGGGACAATGGGCAGCGGGTTGAGCAGGCCGCCGTCCACCAGCATGCGGGTGCCCTGCATGACCGGGGTGAACAGGCTGGGAATCGCCGCCGAGGCGCGCATGGCCTGGTGCAGGCAGCCTTCCTGGAACCAGATTTCCTGCTGGTTGGTCAGGTCGGTGGCGACCGCCGTGTAGGGGATCGGCAAGTCCTCGATATTGATCTCGCCGAGCAGTTCGTGAATCTTGCCGAACACCCGTTCGCCGCGGATCGCACCGAGGCGGAAGCTGACGTCCAGCAGGCGTAGCACGTCGAGGTAGTCCAGGCTTTCCACCCAGTCGCGGTATTCGCCCAGTTTGCCGGCGGCGTAGATGCCGCCGATCACCGCGCCCATGGAGCAGCCGGCGATGCACACCACTTCATAGCCGCGCCGTTCGATTTCCTCGATTACGCCAATGTGCGCATAACCTCGGGCTCCGCCGGAGCCAAGCACCAGCGCAATCTGTTTTGACATAGGGCAACTCCGCGTTACGAACTGCCCGACGATACGCCGGGCACACCGGTCGAGCCAAGCCGGGCTTTGCTAGAATCGGCGTTTGATTTCCCTGCCGGAGCCTCCCGATGAGCGAACCGATCCGCCTGACCCAGTACAGCCATGGTGCCGGTTGCGGCTGCAAGATTTCCCCCAAGGTGCTGGAGGTGATCCTCGCCGGCAGCGGCGCGCAGAACCTCGACCCGAAGCTGTGGGTCGGCAACGCCTCGCGCGATGACGCTGCGGTTTACGCTATCGACGCCGAGCGCGGCGTGGTGTCCACCACCGACTTTTTCATGCCGATCGTCGACGATCCCTTCGATTTCGGCCGTATCGCTGCCACCAACGCGATCAGCGACATCTACGCCATGGGCGGTGACCCGCTGATGGCGATCGCCATTCTCGGCTGGCCGGTGAATGTGCTGGCGCCGGAAATCGCCCGTGAAGTGATCGCCGGTGGCCGCAAGGTCTGCGACGAAGCCGGCATCCCGCTGGCCGGCGGGCATTCCATCGACGCGCCCGAGCCGATCTTCGGCCTGGCCGTCACCGGGCTGGTGGAGAAGCGCTTCATGAAGCGCAACGACACCGCCACCGCCGGCTGCAAGCTATACCTGACCAAGCCGCTGGGCATCGGCATCCTCACCACCGCCGAGAAGAAGGCCAAGCTGCGCGCCGAAGACGTGGGCGTCGCCCGCGACTGGATGTGCACCCTGAACAAGCCCGGCGCGCGCTTCGGCAAGCTCGACGGCGTGAAGGCGATGACCGACGTCACCGGCTTCGGTCTGCTAGGCCACCTGGTGGAAATGGCCGACGGTAGCGGGCTGACCGCTCGCGTGCGCTACGACGCCGTACCGCGCCTGGCCAGCGTCGAGCATTACCTGGAAGCCGGCTGTGTGCCCGGCGGCACCCTGCGCAATTTCGACAGCTACGGCGAACGCATTGCGCCGTTACCCGAGTTGCACAAGCTGCTGCTGTGCGACCCGCAGACCAGTGGCGGCTTGCTGGTGGCAGTGGAGCCGGAGGGAGAAGCGCAATTCCTCGCCACGGCGAAGGAGCTGGGCATGGACCTGGCGCCCATCGGCGAACTGGTTGGCCGACAGCGCCACGCGGTCGAGGTGGAGTGATGCGCGACAACACCCGCCACTACCGCGAGCTGTTCCTCGGCGATGTGAAGATGATGGACGTGCGCGCCCCGGTCGAATTCGACAAGGGCGCCTTCCCCAATGTGATCAACCTGCCGCTGATGAACGACATCGAGCGGCAGAAGGTCGGCACCAGCTACAAGCAGAACGGCCAGCAGGCGGCCATCGCCCTGGGCCACGAACTGGTCTGCGGCCAGATCAAGGCCGAGCGGATCGAAGCCTGGGCAAACTTCGCCAAGGCCAACCCCGAGGGCTACCTGTACTGCTTCCGCGGTGGCCTGCGCTCGCAGATCACCCAGCAGTGGCTGAAGACCGAGGCTGGCATCGACTACCCCCGAGTAGTGGGTGGCTACAAGGCGATGCGCGGCTTCCTCTTCGATACCACCCGCGCCGCCACCGAGGAATGCCAGTTCGTGCTGGTGGGCGGCCTGACCGGCACCGGCAAGACCGAGGTCATCGCCCAACTGGCCAACAGCCTGGACCTTGAAGGCCACGCCAACCACCGCGGCTCCGCCTTCGGCCGCCGCGCCACGCCGCAGCCGGCGCAGATCGACTTCGAGAACCGCCTGGCCATCGACATCCTGAAGAAGCGCCACGCCGGCATGGAGCAGTTCGTGCTGGAGGATGAGGGCCGCATCGTTGGCAGCTGTTCGGTGCCGCTGGAGCTGTACCAGGGCATGCAGCACTACCCGCTGGTGTGGCTGGAGGACAGTTTCGAGCAGCGCGTGGAGCGCATCCTCAAGGACTACGTGGTGAACCTGTGCGCTGATCATGTCCAGGTGGTGGGCGAGGAGGGCGGGTTCGACTCCTTCGCGGCTTACCTGCGCAAGAGCCTGTCGGGCATCGTCAAGCGGCTGGGCGGCGAGCGCTACCAGCGCCTGGCAGCGATCATGGACGAAGCCCTGGAAGAGCAGAAGCGCAGCGGTGCGGTGGACCTGCACCGGGGCTGGATCGAGGGCCTGCTGGGCGAATACTACGACCCGATGTATGCCTTCCAGCGCGAGAGCAAGGGCGAGCGCGTGGAGTTCCGCGGGACGCAGGACGAAGTGGTGGAGTACCTGCGCTTCCGCGCCGAGCGCTAGCTCTTTGTAGGCGCGAGCTTGCTCGCGAAGCCGTTTGAACCGCTGCGGCGGCTGGCCGATCGCGGACTCCGTCCGCGATGTCGTCAGGCCCGCAGCGGAGCAATCATTTCTCACCGGCTCTTGCCGTCGTACTCCTTCACCGTCAGCCCGGCGAGTTCCACACCCGGCAGGCAGCGCACATTGATCGCCGCCATCGGCGTGCCATCCGGCGCACTGGCGTAGGCCAGCGGTGCGCAGCCGCAGGTGGGGCAGAAGCGATGCTCGATGCGATGGGTGTTGAACGTATAGGTGCTCATCGCACTCTCAGGAGTCGTCAGCTTCAGCTTGCCGCGCGGCACGAACCAGAGCAGCGAGCCCTTGCGCCGGCAGATCGAGCAGTTGCATGACACAACCTCACCGACATCCCCTTCCACTTCGAACGCGATCTGCCCGCAATGGCAACTGCCCTGATGCACCATGATCCTTCTCCTGTCGGGATATCCCGTGGTCAAACAGTGTAGTAGTCGCTTGAACGCCATCCGTCCGATGGCATACTGCGGCGCCATCCGGCAGGCCCCTGCGCCGCGTTCTAAGCTGGATTCACCGCGAATATTCCCAGGAGTTCCGTCATGCCGCGCATTCCCCTGATCATCGCCCTGGCGCTGGCCGTCGCTGGCTGCTCGGGCAAGACCGTCAACCGCGACAGCTGCGCCTCGCAACTGGACGCCGCCTGGCACGAACTGGACCTGGCCAAGGCCGAAGGCTTCGCCGGCACCGTCAGCTACTCCAAGGCCCTGGGCCTGCTGACCGCTGCCAAGACCCAGCAGCAGGTCGAGGCGTACACCGGTTGCTCCGACAAGGCCAGCCGCGCGCGTTTCTACATCAAGGAATCCCGCGCCGGCCGCTGAGCCGCGCACCGCCGGGCCGCCTGGCGCGGTCCGCGTCTTCCCACCGATTTGTCCGGATCTGCCCATGCAACTCGACTTCACTCAACTGTCCAAGGCCGAGGCTTATCGCTGGCTGGCTTCCACCGTCACGCCGCGGCCCATCGCCTGGGTCTCCACGCTGTCGAAAGAGGGGCAAGGCAACCTCGCGCCGTTCAGCTTCTTCCAGGTCATCAGCGATTCGCCGCCGACCCTGCTGGTCAATACCAGCGTGCGCGACGACGGCAGCGTCAAGGACACCTTGCGCAACGTGCGCGAGACCGGCGAGCTGGTGATCCACCTGGTCAGCGCCGCGCAGGCCGAGGCCATGAACGCCACCGCCGCCTGGCTGCCCCACGGCGTCAGCGAGATCGAGCACGCCAGCATCGCCACGGTGCCCAGCGAGCGTGTTGCTCCACCTCGCGTCGTGGGCGCGCCGGTGGCCTTCGAATGCCAGTTGGCGGAAATCATGCCGTACCCGGCGGAAAATCCCTCGAGCATGCTGATCTTCGCCCGCGTGCTACTGGCGCATATCGACGATGCGGTGATGCAGGACGAACGCCATATCGACCCGGCGCGGCTGGACCTGGTGGGCCGTCTGGGCGGCACCCAGTACAGCTACACCCGTGACACCTTCAGCATGATTCGTCCGAAGTAGGGCTGCCCGCCTGGCGCTGCCACGTCAGGCAAATTCCAGCTCCAGGCTGAGTTGCCAGCGGATGTCGCCGAGGCGCGCCTCGTCCAGTCGCTCGCCGAGGGCGAAGAGTTCCGAGAGCAATTCGTCGCGGCGGGTGAATTCCAGCGTACTGCCGTGAACCAGGCTGACGACGACCTGTACCAGGCGCCAGCCGGCCTGCGCCTCGAACCAGCAGTCCAGCCATTCGCCCTTGTCCTCGTCGTAGGTCTGCGGACAGACGAAATGCCGAATCGGCAGATGCCCGCGCGTCAGCAGCAGGGGGTCGAGGCGGCGTTGCTCGCGGTACAACTCCGGCAGGAAGAGTTCGTCGGCGAATCCCGTCAGCGGGCGCTGCAGGACCAGTTGATAGAAGGCGTTCATCCGCGCACCTGGAGTGGAAGGGCAAGGGGCGGAATCTGAACGGTCGGGCAGGCAGGTCGCTGTCGGCGATTTCCGTATCCGTGACAGGAAAGTTCTGTTCAGTGTTCTGGATACGACCTCCACGTATCCCTGCGCAGCATCACCGTGCCATCACCGTCGCGCCCTCTATCCAGTCGGTGGGCAGCGCTCCTAATGTTCCGCCCACAAGCACCGATAACGAGCAGGAGACCTACGAGGATTTCCTGCAACGCCATTGCGGATGGGGGGAGTAGCCATGGTTGCCTTCGTGCAGCGTCGTCTGGCCGACATGGGCACGGCGAAGAAACTGGCCATCGGCTTCGGCCTGGTGCTGTTGCTCACGGCGCTGGTGGCGGTCATCGGCGTGACGTCGTTGCGCGCCATTTCCCAGCGCTTCGACCTGCTCGGCGACATGTCGACCATCAACCGCGAACTGCTGGAGATGCGCCAGAGCGAGAAGGATTTCGTCATCGACGCCGGCGATGCTTCCGCCAAGCGCCTGCGCGAGCACGCCGGCAATCTCGGCGAGGCGGTGGCGCGGCTCAAGGCCCGGCCGGACCAGGCGGCAGCCATGGCCCGGGTGGAGCAGGGCATCGCCGATTACCTGGCGGCATTCGAGAAGTTCGAGAAGTCCAGCAAGAGCCGGCGGCTGTCGCTGGACGCCGCCACCTGGTCGGTGAACGGCGCGTCCAACAGCCTGGACATCCTGCAATCCAGCCTGGCCGATGACGGCGCCTACGAACTCAAGGAATCCCAGGGCCAGAAGGGTGAGGAGTTGCTGCAGCAGGCCGCCCAGGTCAGCCAGCTCTACCGTCTGGTGCTGCAGGGCCTGAACGAGGCGCGCTCGCGCATGGAGGCCGGCGGCGAGAGCGGCGAGAAGGCCGAGGGAGGGCGCATCAAGTCCGCCGCCGAGGCGCTGGAACTGTCCGCCAAGCTGCAGGAGGCCATCACCGATCCGACCTACGTCTCGGTGCTCAAGGACGTGATCACCAACATCAACGCCTTCGTCGAGAAGCTCGACGAATACACCGCCAGCCTCGAGCAGGAAAAACAGGTCCACGCGCAGATGAATGACCGCGCGGCCCAGGTCATGCAGCAGGTCGATGACGCCTATGCGGCCCAGCGGGCGGCCATGCAGACCCAGCTGCGCACCAATACGCTGCTGATCGTCGCTTCGGCGGCGCTGGCGCTGCTGGTGGGCGCACTGGCTTCGCTGCTGATCACCTGGATGATCGTGCGGCCGCTGCGCCAGGTCATCGGCATGGCCAGCCGCATCGCCGAGGGCGATCTGAGCGTGAGCATCGAGGTGCGGCGCAAGGACGAAGTCGGCCAACTGATGGGCGCGGTGGGCAGCATGGCCGACAGCCTGCGCGGCATTGTCAGCCGGCTCAGCGATGGCGTAGGGCAGATCACCGCGTCGGCGCAGGCGCTTTCCAGTGTCACCGAGCGCACCCAGCACGGGGTGAACTCGCAGAAGGCCGAGACCGACCAGGTTGCCACGGCGATGAACCAGATGGCGGCCACCGTGCATGATGTCGCGCGCAACGCTGAGGAAGCCGCCAGTTCCGCCGAACAGGCTGATGGCAAGGTCGCCAGCGGGCAGGATGTGGTGCGCCAGACCCTTGGCCGTATCGAGCAACTGGCCGACGCCGTGCGCGCGGCCACCGAAAGCATCGAGCAGCTCGGCCGCGAGAGCCAGAGCATCGGCAGCGTGCTGGTGGTGATCAAGAACGTCGCCGAGCAGACCAACCTGCTGGCGCTCAACGCTGCCATCGAGGCGGCGCGGGCCGGCGAGCAGGGTAGGGGCTTTGCCGTGGTGGCCGACGAAGTGCGGGCGCTGGCGCGGCGCACCCAGCAGTCCACCGCTGAAATCGAGACGCTGATCGCCGCCCTGCAGAGCGGCGCGACCACGTCGGTCCAGCGCATGCAGCGCAGTCACGCGCTGGTGGAGATGACCGTGGGTGACGCGGTACAGACCGAGGCCGCGCTGGGCAACATCGCCTCGGCGGTGGCGGTGATCCACCAGATGAACCAGCAGATCGCCGCCGCTTCCGAACAGCAGAGCGCGGTCGCCGAGGAGATCAGCCGCAGCGTCACCAGCATCCGTGGCATCGCCGACGAATCGGCGCAGGCCATGGAGTCCACCGCATCATCTAGCGTCGAGCTGGCGCAGCTCAGCCGCGAGCTACAGGGGCTGGTGGGGCAGTTCCGCCTGTGACGCCGCCGCGGCGCGCTCGGCCGCTTCCTGCTCGCGCTTGCGCTGCTGGTGCCAGCGCCGGTAGGCGTTGACGCCCGCACGCACGGAGCTGAACACCAGCGGCGGCTTCACCTCGCCCAGCAGTTGCGAGCGCTTGAGCAGGGCCAGCGTTTCGCCGGTGACCCGCGCCAGCGACAGGTAAACGCCCTGGGCCTCGAGGGTCTGCTGCACTTCGCGTAGCGTGGTCAGGCCGCTGATGTCCAGGTTGAGGATGCCTTCGGCGTTGAGCAGCACGGCGCGGGCGTTCGGCGTCTGGGCCACCACCTCGAGAATGCGTTGCTTGAAGTAGTCGGCATTGAAGAACAGGATCGGCGCGTCGAAGCGGTAGATCACCAGCCCCGGCAAGGTGCGCGCGTTGGGGTATTGCTCGATCTCCACCTGGCCGTCGATGCCATGCACCCAGCCCATCACCGCGTCGTGCGGGCGATAGGTGAGATAGAGCAGGCGCAGCAGGGCCAGCATGATGGCGACGAAGATGCCCGGCAGCACGCCGACGCTGAGCACGCCGACCGTGGTCAGCACGCACAGGCCGAACTCGAACCGGCTCAGTGCCCAGAAACCGCGCAGTGCGCGGAAGTCGATCAGGCCCCAGCCGGCCATCAGCAGCACCGCGCCCAGCGCCGGCATCGGCACCCAGCCCAGCGGCTTGCTGAACAGCAGCAGGACCAGGCCGATCACCAGGGCGGCGACCACGCCGACCATCTGGCTCTTGCCGCCGACCATGTCGTTCACCGCGGTACGCGAGTCGGCGCCGCTGATGACGAAGCCCTGGGAAATCCCCGCACCGATGTTGGCCATGCCCAGCGCCATGAACTCGTGGTTGGCGTCGATGGCATAGCCGTGGCGGGCGGCGAAGCTGCGCGCGGTGAGCATCGCGCTGCAGAAGCTGACGATGGTGATGCCCATGGCATCGCGGAACAGGCTGCCGGCCTCTTCGACGCTGGTCTTCGGCCAGGTCAGGTGCGGCAGGCCTTGCGGCACCTCGCCCAGCAGCTTGATGCCGTACTGGTCCAGGCCGAACACGGCGGCGATGACCGAGGCGAACAACACGCCGATCAGCGCGCCGGGAATCTTCGGGTAGCGACGTGGTAACAGGATCATCAGCGCCAGGGTGCCCACGCCCAGCGCCAGCGTCGGCAGGTGCGTATCGGCGAGGTTGCGGATCAGCGCGATCAGGCCGCGGACGAAACCGCTGGTCTCGCTGTGGTAGCCGAGGATCTTGCCGAGCTGGCCGGCGATCAGGCTCAGGCCGATGCCGTTGAGGTAACCCACCAGCGTCGGCCGCGACAGGAAGCTGGCGACGAATCCCGCACGTGCAAAGCCGGCGGCGATGGACAGCGCGCCCACCAGCACCGCGACGATCATCGACAGTTGCAACAGTCGCTCCGGGTTGCCTGCCGCCAGCGGCGTGATGGCCGCCGCGACCATGGCGGCGGTGGCGGCATCGGGGCCGACCATCAGTTGCCGCGAGCTGCCGACAATGGCGTAGATCAGCATCGGCAGGATGCACGCGTACAGCCCGACCTGCGGCGGGAAGCCGATGATCTGCGAGTAAGCGATAGCAGTGGGAATCTGCACCGCAGCCACCGACAGGCCGGCCTGGATATCGCGCGGCAGCCAGTCGGAACGGTAGTGCAGCAGGCTGTCCAGACCGGGCAGCCAGCGGGCGAGGGACATCGGGGATCTTCCTTGGAGTCGGCCAAGGGAAATCCTAGCTGGAAAGGCGCCTCAGAGCTTGTCGGAAATCATCGAGATAGAGGGTGGAAAGCCAGGTCAGCCTCTGCAGGCAACTTCAGTGCTGGGTTTACCCCTCACCCCAACCCTCGGCTTTGGCATCCTGCGTCGCCCTACCTCCTGCATCCATG
This sequence comes from Pseudomonas sp. AU11447, assembly GCF_001672555.2. Classification (NCBI taxonomy): domain Bacteria; kingdom Pseudomonadati; phylum Pseudomonadota; class Gammaproteobacteria; order Pseudomonadales; family Pseudomonadaceae; genus Pseudomonas; species Pseudomonas sp. AU11447. Next base: position 138,416 of record NZ_LZDG02000046.1, on the reverse strand, counting down.
CAGTCGTCTCCCAGAGGGAGAGGGGGCGAGTGTGCCGGCTGATGCGGCTGTTTCATCCTGCACCGATCAATCCCCTCTCCCTCGGGAGGCCAGGCCGGCGCTGTTGGTCCTGTAGGACCGAGGGGGACGCCTAGTCCTTGCTCGCGAACGCTTTTGCCAGCGACATCGGTGCCGGGCGGGTTCGCGAGCAAGCTCGCTCCTGCAAGAGGGTGGCGCTGGTCGTCAGACCTTCAGCACCAGCTTGCCGAAGTTTTCGCCGCTGAACAGCTTGGCCAGGGTCTCGGGGAAGGTTTCCAGGCCCTCGACGATGTCTTCCTTCGATTTCAGCTTGCCTTCGCCGATCCAGGTCGCCATGTCCTTGAAGCCTTCCTGGAAGCGGTGGGCGTAGTCCATCACCACCATGCCCTCCATGCGCGCGCGGTTGACCAGCAGCGACAGGTAGTTGGCCGGGCCGCGCACGGCTTCCTTGTTGTTGTACTGGCTGATCGCACCGCAGATCACCACGCGTGCCTTGGGCGCCAGGCGGGCCAGCACGGCGTCGAGGATGTCGCCGCCGACGTTGTCGAAGAACACGTTCACGCCCTTGGGGCACTCGCGCTTGAGGCCGGCGTTGACGTCCTCGGCCTTGTAGTCGATGGCGCCGTCGAAGCCCAGTTCATCGATCAGGTAGCGGCACTTGTCGGCGCCCCCGGCGATGCCGACCACGCGGCAGCCCTTGATCTTGGCGATCTGCCCGACCACGCTGCCCACCGCGCCGGCGGCGCCGGAGACGACCACGGTGTCACCGGCCTGGGGCAGGCCGACGTCAAGGAAGCCGAAGTAGGCGGTCATGCCGGTCATGCCCAGCGCCGAGAGGTAGAGCGGCAGCGGCGCGCGCTGGCTGTCGACCTTGTAGAAACCCTTCGGCTCGCCGAGGAAATAATCCTGCACGCCGAGTGCGCCGTTCACCTCGTCGCCGACCTTGAAGTCCGGGTGCTGCGAGGCGACCACCTTGCCCACGCCGAGGGCGCGCATCACGTCACCGATGGCCACCGGGGCGATATAGGACTTGGCATCGTTCATCCAGCCGCGCATGGCCGGGTCCAGCGACAGGTACTGGTTCTGCACCAGGATCTGCCCCGGACCGGGCTCGCCGACCGGGGTTTCCACGTAGGCGAAAGTGTCGCGGGTGGCGGCGCCGACCGGGCGCTGGGCGAGCTGAAACTGGCGGTTGATCTGGGCAGACATGGCAATGGACTCAGTCAGTGGGAAAGCCTAGGTGATAGTCCGCCTGCCGCGCCGGGGCAAGTTCCGTCCGCCGGAGGAATGTTCGCCCATCGGTTCCAGTGATCCGGATTTGCAGGAATCATCATTGCCATGGATGCAGGAACGTCGCCCCGCCTGATAGTGCTTCGCGTCGCTGGAGCGCTGGCTAGACTGCGACGGTTATTTCCCAAACCGCTTCGAGGTTCGCTCATGAGTCAGCTGCTTTCCGGCCAGGTTGCCCTGGTCACTGGCGCCGGTAACGGTATCGGCCGCGCCACCGCCCAGGCCTTCGCCCAGCAGGGCGTGAAGGTCGTGGTTTCCGACGTTGACGCCAAGGGCGGCGAAGCTACCGTCGAGCTGATCCGCGCCGCCGGTGGCGAGGCCACCTTCATCCGTTGCGACGTGACCCGCGACGCCGAGGTCAAGGCGCTGGTGGAAGGCACCGTGGCCGCCTACGGCCGCCTGGACTACGCCTTCAACAATGCCGGCATCGAGATCGAGAAGGGCAAGCTGGCCGACGGCGAGGAGAGCGAGTTCGACGCCATCATGGGCGTCAACGTCAAGGGCGTCTGGCTGTGCATGAAGCACCAGATTCCGGTGATGCTGGAGCAGGGTGGCGGCGCCATCGTCAACACCGCCTCCGTGGCCGGCCTGGGCGCTGCGCCGAAAATGAGCATCTACGCCGCCTCCAAGCATGCGGTGATCGGCCTGACCAAGTCCGCCGCCATCGAGTACGCGAAGAAGAAAATCCGCGTCAACGCCGTCTGCCCGGCGGTGATCGACACCGACATGTTCCGTCGCGCCTACGAGGCCGACCCGAAGAAGGCCGAGTTCGCCGCTGCCATGCACCCGGTGGGTCGCGTCGGTCGCGTCGAGGAAATCGCCAGCGCGGTGCTGTACCTGTGCAGCGACCACGCCGGCTTCACCACGGGCATCGCGCTGCCGGTGGATGGCGGGGCCACGGCGATCTGATCGTCTCGGGGGAGCGGTGCGCTCGAGTGTTCCCTCTCCCCAACCCTCTCCCTGAAGAGAGAGGGGGCTGTTCGGCATGCGGGTGACACGCCCGTTTAGCCGGCTCGTCCCCCGTTTCATGTAACCGAAACGGTGTCAGGTGAGCGACGAGCTGAATGTGGCGGAGGACGAATCCCTCTCCCTTCAGGGAGAGGGTGTTCCCAGTCCTATTACTTCATGAATCACCTGTAGGAGCGCATTTACCAGCCGATTCGGCGCTGGGCGGTTCGCGAGCAAGCTCGCTCCTACAAAAAGCGTACCCGCCGACGATCCCGACCCGTTCGCTACAAGTCTTTGCATTCTGTTACAGGATGAAGTGGTTTTGGCCTGCAAGGCCAGTTACAAGCGCCCAAGAGGCCGAAACAATCGGCCCACCCCAGTTGGAGAATAATGACAATGACCAACGATCCCTTGCTGACGCTTTTCATGCCCATCGCCCTGGGCATCATCATGCTGGGCCTCGGCCTGTCCCTGACCGTCGCCGACTTCGCCCGCGTGGTGCGCTATCCCAAGCCGGTGCTCATCGGCCTGGTCTGCCAGATCATCCTGCTGCCCCTGGCGTGCTTCCTTATTACCGTCGGCTTTGCCCTCGAAGCCGCACTGGCGGTGGGCATGATGCTGCTCGCCGCGTCCCCCGGCGGCACCACCGCGAACCTCTACAGCCACCTGGCCCACGGTGACGTGGCGCTGAACATCACGCTGACCGCGGTGAACTCGGTGATCGCCATCCTCACCATGCCGCTGATCGTCAACATGTCGCTGTTGTACTTCATGAACGACGGCCAGACCATTCCGCTGCAATTCGGCAAGGTGCTGCAGGTGTTCGTCATCGTCCTGGGACCGGTCGCCATCGGCATGATCGTGCGGCGCCTGCTGCCGAGCGTGGCGGCGGCGCTGCAGAAGCCGGTGAAGATCCTCTCGGCGCTGCTGCTGGCGGTGATCATCGGCGTGGCCGTGACCAAGGACTGGCAGACCTTCCTGACCTACGCCCCCATCGTCGGCGCGGCCGCCCTGAGCTTCAACCTGCTGAGCCTCGCCGTGGGCTACTGGGTGCCACGCCTGCTCAAGCTGTCCAAGCCGCAGTCCATCGCCATCGGCATGGAGATCGGCATCCACAACGGCACCCTGGCCATTGCCCTGGCGCTCAGCCCGATGCTGCTGAACAACAGCACCATGGCGATTCCGGCGGCGATCTACGGCGTGCTGATGTTCTTCACCGCCGGTCTGTTCGGCTGGTGGGTCAGCCGTGGCGTGGCGAAGACAGCCGCGGAGCAGGCGCCTGCCTGATCCGCTACCGCACCCGCCATGCGCATGATTCGCGCATGGCGCGCTCCCGCCAGCGGGTGTCCATTGTTCTCGTGAGCGCAGGAGCGGACTCCGTCCGCGATTGTTTTCCCGTCGCTCCTACGCCATACCGCTGCCTGACTCCGAGCTCAATCCGCCCAATGCCACGCCGGGGCATCGAACATGCCCTGGTCGCGGATGCGCGTCTGGCCCAGTTCCTTGTCCAGGTGCAGGCAATTGCACTCGGGGTGTTCCTCCAGCGTGGCAATCAGCCGGCTGGCGTGGGACACGACCCAGACCTGGGTGTGTTTCGACGCCGCGATGATCAACCGTCCCAGCGCGGGCAGCAGGTCCGGGTGCAGGCTGGTTTCCGGCTCGTTGAGCACCATCAGCGACGGCGGCCGTGGAGTGAGCAGGGCGGCGACCAGCAGCAGGTAGCGCAACGTACCGTCGGAGAGTTCCGCCGCGCTCAGGGGGCGCAGCAGCCCGTGCTGTTTCAGCGCGACGGCGAAGCGCCCGCCAAGCTGGCAATCGATCTGTAGTTCGGCGCCCGGGAAGGCGTCGCTGATGGCGGCTTCCAGGGCATTGGCATCGCCGATTTCCCGAATCGTCTGCAGCGCGGCGGCCAGGTCGCGGCCGTCGTGGTGCAGCACCGGCGTGCGGGTGCCCAGTTGCGGCTGGCGTGCGGGGGCGTCGGCGTCGGTGCGGAAGTGGTCGTAGAAGCGCCAGCCGCGAATCTGGTCGCGTAGCAGCAGTGCTTCGGGGCAGTCCGAGCCACTGCCGATCTGGGTGAACAGGCTGTCGAAGGTTGGAACGTGCTGCTCCAGCACCTGCCAGCTGCGGCCTTCACGGGCGCGCAGCATGGGTCCGTTGCGTTCCACCAGCTGTGAAGCGGGGCGATACCAAGGGCCGGCCCAGATGCTCTCGTGCTTGATTTCCGGGTCCAGGCCGAAGGCGCTGACCACCGGCGGTGGCGGCAGGCCGAGGGCGATGGCGTAACCGAAGTCCTCGCCGGCGAAGCCCAGGCGCAGGCGCTTCACCTCGTTGCGCGGGCCACCCTGGACTTCCACCTCGCCTGTGCGCATGCGCCTGGAATGGGTCTCCGGCCCGGCCCAGAAGGTGGACTCCAGCCCGCCTTCGCGCGCCAATGCATTCACCACGCCGCCCTGGGCGGTCTCGGCGAGCAGGCGCAGGGCACGGTAGAGATTGGACTTGCCGCTGCCGTTGGCGCCAGTGATCAGGTTCAGCCGGCCCAGCGGCAGCACCAGCGAGTTGATCGAGCGGTAATTGGCGACGGCGAGGGTGTGCAGCATGCGGGCGATCCGGTTCGGGCAAACGCCCGCATGCTAGCAGAAGGGTCTTACGCGGAACGACGCCAGTTCAGTACCAGCTGTGTCAGCAGGCCTGCAACCAATCCCCAGAACGCTGAACCCACGGAGAACAGGGTGAAACCAGAGGCTGTGACCAGGAAGGTGACCATCGCCGCTTCGCGCTGGCGCGCATCGGCCATGGCGTTGGTCAGGCCATTGGTGATCGAACCAAGCAGCGCCAGCGCGGCGATCGACAGCACCAGCGCCTTGGGCAGCGCGGCGAACAGCGCTGCCAGGGTGGCGCCGAAGATGCCGGCGATGCCGTAGAACAGCCCGCACCAGAGCGCGGCGGTGTAGCGCTTGTGCGGGTTCTCGTGGGCTTCCGGGCCGGTGCAGATCGCCGCGCTGATGGCCGCCAGGTTGATGCCGTGGGAGCCGAAGGGCGCCAGCAGCAGCGAGGCGATGCCGGTAGTGGAGATCAGCGGCGAGGCGGGCACCTGGTAGCCGTCGGCGCGCAGTACGGCGAGGCCCGGCATGTTCTGCGAGGCCATGGCGACGATGAACAGCGGGATGCCGATACTGATGGTGGCGGCCAGGGAGAAGCTCGGCGTCGTCCACACCGGACGGGCGATCTCCAGCTGGAAGTGGCTGAAGTTGAGCAGGCCGAGGAAGCCGGCCAGGGCGACGCCAACCAGCAGCGCGGCGAACACCGCGTAACGTGGCGACAGGCGCTTGGCGACGAGGTAGCTGACGAACATCGCCACCACCAGCGCCGTCTGCTGCTGCGCGGCGTTGCAGATCTCGATGCAGATGCGGAACAGCACGCCGGCCAGCAGCGCCGAGGCCAGCGAGCCGGGCACCTGGCGCATCAGGCGGTCGAAGCTGCCGGTGACGCCGCAGATCGTGATCAGAGCGGCGCAGACAATGAACGCGCCGATGGCCTCGCCATACGGCACGCCGGGCAGGCTGCTGATCAGCAGCGCCGCGCCGGGGGTGGACCAGGCGATGACGATGGGGGTGCGGTAGCGCAGGGTGAGGCCGATGGTGGTCAACGCCATGCCGATGGACAGCGCCCAGATCCACGAAGAAATCTGCGCGGTGCTTAGCCCCGCAGCCTGGCCGGCCTGGAACATCAGCACCAGCGAGCTGGTGTAGCCGGTAAGCATGGCGACGAACCCGGCAACGATGGCAGCGGGGGATGAATCGGCCAGCGGGCGCAAGGGCGCGGCGGCGGGAGTGGTGTCAGTCATGCACGAACTTCCATCAGGTGCGGGTGAACAGCGGGTAGAGCGAGGCTACCAGCAGGGCGGCCATGCCGACATTGAACAGGCGCAGCCGTAGCGGGTCTTCCAGCCAGCGCCGCAGCAGGCTGCCGAGTATGGTCCAGACGCCCACGCTGGGCAGGTTGACCACAGCGAACAGGGTGGCGATCAGCACGACGTTGCCGATCCAGCTGTTGGCCGGCAGGTAGGTGGCGATGGCGCCGACGGCCATCACCCAGGCCTTGGGGTTGACCCACTGGAAGGCGGCGGCCTGGAGAAAGGTCATGGGTCTGGCGGCGTTCTCACCCTTCGCTTCGGGCGCGCCGGAGCGAGCAATCTTCCATGCCAGGTACAGCAGGTAGGCGCCTCCGGCATAGCGCAGCGCCGTGTAGGTCGCCGGGAAACGCTCGAACAACTGGTGCAGGCCCAGGCCCACGGCGACCACCAGCAGCAAGAAGCCGATGCTGATGCCAAGCATGTGCGGAATGGTACGGCGCACGCCGAAGTTCACGCCCGAGGCCAGCAGCATCATGTTGTTGGGGCCGGGGGTGATGGAGGTGACGAAGGCGAACAGCACGAAGGCGCCGAGGAGTTCGAGGGGCATGGCGGATTACCGGTCTTGTTGTTGGAACAACGGTTGTCTTCTTCTGGTTCATCGTGCCGGGAGTTCTCTCGCCCTAACCCTGGCTGTGCGCCCCGCTCCGAAGGGAGAGGGGACTGTATGGCGCAGGTTGAAACAAAAGTGTCAGCCGGCACGAACAGCTCCCTCTCCCTTCAGGGAAAGGGCGGGGGAGAGGGCAAGCCCCATGCAGAATCTCAATTGGGACCAGCCTAATCCCGCCAGCGCGGAGCTGTCCCATAACAGCCAGTGGCCGAGTGGCCCGTACAGTACGAGCGGCAGTGGCATGCGCGGAAGTGCGCCGGTATGGTGCGGGAGAGCCGTACAACTGATGGAAGTTCGCCACCATGGAACAGAATCCCTACGCCGCCCCCAAGGTGGAACTGGTGGATCAGAGCGCTCCGGGGGCATTCCTCGCCGGGCGCTGGAACCCAGGCCACCTGCGCCTGCTCGGTGGCCTGAGCCTGGCGCTGCTGTTGTGCAACCTGGTGCTGTTCGTCCTGTCCTTCGCGGCCGCACTGCATGAGTCGACCACCTGGCAACGCTACGAACTCTGGATCGGCGTACTCAGCACGGTGCTCGGCTGCTTCCTGCTGTGGCGTACCCGCAATTTTCTCGAGGATCGCTTCAACGCTCGCGGGCTGGGTTGGCCCGTGGGGCTGTCGATCGCCATCGCGCTGGTGATGCAGGTCTACAGCCTGATCTTCGACGAGCAGCTCAGCGGTGAATTCAACGGCGCGCTGATAGGCTTCATGGGCCTGTTCGTGCCCACCGGCATCGTCACCCTCTGGTATGGCATCCGCCTGTTGAAGATCGAACTGCCGTATCCGTCGGTAAAGGTCATGGGCTGGTTGGAGGTCACGTCAGGTGTGTGCCTGCTCAGCGTCCTGCTGTTCCTGCCCGGCACCGCGCTGGCGATGGCCAGCCTGCTGCCGCTGGCGCTGATGTTCCTGCGTGCCGCCCGCGAGCTGGAGGGGGCGGCACGCTAGTCGTCCTGCGTGCGGGCGATAGCCTGGTTCACTGCCAGCCAGCCTTTCACCGCTTCTTCTCCGGCCTCGCCGAAGGCGCGCTGCAGCAAGCGCTCCTGCTCGCGGCGCAGGGCCTTTTCCAGCTTGCCGCCTTCGGCCGTCAGCTCCAGCAGGCGCCGGCGCTTGTCGTTGTCGCAGGCTTCGCTGCGGATCAGTTCGCGCTCGAGCAACTGGCGCAGCGGCACGTTCAGCGCCTGCTTGGTCACACCCAGGGCAGCCAGCAACTGGCTGACGCTCAGCCCCGGGTTGCGCGCGATGAAGAACAGGATGCGGTGGTGCACCCGGCTCAGCCCGCGGCGGGCGAGCATCTCGTCGGGTTTCGCGGTGAAGGCCCGGTAGCTGTAGAAGAAGGCCTGGATCGCTTCGAGTTGCAGGCTGTTTTTTGTTAGGTCAGGCATATTGACGTATCCGTCCCGGGCGTCGTAGCTTCGGTCAAGCAGTTTGACTCATTCTTCCGTGCTCCCGCTACCGGTGACCCCCATGGCCTTCTCCGAACGCATCGCCCGACTGAAAAGCTCTCTGATCCGTGAAATCCTCGCCGCGGCGCAGCGCCCGGAGGTGATGTCCTTTGCCGGCGGCCTGCCCGCCGAGCCGATGTTGCCGAAGGTGAACTGGGACGACATGCCGGTGAGCATGGGCCAGTACGGCATGAGCGAAGGGGAGCCGGCGCTGCGCGAGGCCATCGCCGCCGAGGCGCGAGCGTTGGGCGTGCCCTGCGAAGCGAGCCAGGTATTGATCGTCAGCGGTTCGCAGCAGACGCTGGACCTGGCCAGCAAGCTGTTCATCGATCCGGGCACCGAGGTATTGCTCGAAGCGCCGACCTATCTTGCCGCGCTGCAGGCCTTCCAGCTGTTCGGCGCGAACTGCCTGACCGTGCCGCTGGGCGCCGAAGGCCCGGATGTCGCCGCGCTGCGCCAGCGCCTGCAGGCCAGCAAGCCGGCCTTCGCCTACCTGATCCCGACTTTCCAGAACCCGTCCGGCGTGCGCTACAGCGAGCAACGCCGCGATGAGGTGGCTGCCGTGCTCGACGAGTTCGGCGTGACCCTGATCGAGGACGAGCCTTACCGCGAGCTGGTGTTCGATGCGGGCGCCGCGACTCCGCTGGTCAGCCGCCTGAAGAAATCCAGCTGGATCTACACCGGTACCGTCTCCAAGACGCTGCTGCCGGGGCTGCGCGTGGGCTTCCTGATCGCCACGCCGGACCTGTTCCCGCACCTGCTGCGCCTGAAGCAGTCCGCCGACCTGCACACCAACCGCGTCGGCCAGTGGCAGGCACTGCAATGGTTCGGCACCGAGGCCTATCGCGGCCACCTGGCCGAGCTGCGCGATTTCTATCGCATTCGCCGCGACGCCATGCAGCGGCAGCTGGAAGAGCATTTCGCCGAGCTGGCGGAGTGGAATGTGCCCCAGGGCGGCTTGTTCTTCTGGCTCAAGCTCAAGCAGCCGCTGGATACCCGCACATTGCTGGACGCGGCGTTGGCGCAGAACGTGGCCTTCATGCCGGGCGAGCCTTTCTTCACACAACCGGATGCCAATCCCGGCTATTTGCGGCTTAACTTCAGCCACGTGGCGCCAGAACGTGCCGGCGAAGGTTTGCGCCGCCTGGCGACGGTCATCCGCGAAGCCCAGGCCCAATGAGGAGATGAGCATGTACACCGTCTACGGCGATCGACTGTCCGGCAACTGCTACAAGGTCAAGCTGGCCCTGCACCTGCTCGGCCTGCCTTACCTGTGGCGCGAGATCGATATCCTCAAGGGCGAGACGCAGACCGCCGAGTTCCTGGCGATGAACCCCAACGGCAAGGTGCCGGTGCTGCAGCTGGAAGATGGCACTTGCCTGTGGGAATCCAACGCCATCCTCAACTTCCTCGCCGATGGCAGCGATCTCCTGCCACGTGAACCGCGCCTGCGCACCCAGGTGCTGCAATGGCAGTTCTTCGAGCAATACAGCCATGAGCCCTACGTGGCGGTGGCGCGTTTCATCGAGTTCTACCTGGGCCTGCCCGAAGAGCGCCGCGAGGAATACGCGCGCTGCCAGAAGGGTGGTTACAAGGCGCTGAAGGTGATGGAAAAGCAGCTGCAGCAGACGCCTTACCTGGTGGGTGACCAGTACTCCATCGCTGACATCACCCTGTATGCCTACACCCATGTGGCGCACCAGGGCGGCTTCGATCTGTCGAACTTCCCGGCGATCAATGCCTGGTTGGCGCGGGTGGCGGACCATCCGCGGCACGTGGCGATGCAGGACTGATCACCACGCCCGGCCAGTGAAAACGCCGCTTCCCTGGAAGCGGCGTTTTTCATTGTGCGCCGAGCTTTTTTGTAGGAACGAGCTTGCTCGCGAACAAATTACCCGGCCACGCTGATGTCGGGCGGTTGGCGAGCAAGCTCGCTCCTACAGGTCAAGCCGCGCCTCGAGACTGAAAACCGGCAATTTGCCATCAGACGAATCCTAAATAACCGCTCTAATCCGCTGATTCCGGCACTTTGAGGTTGACCGGCATCATGGCGGCGTTTTGTCGCCCTCCCTAATCTGGACGGGCTGCCATGCGGGACGTACCGATGTGGCCGGGCGCGAGCGGCAGGCAGTGTCGTCGCCCGGCGTGGGGAGGGGAAAGATGGCCTATCTGGTCTGGCAGGCGGATCTCGACACCGGGATCGGAGTGATCGACGCGCAGCACAAACGCATCGTCGAAATGATCAACCAGCTGCACGAGGCCCAGGCCCATCACGACCGAGCCATGCTCGGTGGCGTGATCGAGGAACTGGTCGACTACACCATCTCGCACTTCGCCTTCGAGGAGACGCTGCTGGAGGATTCCGGCTACCAGTTCACCCGTGCGCACAAGAAGGTCCACGAACTCTTTATCAAGCGCGTTTCCGACTACCGCCAACGCTTCGACGCCGGCGAGGACGTCGCCGAGGAACTCAAGGGCCTGCTCGGACGCTGGCTGTTCAACCATATCCGTAATGACGACGCCAACTACGTGGAGTCGGTGATGGCCAGCATGCACGAGCTGACCCGCGACCAGAGCCACGGTGGCTGGCTGTCGCGCTCGATGAAGCGATTCTTCGGCTGAATTTTCAGTCACTTCGGCGGTGAATGCCGACGCGAATCCCCTTCGGCTGACTATGCTCTGTGCACAACTACAAGCAATGCCACGGGGGTATTCGCGCATGAAGACGCTGTTGAAGTCACTGCTGCTGCTTTCTTTCCTCTCATCCTTCCCATTGTTCGCCGCCCAGCCGACGACCTCGCCAACGGACGACCAGCGCGCCAAGGCGTTGCTGTCCAAGGCGGTGGCTGCCTACAAGCAGGAGGGCGACAAGGCCTTCGCTGCGTTCAGCCGCCAGGGCGAGTTCGTCGATGGGGACCTGTATGTGTTCGTCGTGGACAGCAAGGGCACCATGCTTGCCAGCGGCGGGCCGTCGGTGGTGCTGATCGATCGGGATGTGTCGACCACACTCGATCCATCGTTGCAGAAGCAGTTTGCGCAGGCGCTGAAATCGCCGGAGACCGGCAAGGTGCAACAGGCCGACTACCGCTGGAAGAACTGGGCGGACGGCAAGGTCGAGCGCAAGCACGTCTATTACCAGCGTGTGGGTGAGCGCTTCCTCGCGGTGGGCTACTACATCCCGCGCGCGTCGGCGCAGCAGGCGGCGGCCATGCTGGACAAGGCGGTGAAGGCCGTTGAGGCCGATCCACAGGACACCTTCAAGAAGATCACCGCGCGCGATCCCGCGTTTATCCAGGACGACCTCTACGTCTTCGTCGTCGACCTGGATACGTCGAAATTCGTCGCTCATGGCTTCAATACGCGCATGGTCGGCACGGACTTCGATTCGCTGAAGGACCCGGGCGGCAACCCGATCGGCCACGCCATGCTGGAACTGGCCAAGTCCAAGGGCGAGGCGGAATTCGAGTACCAGTGGCGCAACCCGGTGACCAGCAAGGTGGAGAACAAGCACGCCTTCCTGCGCAAGTCCGGCCACTACCTCGTTGCGGTGGGTTACTACACGCGCTGATTGCAGCGATTCACAGGCACAAAAAAACCGGCCCGAGGGCCGGTTTTTTCATGGCAGCGGCTGTCAGCGGATCAGGCTGAGGAACTCGCTGCGGGTGGCGGCGTTCTCGCGGAACTCGCCGAGCATCACCGAGGTGACCATGGAGGAGTTCTGCTTCTCCACGCCGCGCATCATCATGCACATGTGCTTCGCCTCGATCACCACGGCCACGCCCAGCGCGCCGGTGACCTGCTGGACCGCCTCGGCGATCTGCCGCGACATGTTTTCCTGGATCTGCAGGCGGCGGGCGTACATGTCGACGATACGTGCCACCTTGGACAGCCCCAGCACCTTGCCGTTGGGGATGTAGGCCACGTGGGCCTTGCCAATGAACGGCAGCAGGTGGTGTTCGCACAGCGAGTAGAGCTCGATGTCCTTGACCAGCACCATCTCGCTGTTGTCGGAGCTGAACAGGGCGCCGTTGACGATCTCCTCCAGCGTCTGCTGGTAGCCGCGGCAAAGGTACTGCATGGCTTTGGCGGCGCGCTTGGGCGTGTCCACCAGGCCTTCGCGGGTGACGTCCTCACCGAGCTGGCTGAGGATCGCGGAGTAGTTTTGTTCCAGGGACATGATCTACCTGTGGCAATGACAAAAATAAAAACCGTGGCGCAGGGTAGGGCGCTCAGCCTTGGCTGGCAAGGCCCGAGCGCCGGTTGGCGCGTTATGGCAGGCGGATTGTCGCCGGGCGCTGGTGCAAGCCGGGCGCGGGCCTTTTACTCGTCGCGGCCTTCGAGCATGTTGCGGCGCAGCATCACGTAGATGGCGCCGGTACCGCCGTGGCGCGGCAGGCAGGAGGTGAAGCCGAGTACCTGCGGGTGCTGGCGCAGCCAGGTGTTCACATGGCTCTTTACCATCGGGCTGCGGCCGTCGACGCGCGCCGCCTTGCCGTGGGTAACGCGGACGCAGCGGATCTCGAAGCGCGTGGCTTCGGCGATGAAGTCCCAGAGGGTTTCGCGGGCCGTTTCGATCTTCATGCCGTGCAGGTCGAGGCTGCCTTCGAAGCTGATCTGGCCGGCCTTGAGCTTGCGTATCTGGCCTTCCTGGACGCCGTCGCGGGCCCAGTAGAGTTCGTCCTCGGGGCCGACGTCGATGACGAACTGGTCGGAGAGACCGTCCACCCGGATGTTCTCGGTGCGTACGGTCGCGTTCTGTCGCAGCTCCTTGAGCTGCTTGCGGTCGGCCTTGGGTTTACCGGTGTCGGCCTGGTCCACGGTGATCCGCCTGACGCCGCGCATTTCGCTGGCGAATTGGGAAAAATCGTCGTCTTGCATGCGCACCTCCTCAAACAGCCGCGCAGTCTAACGGATCGCGCCGGTCCTGCGGAAATGCGCCGTGCGGGGATCAGTCGCGGCGCTTCATCAGCCGGGGCGACAGGCTCAGGCCTTCACGGCCACGGGCGCGGCGGCGCGCGGCGCGCCAGAATGTGACGCCCAGCCACAGACAGAACAGTCCGATTACCAGCAGCACGGCGCCGGCTCCCGGTTCGATGTGCAGCACGCCCACCGCGGGCTGGCGGCGGAGCAGGGCGGCGACGCCGGCCATGGCGGACAGGATGCCGAAGGTGGCGATTACCGCGGCGATCGCGGCAGCGAAGCGCCAGCGCCAGCGACCCGGACGCTTCGGGCGCAGGCTGGGTGGATCGAATTTATCGGTCATCTTCATCCCGACTTCCTCATCTATTGAACGAGGCTATGACCGGTGGGGAGGGGAGGGGTTCCAACCCCAGGGTCGGGAAGCGCGGCGAACCCGCTGGATGAGCGGGTTCGCGGGCTATCGCGCCTAAGCTGAGCCTAACCCCGGGTGCTTGTCGTTGCCGCCCGTCGGGACGAATGGCTTCAGACCAGCGCCTGGGCTTGCGCGACCACGGCGGCGAAGTTGTCGCCCAGGGCGGCGATTTCGGCGCGGTGCAGGTCCCGCGCGGCGAGCACGCCGCCTTCGGGGGTGGGAATGTCGCGGGTGGCGCAGGCGGCATCCACCAGGGTGCAACGGTAGCCGTAGTCCTTGGCGGCGCGGACGGTGGTGCTGATGCTGGAGTGGGTCATGAACCCGCAGACGATCAGGTCCAGGCGGCCGCCGGCCTGCAGGCGGTCATGCAGGTCGGTGCCGGCGAAGGCGTTGGGCAGGCGCTTGTCCACCACCACCTCGCCCGGCAGCGGCGCCAGTTCGGGCAGGAAGCGGCCGCGCGGGCCCTGCGGGTCGAGGAGGCCGCCGACCACGCCCAGGTGGTGCACGTGGACAATGGGGGTGCCCATGGCCCGGGCCGTCTCCAGCAGCAGGCGAATCTGCGCCACCGCGGCATCCAGGTCAGGCAGGGCCAGTACGCCGCTGCGGTACTCCTCCTGGGCATCGATGATCAACAGAGTGCTCTGGCGCAGGGTGGCCGGCGGATATCCGCGCCCACTGATCTGCAGCATGCTGAGCGGAAGGGACATGTCACGACTCCTGTAAATGCATGTTCACTCATTGTGGGCCGTAACGCGTCCGCTGTGAATCTTTGCGAACTCGCGCCAAAGTGGTAATGGCATTCTTTGGCGGAACGGGCTGGAAAGCCCCCGGAGTGCCCGCGTTCCGCTAGAATGCGTCCCTTTTTGCGAGCTGCGAGGACTGCTGCCGTGACCGAATCTCGTTTGCTGACCCTGCGTGACCACATCCGCTGGGCCGTCAGCCGCTTCCACGCCGAGGAACTGTTCTTTGGCCACGGTACCGACAACGCCTGGGATGAAGCCCGCCAACTGGTGCTGGGCGCGCTCCATCTGCCCTGGGAAATGGCCGACGCCTACCTGGATTGCCGCCTCGAGGACGAGGAGCGCGAATACCTGATGCACCTGCTGCGCCGACGCATCGAGGAGCGTGTGCCGACTGCCTACCTGTTGGGCGAAGCCTGGTTCTGTGGCATGCCCTTCGTGGTGGACGAGCGCGTACTGGTGCCGCGCTCGCCCATCGCCGAACTTATCGAACGTCGCTTCGAGCCCTGGCTGGCGGCCGACCCTGCACGAATCCTCGACCTGTGCACCGGCTCGGGCTGCATCGGCATCGCCTGCGCCAGCGCCTTCCCGGAATCCGAAGTGGTGCTGGGCGACCTGTCGTTCGACGCCCTGGAAGTGGCCAATATCAACATCGAGCGCCACGAGCTGGGCGAGCGCGTCTACACCGTGCAGGGTGACGGTTTCGAAGGCCTGCCGGGCCAGCGTTTCGACCTGATCGTGTCGAACCCTCCCTATGTCGACGCCGAAGACTTCGCCGACATGCCCGCCGAGTACCACCACGAGCCGGAGCTGGGCCTGGCCTGCGGCAACGACGGCCTGGACCTGGTACGGCGCATGCTAGCCGAGGCGGCGGACCACCTGACCGAGCGCGGCACATTGGTGGTGGAGGTGGGCAACAGCCAGGTGCACGTGGCGGCGCTCTACCCGGAAGTGGACTTCACCTGGCTCGACTTCGAGTACGGCGGCCACGGGGTATTCCTGCTCTCGGCGCAGCAATGCCGCGAGCATCAGGAGCTGTTCAGGGGGCGGGTAAAGGCCTGATCCACTCCAAGGGTGGGCTGAATCTGTAGGAGCGAGCTTGCTCGCGAACGGATTTACCGGTTGGTCCGGCGCCTGGCCGGTTCGCGAGCAAGCTCGCTCCTACAAAAGAATGCTTCGGCGTGGGGTTCAGCCCATCGCGGAGGTCGGCTTTGGGTAGGAGCAGACTTCGTCCGCGATCATTATCCGGCCACGCCGAACGGTCGGCGGAAAGCCAAAGACGCCAAGCCGCGCCTCAGTGCGTGGCGATCCAGATCAGCAATCCCGCCTGGAACACGGCGAACACCGTCAGGCAGGCGATGGTGAAGCGCAGGCTGGTGTCGTCGCGGCGGAAGGTCTCGATGCGCTGCTCCAGCCGGCGGATCTCGTTGGACTGGGTGGCGAGGTTCTGGTCAGCCTGTTCCAGCATCGAGCCGGCTTCCAGCAGCGGGACTATCTGCACCTTGTCCTTGTGCCAGTCGTCGTACAGCTCGCTGACCCGGCCGACGCTGTAGCGCGCCTTCAGCAGCCGCGAATCCTCGTAGATCACGTCGAAGCCCTGGGCGCGCAGGAAGTGGTCGCGGCGCTGCCGGGCCTCTTCGTTGGGTGCGTCCTTCATCGCCAGCGCGCCACCCTCGACACGGTAGTGCGACCACTTCTTTTTCGCCCAGGCCACTCCCTGGGCCAGCAGGAATCGCCCCAGTCCGCGGTTCAGCGGTTCGGTGGTGAAGCCCGAGTCGGCGCCGAAGCGCACTTCCTTGCTGCGGTGGTCCGCCCAGACCTCCAGCAGGTTCACTTCCTTGCGCAGCACCTGGCCGGGCACCTGTACGGTCAGCCGCAGCAGGCTCTGCTCGCCGTTGTGGCGTTCCACCCGGCCCAGTTGCACGAAGCGCAGCGGCCGCGCGCCAGTGGTGCGGTCGGTGGGCAGCGGCGCCAGGCGCAGCAGGCGATAGTGTTCCGGCGCCAGGTCCGCCCAGGGATGCGGGCGGGCGGCGGCGCTCTCGTCGGCGGCGACGGCAGTCTGTTCGGCTTCGGTCATGGGGTCTACCTCGGGGCCTGGCGGGCGTGGCCAGGGCTCTCCCGTGGTTTATCGACGCACCGGCGGATTTCTTGAGACGTTCGCTCCAGATCCCGGCGCATTTTCGGCAAGCGTACTGCCGGGAAGGCTCGGCGCGTGCTGGATGAAAGTCGTGATGCGCTGCACCAGCTCTCGGGCCAGCGGCAGGTTGGGATTGTTGTAGGAGGCGAGCTGCTGCGGACCGCTGGTCGGGACGATCCGCAGGATATGGTTCATCCCCGAGATCAGGTGGAAGTCGCTGTCGGGCTTGGCGCGCTTGAGCGCCTGCGCATCCTCGACGCCAACCTGGATATCGTTGGTGCCCTGCAGGACCAGCGTCGGCAATTTCAACTCGGCGAAGGCGCGGGCCGGGTCCTGGCGGAACAGCGAGATCAGGTAGGGCTGCACGCTGGGGCGGAACAGCACCTTCAGGGGCTCCGGCACCCGTGGCTGCAGTTGCCCGGCCTGCAGGCCGTCGATCAGTTGGTCAGCCTGGGCGAGCAGGGGCGGCGGCAGGCGGGCTTGCAACTGCTCGCGCAATACGTCGCCGATCGGGCGGGCACTGCCGGCGAGGGAAACCAATGCCTCGGCGTGGGTTCGCGGCGCGGCGAGGCTGGCGATCAGCGCGCCCTCGCTGTGGCCGATGAGAATCTGCCGGCCGAAGCGCGGGTCGTGGGCCAGCTTGTCGCTCCAGGCCACCACGTCGCTGACGTAGGCTTCAACGCTGAGCTCTTCCTCACGCGGCGCGGCCGGCAGGCTGCGGGCCACGCCGCGCTTGTCGTAGCGTACGCTGGCAATGCCGTTTTCCGCCAAGGCCTCGGCCAGTTTGCGCAGGTAGGCGTTCTGTCCACCCTCGGGGTTGTTGCCGTCGCGGTCGGTGGGGCCGGAGCCGGCGATCAGCAGTGCTACTGGCGGAGGGGTATCGCCCTGGGGCAGCAGCATCGTCCCGCGCAGCACGCCGTGGCCGGTATCCAGGTCATAGGGACGCTGCAGGATGCTGGTGGGGGCGGCCTGGGCGATGCTGGTGACGAAACAGAAGAGGAGCAGGGCGAGACGGCGCATCGAAGACTTCGTGATGGGGCTGATGGCGCTTTGATCCTCGCGGGCGGCGAAGGTTCGCAGGGCGGATTGACGCAGGTATACTGCTCGGCCTTTTCGATACCAGTCTTTTCGCGGAGCCTCGCATGTCCGGCAACACCTACGGCAAGCTGTTCACCGTCACCACCGCTGGCGAAAGCCACGGCCCGGCGCTGGTCGCCATCGTCGACGGCTGCCCGCCCGGCCTTGAGATTTCCCTGGAAGACCTGCAGCGCGACCTGGACCGCCGCAAGCCCGGCACCAGCCGCCACACTACCCAGCGCCAGGAAGCCGACGAGGTGGAGATCCTCTCCGGCGTGTTCGAGGGCAAGACCACCGGCACCCCGATCGGCCTGCTGATCCGCAACACCGACCAGAAGTCCAAGGACTACTCGGCGATCAAGGACCTGTTCCGCCCGGCCCACGCCGATTACACCTACCACCACAAGTACGGCATCCGTGACTACCGTGGCGGCGGCCGTTCCTCGGCGCGCGAGACCGCCATGCGCGTGGCCGCCGGCGCCATCGCCAAGAAGGTCCTGGCAGGCATGGGCATCAGCGTGCGCGGCTACATGAGCCAGCTCGGCCCCATCGAAATCCCCTTCAAGACCTGGGACAGCGTCGAAGACAACGCCTTCTTCAGCCCCGACCCGGACAAGGTGCCGGAGCTGGAGGCCTACATGGACCAGCTGCGCCGTGACCAGGATTCGGTGGGCGCGAAGATCACCGTGGTCGCCGAAGGCGTGCCGCCGGGCCTGGGCGAGCCGATCTTCGACCGCCTGGACGCCGAACTGGCCCACGCGCTGATGAGCATCAACGCGGTGAAGGGCGTGGAAATCGGCGCCGGCTTCGCCAGCGTCGCCCAGCGCGGCACCGAGCACCGCGACGAGCTGACCCCCGAAGGTTTCCTGTCGAACAATGCTGGCGGCATCCTCGGCGGTATTTCCAGCGGCCAGCCGATCATCGCCCACCTGGCGCTGAAGCCGACCTCCAGCATCACCACCCCCGGCCGTTCCATCGATGTGGACGGCAACCCGGTGGACGTCATCACCAAAGGTCGCCACGACCCGTGCGTGGGCATCCGCGCTACACCCATCGCCGAGGCGATGATGGCCATCGTGCTGCTCGACCACCTGCTGCGCAATCGCGCGCAGAATGCCGACGTGAAGGTCGGCACCCCGGTCCTCGGTCAGCTTTGAGTGACCTGGCGCTCCCGCCGGCCTGATCAGGTGGCGGGAGCGTCGGATATTCGCCGCCGATGACTCAGGTTCCCTACTGGCGGCTGTCCAGTTTCTACTTCTTCTACTTCTGCCTGCTGGGCGGGACGGCGCCGTTCCTCGCGCTGTATTTCCATCACCTGGGGTTCTCTGCGCCACGCATCGGCGAACTGGTGGCGATCCCCATGCTGATGCGCTGCGTGGCGCCGAACCTGTGGGGCTGGTTGGGCGACCGCAGCGGCCAGCGACTGGCCATCGTGCGCTTTGGCGCGGTGTGCACGGCGCTGTGTTTCGCCGGCATCTTCCTCGGTCACAGCTATGCGTGGCTGGCGCTGATCATGGCCGGGCACGCGTTCTTCTGGCACGCGGTACTGCCGCAGTTCGAGGTGATCACGCTGGCGCACCTGCGCGGGCGCACCGAGAGCTACAGCCGTATCCGCCTGTGGGGTTCCATCGGTTTCATCTGCACCGTGGTCGGCCTGGGCTGGCTGTTCGAGTTCGCCAGCCTGGACGCCTATCCGCTGGCGCTGCTGGCGATCATGCTCGGCATCGTCGGCGCCAGTTGGTGGGTGCCGAACGCCCAGCCACCGGCGCGGCAGGATGAGGCCAGCGCGGGCGGTTTTCTCCAGCAACTGCTCAAGCCCGGCGTGCTCGCCTTCTACCTGTGCGTGTGCCTGATGCAGCTGTCCCATGGCCCGTACTACACCTTCCTGACCCTGCACCTGGAGTCGCTCGGCTACGCTCGTGGGCTGATCGGCCAGCTCTGGGCACTGGGGGTGGTGGCCGAGGTGCTGCTGTTCCTGGTCATGCCGCGCCTGCTCAAGCGCTTCTCGCTGCGCCAGGTGCTGGTGGCGAGCTTCCTGCTGGCGGCCTTGCGCTGGCTGCTGCTGGGCACTTTGGCCGGGCACCTGCCGGTACTGTTATTCGCCCAGTTGCTGCACGCGGCGACCTTTGGCAGCTTCCACGCTGCCGCCATTCATTTCGTCCAGCGCAGCTTCCAGGCTCGCCAGCAGGGGCAGGGCCAGGCGCTTTACGCCGCGCTGGCCGGCACCGGTGGCGCGCTCGGCGCGCTTTACTCCGGCTACAGCTGGGGTAGCCTTGGGCCGGCCTGGACCTTTGCCATCGCCAGCGTGGCTGCGCTGGCCGCCGCCTTCATCATCTGGACCCGTCTGAACGAGGACCCGCATGAACGACACCCGTGAACAGCTGACCCAACAGATCATCGAGGCCGGCCGTTTCCTCTATGGCCGTGGCTGGTCGCCGGCCACCAGCAGCAACTATTCCGCGCGCCTGGCCGCCGACCGTGCGTTGCTCACCGTTTCGGGCAAGCACAAGGGCCAGCTCGGTGAGAACGATGTGCTGGAAACCGACCTCGCCGGCAACAGCCTGGAGCCGGGCAAGAAGCCCTCGGCGGAAACCCTGCTGCACACCCAGCTCTACGCCTGGCGCCCGGAGATCGGCGCGGTGCTGCACACCCATTCGGTCAATGCCACCGTGCTGTCGCGCCTGACTGTGGGCGACCGCCTGGAGCTGGAAGACTACGAACTGCAGAAAGCGTTCGCCGGCGTCAGTACCCACGAAGGCCGCGTCACCGTGCCGATCTTCGACAATGACCAGGACATCGCCCGCCTGGCCGCCAAGATGCAACCCTGGCTCGATGCGCATCCGGACTGCCCGGGTTACCTGATCCGTGGCCACGGCCTGTACACTTGGGGCCCACGCATGGCCGATGCCCTGCGCCAGATCGAAGCCTTCGAATTCCTCTTCGAATGCGAACTGAAAGTACTGAGCCTTCGCGGCGGCACGCGCTGAGCGAACCCGACCCGCTTTTGAGAAAAAAGCCCAGAAGGACAACGACCATGAGCAGCCTGACCGTCTACCACGAATCCAACCCCGAGCAGCCGCTGAAGCTGCTGACCCACGCCGAGGACATCGCTTCCACCCTGGGCGAGCTGGGCGTGCGCTTCCAGCGCTGGGCGGCGAATGCCCCCATCGTTCCCGGCGCCAGCCAGGAAGAGGTGATCGCCGCCTACCAGCACGAGATTCGCCGCCTGCAGGAGGAGGAGGGCTACGTCACCGTCGACGTGGTCAGCCTGACCGCCGACCATCCGCAAAAGGATGAACTGCGCGCCAAGTTCCTCGATGAACATCGCCATGGCGAGGACGAGGTGCGCTTCTTCGTCGCCGGCCGCGGGCTGTTCACCCTGCACATCGAGGATCACGTCTACGCCGTGCAGTGCGAGAAGAACGACCTGATCTCGGTGCCCGCCGGCACCCGCCACTGGTTCGACATGGGCGAGCGCCCGCACTTCGTGGCCATCCGCCTGTTCAACAATGCCGAAGGCTGGGTCGCGAAATTCACCGGTGATGAGATCGCCAAGCGTTTTCCGTTGTTGGAAGACTGATCCCTCCTTAGCCGGGGAGGGTAGGCTGTTTCCTGCTCTTCGTAGGAGCGAGCGTGCTCGCGAACAGTGTTGCCGGCCCACTCGGTTCCATGCCGTTCGCGAGCAAGGACTGGGCGTCCCCCCTCGGTCCTGCATGTCATCCCGCCTGGGTTAAAGGCGGGCCTTTGGAGTCCCCATGCCCATCAAAGCCATCCTCACCGACATCGAAGGCACCACCAGCGCGGTCAGCTTCGTCTTCGACGTGCTCTTTCCCTATGCCGCCGCGCACCTGCCGGACTTCGTGCGTGAGCATGCCGACGATCCGGCCGTGGCCGAGCAACTCGCCGCCGTGCGCGCCGAAAGCGGTGAGGCGAACGCCGACACCGAACGCTGCATCGAAATCCTTCTCGGCTGGATCGCCGAAGACCGCAAGGCCACGCCGCTCAAGGCACTGCAAGGCATGGTCTGGGAGCAGGGCTACAGCGCCGGCCAGCTCAAGGGCCACGTCTACCCGGACGCCGTCGACGCGCTGCGCCACTGGCACGCCGAGGGCTACCGGCTGTACGTCTATTCCTCCGGCTCTATCCAGGCGCAGAAGCTGATCTTCGGCTGCTCGGAGGCGGGCGACCTGTCGCCGCTGTTCTCCGGCTACTTCGACACCACCAGCGGACCCAAGCGCGAGGTGGAGTCCTACCGCCGCATCGCCGCTGCCATCGGTCTGCCGGGCGAAGACATCCTGTTCCTTTCCGACATCGTCCAGGAGCTGGATGCCGCACAGCAGGCCGGCCTGCAGACCATCGGCCTGGCCCGCGAGGGTGGGGTACTGGAAGGCCACGACACGGTGGCAAGCTTCGCGGTGATCGACCCGGCGCGGGTTTGACCCCCTGCCTTGAATGCACGCCCGTGCCGCTGCGGCGCGGGCAGCTATGCTGATCAGGCCGACATTCTCATAGAAGGATCTTCCAAATGGGCTCGACCCTCAGTGGCCTGATCAGCCTGATCATCTTTGCCCTGGATATCTGGGCGATCATCAACGTGGTGAAAAGCAACGCCGAGATGCCGATGAAGATCATCTGGATCCTGGTGATCGTCATCCTGCCGGTGCTCGGCCTGATCATCTGGGCGGTGGCAGGGCCGCGCGGCAACGTGCGGGTCTGAGCGTCATTTCGACTGCCGCAGGAGCGGGCCATGTTCGCGATAGCGCCCATGGAACGCTCCTGCAGGTCGACAGCCTCAGTCGAACCGGTAATGCATCCGCACGCAGCCCGGCTCGATCACCTTGGCCGACAGCAGCGTCGGTGACACCCGCAGCCCGGTCGCGGGGAATAGCGCAAAGCCGCCGCCGATGATCTCCGGCATCACGTAGATCTCCAGCTCATCCAGCGCCCCGCGTTCCAGGAAGGCCATCTGCAGCTGGCCTCCGCCGAGCATCCATACGTCGCCATCTTCCAATGCGCGCAGTTCCCCGATCAGCGCATCGACGTCGCTGCGGGTTTCCAGCGGGCCCTTCGGTTCGTCGATGGGGCGGGACGTCACCACCAGCACGCGCTGTGCGCCATAGGGCCAGGGGCTGGGGTCGGCCGCGAGGAAGTCGTAGGTCGCGCGGCCCATGACCACCGTGCGGATGCGCTGGAGGAACAGGGTGTAGTCATGTTCGCCCAACTGCAACTGGTCATGCCTGAACAGCCAGTCCAGCTCGTGTTCGGGCGTTGCGATGAAGCCGTCAAGGCTGGTGGCGATGTAGCCGAGAATTCTGGCCATGTTGCGTCTCCCTGGGTAAGCTTTGTGCCAATATATAAATGAATATTCATTTATAAAAGAGATTCGCATGGCTCGAACCAAGACGGTGAGCGACGCAGCGATACTCGACGCCGCCATGGCATTGATGGTGCGCGAAGGGCCGGAATCCGTGACTTTCGCTGCCGTGGGCCGCGAGGTCGGGCTTTGCGCCGCGACGCTGGTGCAGCGCTACGCGACCAAGGCGGATTTCCTCCGCGCCGTGCTGCTGCGCGCCTGGGACCAACTGGATGAGCAGACCGCCCGACTCGACGAGAGCACCGAGTTGAGCCCGGAAGGCGCGATTCGGATGCTGGTGGCGATGTTCCCGGTGGGCGAGGGTGAGGCCGATTACGCGGAAGGGTTGCTGATCCTGCGCGAGGACATGCGCGATCCATTGCTTCGTGAACGTGGGGCACGATGGGGCGCGACGTTGGCCGCGGCATTGGGACGGCGATTGAGCGATGATCCGCAACGGCAGCCAATTCTCGGCCGGCTGATGGCCAGCCAGTGGCAGGGCGCGCAGTTGTGGTGGGCTTTCGAACGCCGGGGCGATCCGGCGAGTGCCATCGGCGGCGAGCTGCGCCGTTGGTGCGATGTCGTGCTGAAGGCGGAAAGGGTTGCGGGATAAGGCGCCGCGATGGAGACTCGTTCGATGCATTACTGCCTGATCGAAACAGACCTCGGCTGGTTCGGGCTCGCCTGGAGCTCGCAGGGAATCACGCGCGCCTATCTGCCGGGGGACTCCGTGCACAGCGTGCGCGAGCGCTTCGACAAGCTAGGCACCGAGACTGCCCAATGGCCTCCATTCATCGATGAAGCGCGCCGGTTGATCCTCGGCTATGCGCAGGGCGAGGCGGTGTCGTTCGAGACGTTGCCGCTGGACCTGTCCGGGCAGAGCGATTTCCACCGCCGCGTCTACGACGACATCCTCCAGCTGGACCGCGGGGAGACCACGACCTATGGCGAGATCGCCCGGCGCCTGGGCGATGTCGGCTTGTCCCGCGCGGTGGGGCAAGCGATGGGGTCCAATCCGATCCCGCTGATCATTCCCTGTCACCGCGTGCTTGCCAGTGGCGGCAAGACCGGTGGCTTCTCCGCACCCGGTGGCAGCGGCTCGAAGATGCGCATGCTGGCGTTGGAAGGCTACGTCGATCCGCAGGCAGCGCAGACCGCCTTCGACTTCTCCTAGAGCGGACGGCTAGGCCGTTTCCAGCGCGCCCTCCAGGCGCAGCAACAATTCCTTGCGCGGCAGGCCGCCAGCGTAGCCGGTGAGGCTGCCGTTGCTGCCAATCACCCGATGGCAGGGGACGATGATGCTGATCGGGTTGGCGCCGTTGGCCGCGCCCACCGCGCGGATGGCCTTGGGCCGGCCGATCCGCCGCGCCAGTTCTGCATAGACAGTGGTGTAGCCGTAGGGAATCTCCAGCAGCGCCTGCCAGACCTGGCGCTGGAACTCGGTGCCACCGGTGTTCAGCTTCACGTCGAAGCGCTGGCGCTTGCCGGCGAAATATTCGTCCAGCTGACGCGCCACATCGTCCAGCAGCGGGCTGCCTTCGTGCCAGTCCGGCTGAGGGTAATGGCGCACCTCCAGGTCCATGTAGAGCATGCGCAGGCCGCCTTCGTTGCCGGCCAGCAGCAGGCGGCCGGTGGGGCTGTCGTGGTAACGGTAGTGCATGGTCATCCTCCGGTGCGGCCGGCCTGGGAATAGGCGTGCCACAGATAGACGGCGGCATAGGCACGCCACGGCCGCCAGGCTTCGGCGCGACGTTGCAGCTCGCGAGCGGTGATGCCTCCGGCGCCCCAGACCGGTGACTTGAGCAGGCCCAGGTCGGCGGCGGGGAAGGCGTCCGGATCGCCGAAGGCGCGCAGGGCGACGTACTCCGCCGTCCACGGACCAATGCCGGGGAGGGCGCAGAGGCGCTGTACCAGGTCGTCGGCGCCGTCGTTCACGTGCAATTCCAGCGCGCCGCTGGCGCAGGCGGCGGAGAAGCGCTGCAGCGTCTCCACGCGCTTGCCGGGCATGCCGATGCCGGCAAGGTCAGCTTCGGCCAGGGCCTCGGGGGTGGGGAACAGTCGCGTTGGCTGGCCTTCACAATCGCCGGGTAACGCTTCACCCAGGCGCTGCACCAGGCGTCCGACGATGGTGACGGCGGCCTTCACCGTGACCTGCTGGCCGACGATGGCGCGCACGGCCTGCTCGAACGGGTCGAAGGCGGTGGGCAGGCGCAGGCCGGGCGCCTGCAGTATCAGCGGGGCGAGCAGCGGATCGGCCTGGAAATGCGTGGCGATCTGCAGTGGGTCGCTGTCCAGGTCAAACATCTTGCTGACCCGCGCCGCCAGCGGTTGCGCGTGCTGCGGCGCCAGGTGAATGTCCAGTTCCAGTTCGGCGCTGTCTTCCAGCGGGCGCACGCTGAACCAGCCGATATCGCCGCCCACGCGCACACTGCGGGCATAGCGGCGCGGCGACAGGCATTCGACGCCGGCCAGGCTGCGCAGGGCGAAATGCTCGTGGAACTGCTGCCAGTCCCAGGGCACACGGTAGGGCAGGCGAATAAGTTGGGAAGTGGGGGGCGTGTTGGTCATGGGGCGACATTACCCGTTGCCGGCGATGCTGTCCTCCCGCGCCTGACTTTCAAATTCCCCGGGAAGGCTGGCGCCGACGGCAGGGTTCGACCTGTCATCGATGGGCACGTAGAATGCGCGCCTCTTTCGGGGCGGCCCGCCGTCCCCTCCTATTGTCTTGTCCCGACGGGAGCGCACTCATGCACGATTACCAGGAAACCCTCTACGACGGCTATGGCCAGCGTTTCAGCGTCGACAGGATGCTCCACGAGGTGCGCACCGAGCACCAGCACCTGGTGATCTTCGAGAATGCCCGTATGGGCCGGGTGATGGCGCTGGACGGCGTGATCCAGACCACCGAGGCCGACGAGTTCATCTATCACGAGATGCTCACCCACGTGCCGATCCTCGCCCATGGCAACGCCAAGCGCGTGCTGATTATCGGTGGCGGCGACGGCGGCATGTTGCGCGAGGTGTCCAAGCACGCCAGCGTCGAGCACATCACCATGGTCGAGATCGACGGCACCGTGGTCGACATGTGCAAGGAGTTCCTGCCCAACCATTCCCAGGGCGCCTTCGACGACGCGCGGCTCAACCTGGTGATCGATGACGGCATGCGCTTCGTCGCCACCACCACGGAGAAGTTCGACGTGATCATCTCCGATTCCACCGACCCCATCGGCCCCGGCGAAGTGCTGTTCTCGGAGAACTTCTACCAGGCCTGCCACCGCTGCCTGAACGACGGCGGCGTGCTGGTGACCCAGAACGGCACACCCTTCATGCAACTGGACACCGTGCGCAATACCGCCGGCCGCATGAACGGCCTGTTCGCCGACTGGCACTTCTACCAGGCGGCGGTACCGACCTACATCGGCGGTTCGATGACCTTCGCCTGGGGTTCGACCAACCCGGCCCTGCGCCATGTCGACACGGCGACCCTGGCCCAGCGCTTCGCCGCCAGCGGCATCCAGACCCGCTACTACAACCCGGCGATCCACCAGGGCGCTTTTGCCCTGCCGCAGTATGTGCTGCAGGCCATCGGCAAATCGGTCAACGACTGATTCCGATTCCATCGTGGGCGCGGAGGCAATCTCTGCGCCACGACACTTTCTTCACGCGCCATACGGCACTCTGCCCGCCCTTGGGCGGTCCCAACCTGCGCCGATTCACGCTGCATCATCCCGAAACGATTGGCATGTCAGGCTTAATGTCCGCTTAAGCGGCGCACATTAGAATGCGCCGCCGCAGCTTTTGCGGTGTAATGCCGCAGCCTTTCGCGCTCGTGCGGGCAGCCGTTCTGTCCGGCAATGGCGATGCACCTTCGACCCCGAACGTTCACAACGGAACCAAGAAATGGGCCAATCAGAAGTCCTGTCCAACCGCCAGACCGGTGCGAGCCTCACGCGGCCCACCCTGTCCGGCCACCTGGCGTTCACCGCGCTCAGCGTCCTAGCGCTGATGGTGATGTTCACCCTGCTGCGTGTTGCGCTGCTCATCTATAACCGCGAGCTGATCGGCAGCACCCCGGCGTCCACCTTCGTCGAGGCCTTCATCACCGGCATGCGCTTCGACATCCGCGCGGTGGTCTACATCGTTGCCCCGCTGGTGTTCGCCATCGTCAGTGTGCGCGCCATGGGCTGGCGCTGGCTGTGGAAGACCTGGCTGACCATCGCCGCGAGCCTGACGCTGTTCCTCGGCGTGCTGGAGATGGACTTCTACCGTGAATTCCACCAGCGCCTGAACAGCCTGGTATTCCAGTACATGTCAGAAGACCCGAAGACGGTCATGAGCATGATCTGGTACGGCTACCCGGTGGTCCGCTACCTGCTGGCCTGGGCCTTCGCCACCTGGCTGCTGTACCTGGTGTTCCGTGGCATTGACCGCGCTACTCGTCCGGATGCGTCCGGTCCGTCCGCCGCCGCCTGGTACATCCGCGTGGCCGTGATGCTGGTGGTGATCGTGGTCTGCGTGGTAGCCGCCCGCGGTACCCTGCGCCAGGGCCCGCCGCTGCGCTGGGGTGATGCCTTCACCACCGACTCTATGTTCGCCAACCAACTGGGCCTGAACGGCACCCTGAGCCTGATCAAGGCCGCCGAGAGCCGCTTCTTCTCCGAGGACCGCGACAACATCTGGAAGGCTACCCTGCCGGTAGACCAGGCGCGCGACGTAGTGCGCCAGATGCTGGTGATGCCGGACGACAAGCTGGTCGACGCCGACGATGCCGCCGTGCGCCGGGACTATACCCCGCCCGCCGATGGCACCCTGCCGATCAAGAATGTCGTGGTAATCCTGATGGAAAGCTTCGCCGGTCATTACGTCGGCGCGCTGGGCGGCAAGGGCAACATCACGCCGTACTTCGACAAGCTGAGCAAGGAAGGGCTGCTGTTCACCCAGTACTTCTCCAACGGCACCCACACCCACCAGGGCATGTTCGCCACCATGGCGTGCTTCCCCAACCTGCCGGGCTTCGAATACCTGATGCAGACGCCCGAGGGCGGCCACAAGTTCTCCGGCCTGCCGCAGCTGCTGTCGGCGCGCAAATACGAGGACGTCTACGTCTACAACGGCGACTTTGCCTGGGACAACCAGTCCGGCTTCTTCGCCAACCAGGGTATGACGTCCTTCATTGGCCGCAACGACTTCGTCAACCCGGTGTTCTCCGACCCGACCTGGGGTGTGTCCGACCAGGACATGTTCGCCCGCGGCAACGAGGAACTGGACAAGCTCGAAGCCACCGGTAAGCCGTTCTACGCCCTGCTGCAGACCCTCTCCAACCACGTGCCTTACGCACTGCCGAAGGACCTGCCGGTGGAGCGCGTGACCGGTAACGGCAGCCTCGACGAGCACCTGACGGCCATGCGCTATTCCGACTGGGCGCTGGGCCAGTTCTTCGAGAAGGCGAAGAAATCGCCGTACTACAAGGACACCCTGTTCGTGGTCGTCGGCGACCATGGTTTCGGTAGCCCCGAGCAGCTGACCGAGATGGACCTGTTCCGCTTCAACGTGCCGCTGCTGCTGGTCGCCCCGGGCATCCAGGAGAAGTTTGGCGCCACCCGTGACACCGTTGGCACCCAGATCGACATCGTGCCGACCATCATGGGTCGCCTGGGCGGCGAAGTGCGCCACCAGTGCTGGGGCCGCGACCTGCTGAACCTGCCGGCTGGCGACAAGGGCATCGGCGTCATCAAGCCGTCGGGTAGCGAGCAGGTGGTCGCCGTGATTTCCGGCAACCGCATCCTGATCCGTCCGAAGGAAGGCGACATCCGCGTCTATGACTACAAGCTGGGCAGCGACTTTGGCGTGAAGCGCGTGGATGGTGCGACCGACCAGGAGAGCCTGCGGGTGCGCCTGGAGTCCTTCATCCAGACCGCGACCAAGAGCCTGCTGGACAACACCGCTGGCGTGGTGGACGGCAAGCCCGACGCGAAGTGATGAGGTAGTTCAGTGAAAAGGGGCCTTCGGGCCCCTTTTTCATGGGCGAGGGTTTTGCCTTTTGTTAGAGCGAGCTTGCTCGCGAACCGCCCTGGCCTGGTGGTCTGGGAATTGTCCACGAGCCAGCTCGTTCCCGCAGTTAGGGGGCGATGCGGTAACAAGAGGAAGTTATAAAGTAAGACCACATCGGTCTAATGGATTATAAGAAAAGTCAGTATCCTCCCGGCCACACCACGAGGTGATCAGTTTCGCCAGTCAGGACGCGTAGATGGATTTCGGCAATATCGGGTTTGTAGTCGCGGGTCTTGTCGTAGGCTTTATCGTTGGGATGACCGGTGTCGGCGGCGGTTCGCTGATGACGCCCATCCTGCTCTGGTTCGGTATCAACCCTGCCGCCGCGGTAGGCACCGACCTGCTCTATGCCGCCATCACCAAGTCCGGCGGCGTCCTGGTTCACCGCAAGAACGACAACATCGACTGGCGCATCACCGGCTGGCTGGCCCTGGGCAGCGTCCCGGCTGCCGCGTTGACGTTGCTGTTCCTGCACAGCCTGCACACCGACACCGCGGCCATGAACACCGTGATCAAGAACGCCCTGGGCGTCGTGCTGCTGCTCACTGCGCTGGCCGTGCTGTTCAAGAAGCAGGTGCTGGCCTTCGCCCAGCGTCACGCCGGCGACAGCTTCCACTTCAGCGGCCCCCGGCTGAATACCCTGACCGTGATCACCGGCGCCATCCTCGGCGGCATGGTTGCGCTGACGTCCATTGGCGCCGGTGCCCTGGGTACGGTGGCGCTGTTCATCCTCTATCCCTTCCTCGCCACCCGCCGTCTGGTGGGCACCGAGATCGCCCACGCCGTACCCCTGACCCTGGTCGCCGGCCTCGGCCACGCCAGCATGGGCAACATGGACTGGGGCCTGCTGGGCTACCTGCTGATCGGCTCGTTGCCGGGCATCTACGTCGGCAGCCACCTGGCCGGGCGTATTCCGGACGGCGTGCTGCGTCCGTGCCTGGCGATCATGCTGGCAATGATCGGCTACAAGCTGGTCTTCTAAAAAGCTGTCCACGATCTGCTGCGCGTCGGTCGTAGGGCGTTGGAAGCGCCCTCAGATGCTCATTTACAGAACGTAAACTCCATTCTTCGGGCGTTTCCGCCTGCTACGGCTCTAGCTCGCAAGATCGTCAACAGGTTTTCTAACGGCGGCGGAAACGCCCCGGTGTCACGCCTTTCCAGCGGCGGAAGGCGTGGATGAAGTTCGACACCTCGCCATAGCCGAGCCGCTCGGCAATTTCCTCCAGACGAATCGCGCCCGTGGCCAGCAATTCCTCGGCCAGCGCCTGGCGCACCTCGTCGAGCAGCGCACGATAGCTGCTGCCTTCGCCTTCCAGCCGGCGCCGCAGCGTGCGCGAGGTCATGTGCAGCTCATCCGCCAATTGCTCCATGTCCGGCAGCTGTCCCGGTGTGCCCAGCAGGCGGTCGCGAATCTGCCCGGAAAGCCCGGTGCGTACCTGGCGCCGGGCAAGCAGGGCGCGGCATTGCTCCTCGCAGCTCCGTGCCACTTCCGGGTTGGCGCCCGGCAGCGGCATTTCGAGGATGCGGCTGTCGAAGACGATGCGGTTTTCCGTCTGGCCGAACAGCGGTTTTACCCCCAGTTCATCGATATAGGGCTGCAGGTCGGCTGGCGCCTCGCGGCGGAACAGTGCCTGGCGGATCGGCGGCGGCTGGTTGGTGAGATCGCGCTGGATACGCAGCACGCCGCCGCCGTCGCGGTCGATGAGGAAACCGCGCAGGTCGTCCGGCACGGACGTGTCGTCCAGCACCAGGTGCGCTTCGCCGTCGTGTTCCTCCAATGTCATGCGGTGGAAGGCATAGGTCAGGTCGAGGTAACGCAGGCCCAGGTGCGCGGCACTCAGGAAGGTCGAGCTGCTGAGCATCGCGAAGCCCCAGATGCCGTAGGTGTTGAGGTGGTAGCGCAGGCCGGCCTTGAGCCCGATGCCGGGGCGCTGGCCGATGTGCCGATTGATGTTGCGCACCAGCGCCAGTTCCTGGGTCGCTTCGACCTCCGCGCCGGGGTCGGCGAGCACGCTGATGTCCAGGCCGGTGCCGTCCAGGCATTGCTCCAGGGTCATGCCGTGGTCGAGGGCGAACTGGGTCATGAGCTGCACACTGATGGCGCTGCGTCGGGGCGACCAGGGCGGGGTGGCTGGCATCACGTCCTCTTCCAGTGAAGGATCGTTGAGCGGAAAGAAATTTCTCTGACCGAAAGTCACAATTTTCTGTCCGACTATGCCATAACCCGTGGCGGGAAGTCGCACTAGGATGTTGTCATCCGCCGCTGTGCGGACATCAGAACCGGGAGCACAACAATGACAACATCATCCCGTCGATCGGCCGCCCCGCGCGTGCTGATCATCGGTGCCGGCTTCGCCGGCCTGGGGTTGGCGATCCGCCTGCAAAAGGCCGGGATCGACGACTTCCTGATCCTCGAAAAGGCCGCCGACGTGGGTGGCTGCTGGCGCGAGAACGTCTATCCGGGCGCTGCCTGCGACGTGCCTTCGCACCTGTATTCCTTCTCTTTCGAACCCAAGGCCGACTGGTCGCGCAAGTTCGCGCCCCAGGCGGAAATCCTCGAATACGCGCGGCACTGCGCCGATAAATACCGCCTGCGCGAACGCATCCGCTTCAACTGCGAGGTGCGCGAGGCAAACTTCGACGAGGCTGCCGGCGAGTGGCGCGTTACCTGCGCCGATGGCGAAGAATTGCGCGCGCAATCGCTGGTCTGCGCCCTGGGCCAACTGAGCCGCCCGTTGATCCCGAAGCTGCCGGGGATCGAGCGCTTCCAGGGCAAGGCCTTCCATTCCGCGCAGTGGGACCATGGCACGCCATTGGAGGGCAAGCGCGTGGCCGTGGTCGGGACCGGCGCCAGCGCCATCCAGTTCGTCCCGCAGATCGCGCCGAAAGTCGCCGAGTTGCTGCTGTTCCAGCGCAGCGCCGCCTACGTGATTCCCAAGCCGGATCGCCCCTACGCCGACTGGGAGCGCCGCATCAAGTCGCGCCTGCCCTGGCTGCAGCGTCTGGATCGTGGGCTGAAGTACGTGCAGCACGAGGCGCGGGCGCTGGCCTTCACGGTGTTCCCGCCGATGATGAAATTCATGCGGATCAGCTTTCACCTGCACATGCGCAAGAGCATTGCCGACCCGCAGCTGCGCGCGCGGCTGCAGCCGGATTACCCCATGGGCTGCAAGCGCATCCTGATCAGCAACGACTACTACCCGGCGCTGGCGCGCAGCAACGTGAAGCTGGTCGATACCGGTATCCGCGAGGTTACTGAAGACGCCATCGTCACTCGCGACGGCCAGCGTCATCCGGTGGATACGATCATCTACGGCACCGGCTTCGCCGCCACCGAGTTCCTCGCGCCGATGCGCATCACCGGCCTTGCCGGGCGCGAGCTGAACCAGGCCTGGAGCGACGGCGCCGAGGCGTACAAGGGCATCAGCGTCAGCGGTTTCCCCAACTTCTTCATCCTCTACGGACCGAACACCAACCTGGGGCACAACTCCATCATCTACATGCTGGAGAGCCAGTTCCCCTACGTGCTCGGCTGCCTGCAGCGCATCCAGCGCGAGGGCCTGAAGTACCTGGACCTCAAACCGCAGGTACAGCAGGGCTTCAATCGCCAGTTGCAGCGCGACCTGCAGCACACCATCTGGGAGCGCGGTTGCAGCAGCTGGTACAAGACCGAAAGCGGCCGCAACACCGTCAACTGGCCGGGCTTCACCTTCCGTTACCGCCAACAGACCCGCCGGCCGGAGTTCGCCGACTATGACTGCATCCGTTGAGCCCGTGGTACCGCTGTCGACCCGCCAGAAACTCCTGACCGCCACCCTGCGTGGCACGCTCAACCTGCTGTTCCGCGGGTTGATGGGCCCGCAGCTGCCGGTGAAGGCTCAACGTGCATTGCTGCGCGGGCTGACGGCCGCAACCCTGACGCCTCGCGGCGTGCATCGTCAGCAGACGACGCTGGGCGGCGTCCCGGCCGAGGTCTGGCGTCCCGATGGGGGCGGCGAGGGCAGGGTGATCCTCTACCTGCATGGCGGTGCCTATCTGGTTGGCTCGCCGGCCACGCACCGGGCGATCACCGCCAATCTGGCGCGGCGCTGCCAGGCCGAGGTGTGGGTGATCGATTACCGCCTGGCGCCGGAGCACCGCTTCCCGGCCCAGCGCGACGACGCGGTGGCGGCCTACCGCGCCTTGCTGGACAAAGACATCCCGGCATCCGCCATCGCCGTCGCCGGGGATTCCGCGGGGGGCCACCTGACCCTGCAACTGGCGCTGGAGGCGAAGGCCCAGGGGCTGCCGACGCCGGGCGCGCTGGTGACCTTCTCGCCGGTGACCGATCTCTCCGCCGAGCATCTGCACGCGCCAGCGGCCGGCGATCCGCTGATCACCCGCGCCTGGATGGACAGCGCCATGGAGATGTTCTGCCCGCCGGGCGTGCCGCGCGCGGACGCACAACTGTCGCCGCTGCATGCCGATCTCACCGGCTTGCCGCCGCTGCTGATCCAGGTCGGCGAGGATGAAGTGCTGCGCAACGACAGCCTGCGCTTCGCCGACGCCGCGCGGCGTCACGGCGTGAGCGTGAGCCTGCAGCGTTTCCCCGGCTGCTGGCACGTGTTCCAGGCCCACGCAGGCCTGCTGGACGTGGCAGACCGGGCGCTGCAGGACGTTGCCAACTATCTCGCCGGCCATCTGCAGGGAGCACGCCGATGAACTCCATCCTGATCAGTGGGGCCGCCTCGGGCATCGGCGCGGCCACCGCGAAGCTCTTCCACCGCAACGGCTGGCGCGTCGGTCTGATCGATCTCAATCCCGAGCCGCTGGAGAACCTCGCCGCCGAACTGGGCGGTGCCTGGCAAAGGGCGCTGGACGTAACCGATGCCGAGGCCGTAACGGCGGCGGTGAACGCGTTCGCAGAAGCCAATGGCGGCCACCTGCGCCTGCTGTTCAACTGCGCGGGCATCCTGCGCTTCGGGCGTTTCGAGGACATCAGCCTCGCCGAGCACAACCGCATCATCGCCATCAACGTGCAGGGCGTACTCAACTGTTGCTATGCCGCGCTGCCGTACCTCAAGCGCACGCCGGGTGCGCAGGTGCTGAACATGGGCTCGGCTTCCGGGCTGTATGGCGTGCCGCAGATGGCCAGTTATTCGGCCTCGAAATTTGCCATCCGTGGGCTGACCGAGGCGCTGGAGCTGGAGTGGCGCGAGCTCGGCATCCGCGTCGCCGACCTGATGCCGCCGTTCGTGCGCACGCCGATGGTCGCCAGCCAGACCTTCGAGCCTCCGGTATTGCGCCGCCTGGGCGTCACCCTGGTCGCCGAAGACATCGCTCGGGCCGCCTGGCGCCAGGCCCGGAGTGGCGGCGTACACCGGCCCATTGGCGCGGTGTTCCGCGCCATGTACTGGTCCGGTCAGCTGTCGCCCCCGGCGATCAACCGCTGGGTGATGGCCTGGCTCAGCCGTGCCTGAGTAGACTGCAGGGGCGGCGAAGGAGGCCGTCCCATGCAGCGAATCCCCGAACCCCAGCCCTCTGTCTGGCAGCGAGTGCTGCAGGACATCACCACACCGTTCGACCGGATCAGCGAGATGACCTACGGGGTGATCATGACCCTGACCATCATCTCGGTGATTTCTGCTGCCAGTGGCGGTGCGAGCCGACAGGACCTGATCGTCGCCGCGTTGGGCTGCAACATCGCCTGGGGCGTGGTGGATGCCCTGATGCTGCTGGTGCGCCTGCGGGTGGAACGGGTGCACCAGCACGGGCGGTTGCGCGCTTTGCGGGGTGTTTCGAGCGACACCGACTTTCGTGAAGGTCTCGACGAGTTCCTGCCGCCGAGGCTGGTGGCAGTGCTCCATCCGGATGAGGTCTGGAGCCTGCGCCAGCGGCTGATGGCCTCGGAACTGGGTATCGGTCAGCCGCGCGGTGGCGGCGCCGCTGTCTGGCTGGCGGCGTTGCTGATCGTGCTGCTGGTTAGCGGCATCACCCTGCCGTTGATCCTGCCGCTGTGGCTGGTGCCGGACGAGCTGATGGCACTGCGCATTGCCCAGGGTATCGGTGTGGTCATGCTGTTTGGCCTGGGCTGGCTGCTCAGCCGCTGGTCCGGAGACTCCCCCTGGCCGGGTGCGCTGGGCTTCACGGCCCTTGGCGTTGCCATGACGGGCCTGTGCATCGCGCTGGGCGGCTAGTGCCGCGGGGTTGCGCCATCCGCCGCCTGTCGCCGCCGAGCGGAGCAAAGCGTCAAAGTAGCGGCAGGTCGGGCGCCGAGACGCTACGCTGAGGAATGTGGCCGGTATATTTCCGTTGCGCCGCTCGGCGCGTTCGGCGGAGTTGGCCACCATTTCGGGGGACGTTGCGGCATTTGACGTTTCCTGGCGGCACACTGAAGTGCCCGGAACGCGACCGCCAAGGCCGCGTTCGTTGGCGGGGAATACACTCTGAACGTCTCGACAGGAGGTGCGTACCATGGAAAAGCCCCTCTCGGAGGATATCAGCGTCAACGTGTTGCGCCGGATGAAGGAAGGTGGCTTCGATTTCGCACGCATTCATCCCATCGACTTTTTCGCCATCTTTTCCGATGAACAGAACGCCCGCAAAGCTGCCCGGCAGTTTCGCGGCGAATCGCTGAGAACCCAGGTCGAGGCCCGCGATGACGGCGGCTGGAGCCTGCAGATCAGCAAGGTGATGTTCGCCACCCACGCCGCCATCGGTGATTTCGAACACGATCTTGAGGAGGTCGTGGTGCCACTGGGCGGTATTCTCGATGGATGGGGCGTGACCCAGGAGGTCACTTCCCTGCGCTAGCAGCACGTCGTTGAGCCGTCTTTCATGACGGCCGATCTTCTACCCGCGAAACCAGACAGCGCGCCGTCGCCAGCAGTGACGGCGCGCTTCTTCACGTCGGCAAAGGCGGCGATGCAAGAACGACCTTGCGGACACGCCCGGTTCCCCCGGCGCCACCGATGCGGCAGACTGCCGCGCGGAGGTGACCATGACCGATATCCTGATCCTGACCCACGTCGATTTCTGCCCGCCCGGCCATCTGGGCGTGGTGCTCGACCGTCTGCAATTGCTGTTCGACGTCCGCCGTGCCGACCTGGGCGAGCTGCAAGGCTGCGACCTGGAGCGGCCCAGGGCTGTCGCCATCATGGGCGGGCCGATGAGCGTGAACGACGACCTGCCATGGCTGCGCGACGAGATCGCGGCAATCCGCCGCTTCATCGAGCGCGACGTTCCGATGATCGGCCACTGCCTGGGCGGCCAGTTGCTGGCCAAGGCGCTGGGCGCGGACATCCATCGCCTGCCGTACACCGAACTCGGCTGGCAGCCGATGCGCCGCCAGGAAGGCCAGAGTCCGTGGCTGGCGCACCTGCCCGATGAGTTCCCGATCTACCAGTGGCACGGCGATACCTTCGACATCCCCGAAGGCGGCACGCGCCTGCTGTCCAGCCCTTGGTGCGAGAACCAGGGCTTCAGCTATGGCGATCGCATCCTCGGCCTGCAGGGCCACCCGGAAATGACCGAGGAACTGGTCAGCGATTGGGTCAACGGTTTCCCGGAATACCTCGATTCCAGTCAGCCAAGCCAGGAAAGCGCCGAGGTGATGCTCGACGGCCTGCCACAGCGGGTCGCCGCGATGAACCAGGTGGCGGAAGGCTTCTACCGTCATTGGTTGAAGCTGGCCGGGTTGATCTGATCCGGCGATTCTGGTGCGGCGATGGAACATCGCGGACGGAGTCCTCTCCCACGCAGGAGCAGGCTTTTCGTAGGAGCGAGCTTGCTCGCGAACAACCCCGGCTGCGGTGCTGGGGTTCGCAAGCAAGCTCGCTCCTACAGTGTCTGCATGCGTGCGCGGCTCAATGCTTGAACATGATGTGCCGCGCCACGGTGTAGTCCTCCAGGCCGTACATCGACAAATCCTTGCCATAGCCGGACTGCTTGAAGCCGCCGTGGGGCATTTCGCTGCACAGCATGAAATGCGTGTTCACCCAGGTGCAGCCGTACTGCAGGCGCGCCGCGACTCGTGAGGCGCGGCCCACATCCTTGGTCCACACCGACGAGGCGAGGCCGTAGTCGGAGTCGTTGGCCCAGCGCACGGCCTCGTCCGCATCGCTGAACGGCGTCACCGACACCACCGGGCCGAACACCTCGCGGCGGACGATCTCGTCGTCCTGCTGGGCGTTGGCTACCACCGTGGGTTCGTAGAAGAACCCCTTGCCGCTGACCATCTTGCCGCCGGTAGCAATCTGGATGTGCGGGCTGGCCTTGGCCCGTTCGACGAATCCGGAGACGCGGTCGCGCTGGGCCGCGGTGATCAACGGGCCGAGTTCGGTATTCGGGTCGTTCTGCAGGCCGGTCTTCAGGCTGGATACCGCACTGGCCAGATCGGCGACGAAGTTGTCGTAGACCTTCTTGCCGGCATAGATACGGCAGGCGGCGGTGCAATCCTGCCCGGCGTTGTAGAAGCCGAAGGTGCGGATGCCGGCGATCACATCTTCCAGGTCGGCGTCGTCGAAGACGATCACCGGGGCCTTGCCGCCCAGCTCCATGTGCAGGCGTTTCACGCTGTCGGCGGCACTCTTGATGATCGCCTTGCCGGTGCCCACCGAGCCGGTCAGCGAGACCATGCGCACCAGGTCGTGGCTGACCAGCGGCGCGCCCACGCTCGGGCCACGGCCGAAGACCAGGTTGACCACGCCGGCGGGGAATAGCTCGGCGATGAATTCGGCCACGCGCAGGGCGGTCAGTGGCGTCTGTTCCGAGGGTTTGAGCACTACGCAGTTGCCCGCGGCCAGCGCCGGGCCGAGCTTCCAGGCGGCCATCATCAGCGGGTAGTTCCAGGGCGCGATGGAGGCGACTACGCCCACCGGGTCGCGACGGATCATCGAGGTGAAGCCGGGCAGGTACTCGCCGGCGGCGGAGCCGGGCAGCACGCGGCAGGCGCCGGCGAAGAAGCGGAACACGTCGGCGATGGCCGGGATCTCGTCATTCAGCGCGGCGGCGTAGGGTTTGCCGCAGTTGTCCGACTCCAGGCGGGCCAGTTCCTCGGCGTGTTCCTCGATACGGTCGGCCAGGCGCAGCAGGAGCATGGCGCGGTCCTTCGGCGCGGTCTGCGACCAGCCGTCGAAGGCGGCGTTGGCGGCGCGCACCGCGGTATCCACCTGGGCTTCGCTGGCTTCGGCGATCTGGCCGATCACCTCGCCGGTGGAGGGGTTGAGGACGTCCAGCTTCGCGCCTTCGCCGGCAACGAACTGGCCGTTGATCAGGAGTTTGGTTTGCATGGGGGCTCCTCCTTCAATGGGTTTCCCCTCACCCCAGCCCTCTCCCGGAGGGAGAGGGGGCTGTCCTCTGCACAGTGGTATCCCGCTGCACGGATGCTCCCTCTCCCTTCAGGGAGAGGGCTGGGGTGAGGGCGTTTCGCAAAACGCCAGAGTCATTTCCCGCTCCCCGCCACATCACTGGTCCCGCGCGTCAGGTAGTACGCGCCGAGGATCGGCAGCATGGTGGCGAGCATCACCAGCATGGCCACCACGTTGGTGATCGGCACATCGCGCGGGCGGGTCAGCTGGTTGAGCAGCCACAGCGGCAGGGTGCGCTCATGGCCGGCGGTGAAGGTGGTGACGATGATCTCGTCGAACGACAGCGCGAAGGCCAGCATGCCGCCCGCCAGCAGCGCCGTGGCGATGTTCGGCAGGATGATGTAGCGGAAGGTCTGCCAGCCGTCGGCGCCCAGGTCCATGCTCGCCTCGATCAGGCTGAAGGAGGTGCGGCGGAAGCGCGCGATCACGTTGTTGTAGACGATCACCACGCAGAAGGTGGCGTGGCCGATGACGATGGTCAGGAAGCCGGGGTCGATCCCCAGGGTCTTGAACGCCGAGAGCAGGGCGATRCCGGTGATGATGCCGGGCAGGGCGATSGGCAGGATCAGCATCAGCGAGATGCCTTCYTTGCCGAAGAAGTCGCGGCGGTACAGCGCACCGGCCGCCAGCGTGCCCAGGACCATGGCGATCAGCGTGGCGACGCAGGCGATCTTCACCGACAGCCAGATGGCGTCGAGTACGTCGCCGCGCCCGAAGGCGATGCTGAACCACTTCAGGGTGAAGCCCTGCAGCGGGAAGCTGTAGGCCGACTCCTCGGTGTTGAAGGCGTAGAGCAGGATCACCAGGATCGGGAAGTGCAGGAACACCAGCCCGCCCCAGGCCGCCAGGCGCAGGAACCAGGAGGGGCGGTCGGTGGAAGGTGCATCAGAGCGCATCGAAGGCCCCCAGCCGCTTGGCGATGGAGAGATACACGGCGATCAGCACGATGGGCACCAGGGTGAAGGCTGCCGCCAGCGGCATGTTGCCCACCGCTCCCTGTTGCACGTAGACCATGGTGCCGATGAACAGCCCGCTGGGGCCCACCAG
Organism: Pseudomonas sp. AU11447; assembly: GCF_001672555.2. NCBI lineage: Bacteria > Pseudomonadati > Pseudomonadota > Gammaproteobacteria > Pseudomonadales > Pseudomonadaceae > Pseudomonas > Pseudomonas sp. AU11447. Next base: position 99,115 of record NZ_LZDG02000046.1, on the reverse strand, counting down.
TTGCGGGATGATGAAGTCGCCCAGGGTCAGGCTGAAGGTAAAGATCGACCCGGCCACCACGCCGGGGAAGGCCAGCGGCAGGATGACCTGGAAGAACGTCTGCCGCGGGTGCGCGCCGAGGTCGGCTGAGGCTTGCAGCAGCGTGGGCGGCAGGCGCTCCAGGGCGGCCTGGATCGGCAGGATCATGAACGGCAGCCAGATGTAGGTGAACACCCAGAAGCGCCCGATGTGTGACGTGGACAGGGTGTTGCCGCCCACGCCGGGAACCTCCAGCAGCAGGTCCAGCAGGCCGAGCAGGTGCAGGTGCTCGATCACCCAGTAGAGGATGCCGCCCTTGGCCAGGATCACCGTCCAGGCGTAGGCCTTGACGATGTAGCTGGCCCACATCGGCAGCATCACGGCGATGTAGAAGAAGGCTTTTTCCTTCGGCCCGGCATAGCGCGCCATGTAGTAGGCGATGGGGAAGGCGAGGATGGCGCTGGCGATGGACACGGCGATGGCCATGCCCAGCGTGCGCAGGACGATGTCGTAGTTGGCCGGGTTGAACAGTGCCTGGTAGTTGGCCAATGTCAGTTCCGGCGTCACCGCCATGGTGAAGTCGTCGAAGGTGTAGAAGCTCTGCCAGAGCAGGGCGAACAGCGAGCCGATGTAGATGACGCCGAACCACAGCAGCGGCGGGATCAGCAGCATCAGCAGGTAGAGTGTGCTGCGCCGGTAGAGGAAGGTGGAGATCGCCCTCATGACGGCGGTTCTTCCAGCAGCGGCACCAGCGCGCTACGCGCCCAGGAGGCGGTCACTGCGTCGCCGGGTTTCGGGCGCTGTTCTTCGCGCTCGCCGTTGGGCAGCGCGGCGACCAGGCGCACACCGTTATCCAGTTCGATCTCGTAGCGGCTGCTGGCGCCCATGTATTGCACGTCGAACAAGGTACCGCTGACTTCCAGCTCGCCTTCGCCGGCGCGGCCGAAGCGCACGTGTTCCGGGCGCAATGAATGTGGGCGGGATTCGCCGAGCAGGCGTTGGGCGAGATCGCCGCGCAGCACGTTGGCGGTACCGACGAACTCGGCGACGAAGCGCGTGGCAGGGCGACGGTAGAGGTTGCCCGGAGTATCGACCTGTTCGATGCGGCCCTTGTTGAACACGGCCACTCGGTCGGACATGGACAGCGCTTCGCTCTGGTCGTGGGTAACGAAGATGAAGGTGATGCCCAGCTGGCGTTGCAGTTTCTTCAACTCCACCTGCATCTGCTCGCGCAGCTTCAGGTCCAGTGCGCCGAGGGGTTCGTCCAGCAGCAGCACACGCGGGCGATTCACCAGGGCGCGGGCGAGTGCCACGCGCTGGCGCTGGCCGCCGGACAGCTGCGCCGGCTTGCGCTTGCCGTAGCCGGCGAGGGCGACCATCCCCAGGGCTTCCTCGGCGCGGTGGTAGCGTTCGGTCTTCGCCACACCCTTTACCTTCAGGCCGTAGGCGACGTTATCCAGCACGTTCATGTGCGGGAACAGTGCGTAGTCCTGGAACACCGTGTTGACGTCGCGCTCGTAGGGCGGCAGGCCAGCGGCTTCGTTGCCGTGGATGCGGATGGAGCCGGAGGTGGGCTGTTCGAAGCCGGCGATCAGTCGCAGGCAGGTGGTCTTGCCGGAGCCGGACGGGCCGAGCATGGAAAAGAACTCGCCATCGCGGATCTCGATGGACACGCGGTCGACGGCGCGCACCTCGCCATAGTGACGGCTCACGTCGGTGAACTGGACGGCTGTGGTCATGCTGCGGGCTACCTGCGTGGCGGGGGCTGCATCAGAAAAGGTAGCGCATGGGGGCGGGGGTGCTTGCCGACTTGTGGGTGAGGTGGGGCATTTGTAGCGGCGACTGTTTTCTGGAGAGGTTTGTGCCAACGCATCCCCTCACCCCAGCCCTCTCCCTTAGGGAGAGGGAGCCGTCCGTGCCGGCTGATGGCAAGGTTTCATCCTGCACCGAACGGTTCCCTCTCCCGCTTGCGGGAGAGGGTTAGGGTGAGGGGCTTTTGATCCAGCAGGGGGATCACCTCCCACCCATGATCGCAATGTAGTCCTGCGTCCAGCGGCTATACGGCACGCACTGCCCCTGGGCGCACTTGGCCTGCGGGGTCTTCCAGAAGGCGATGCGGTCGAACTGGTCGTAGCCGTTGGTGGCGCATCCCTGGGCGCCCAGCAACTGGCTGCCGGTGCAGCCGTCGGGCGAGGCGGGCACCGAGCCGAACCAGGCGGCGACGTCACCCTGCACCTTGGGTTCCAGCGACCAGTTCAGCCACTTGTAGGCGCATACCGGGTGCTTGGCGTCCACGTGCATCATGGTGGTGTCGGCCCAGCCGGTGACGCCCTCGGTGGGGATAGTCGAGGAGATCGGTTGCTTCTCGCCTTGCAGCGCGTTCACCTGGTAGGGCCAGGAACCGGAAGCGGCCACGCCTTCGTTCTTGAAGTCGCTCATCTGCACCGTTGCGTCGTGCCAGTAGCGGTGGATCAGCTTCTGCTGTTCGCGCAGCAACTTGAGGGCGGCGGCGTACTGTTCCTCGTTGAGTTCGTACGGGTCCTGGATGCCCAGCGCAGGCTGGGTGGTCTTCAGGTAGAGCGCCGCATCGGCGATGTAGATCGGCCCGTCATAGGCCTGCACGCGGCCCTTGTTGCTCTTGCCGTCGGGCAGCTTCTGCTCGGTGAACACCACGCTCCAGCTGTCCGGCGCCTTGGGGAAGACCTTGGTGTTGTACATCAGCACGTTCGGGCCCCACTGGTACGGCGTGCCGTAGTGCTTGCCGTCCACCGTGTGCCAGGGCGCGTCCTGCAGGCGCTTGTCGACGTTCTTCCAGTTGGGCACCAGGGCGATGTTGATCGGCTGCACGCGCTTGCCGTAGACCAGCCGCAGCGAGGCATCGCCGGACGCGGTGACGAGGTCGTAGCCACCCTTGGCCATCAGGCTGACCATTTCGTCGGARGTGGCGGCGGTCTTCACGTTGACCTKGCAGCCGSTGTCCTTCTCGAACTGGSTGACCCAGTCGTAGTTCTTGTCGSWCTSGCCGCGCTCGATGTAGCCGGGCCAGGCAATGATATCCAGCGCGCCTTCGGGGTTGCCGAGCTGCTTGAGTGCTTCTGCCGCCTGCAGCGAGGCGCTGGAGAGCAGGCTGACGCCGGCAAAGGCCAGTGCCGCGGCTTTCACTAAGGACAATTGCACGGATGACATGGACGGACTCCTGTTGTTCTTCGTTGTGGGAGCCACTGCGGAACCAGCGCGCAGAAAAATGGCACCTCCGTTGACCGCTGCATGTCCATAGCGAATGGGCACGCTCTTGCAGCGTAGTTCCGGCCCAGGGGGCTGACAAGAAAGCCTCCGGCCCCCGCAAAGGCCCGCCGCATGGCGCTTGCGGCCCCAAACGGGGCGAGCCGGGGTGGCCGGCCGGCAAAAGCGCACCAAGCGGGTGCGTGGCGTCCGGGCAGACTTTGCAAGTCATTGAACCAACAGGAAATCGACCTCTGGCACGGGCCTTGCGATGGCCTTCGTAGCCGAGGACGAGCGGCAACAAGGAGTAGAAAATGGCTCGGGTGTTCTATGACGAAATGCATGACGCCGCTGGCGCCTGCCGACCGCACTACACGGAGTTCGCCCGCTGGCTGGCGGACATGCCGGGAGAGCATCTGCAACAGCGTCGCCGCGAAGCTGACCTGCTGTTCTATCGCGCGGGCATCACCTTCACCCTCTACGGCGACGACCAGGGCACCGAGCGCCTGATTCCCTTCGACACCATCCCGCGGAGCATTCCCGCCAGCGAATGGAAGATCATCGAGGCCGGCTGCATCCAACGTGTACAGGCGCTCAACCTGTTCCTCGCCGACCTCTACCACGACCAACGCATCCTCAAGGAAGGCCTGATCCCGCCCGAACAGGTGCTGGCCAACGACCAGTACCAGCTGGCGATGCAGGGCCTGGACGTGCCCGGCAATGTCTATGCGCACATCGCCGGCATCGACCTGGTGCGCGACGGCAACGGTGCCTACTACGTACTCGAGGACAACCTGCGCACTCCCAGCGGCGTCTCCTACATGCTGGAAAACCGCAAGATGATGATGCGGCTGTTCCCCGAGCTGTTCTCCGCCCAGCGCATCGCCCCCATCGACCACTACCCGAACCTGCTGCTGGACACCCTGCGCAACTCCAGCCCGCTGGATAACCCCAGCGTGGTGGTGCTGACGCCGGGACGCTTCAACAGCGCTTATTTCGAGCACGCGTTCCTTGCCCGCGAGATGGGCGTGGAACTGGTGGAGGGCGCCGACCTGTTCGTCCGCGACGAGCGCGTCTACATGCGCACCACCGCCGGCCCACAGCAGGTGGACGTGATCTACCGGCGCATCGACGACGACTTCCTCGACCCGCTGGCCTTCAATCCCGACTCCATGCTCGGCGTACCCGGCCTGCTGGCCGCCTATCGCGCCGGCAACGTGGTCCTGGCCAACGCCATCGGCACCGGCGTGGCCGACGACAAGTCGGTCTACCCCTACGTGCCGGAAATGATCCGCTTCTACCTCGACCAGGAGCCGATCCTGCACAACGTGCCGACCTGGCAGTGTCGCCGCCCGCAGGACCTGTCCCACGTGCTGGCGCACCTGCCCGAACTGGTGGTGAAGGAAGCCCAGGGCTCCGGCGGCTACGGCATGCTGGTCGGCCCGGCGGCTACCACGGCGGAAATCGAAGCTTTCCGCGCGCGGCTGATGGCGCGGCCGGAGGCCTACATCGCGCAGCCGACGTTGAGCCTGTCTACCTGCCCGACCTTCGTCGAGAACGGCATCGCCCCGCGCCACATCGACCTGCGGCCTTTCGTGCTGTCCGCGCCGGACAACGTGCGTTTGGTGCCCGGCGGGCTGACCCGCGTGGCGCTGCGCGAAGGCTCGCTGGTGGTGAATTCGTCACAAGGTGGCGGTACCAAGGACACCTGGGTGGTGGGGGACTGACCATGCTGAGTAGAACCGCTTCCGACCTGTACTGGATGTCGCGTTACCTGGAGCGCGCCGAGAACCTCGCGCGCATGCTCGACGTGTCCTACTCGTTGTCGCTGATGCCCCAGGATGGCCGCGGCGATGGCCTGGAAGAACTGGCCATGCCGCTGCTGATCACTGGCAATCTCGACGCCTATCTCGCCCGTCACGGCGAGCTGCACGCCGAGCGCCTGCTGAACTTCTTCGCCCTGGATGCCCAGAACCCCACCAGCATCTATTCCTGCTTCGGCGCCGCCCGTGCCGGAGCGCATGCGGTGCGTGGGCGCATCACCACCGACATGTGGGAAAACATCAACGCCACCTGGCTGGAGATGCGCGACATCGCCCACCAGGGCCTGCTGCGCTACGGCATCAGCCACTTCTGCGAATGGGTGAAGGACCGCTCGCACCTGTTCCGCGGCGCCACCTTCGGCACCAGCATGCGCAATGACGCCTTCCACTTCATCCGCCTGGGCACCTACATCGAGCGTGCCGACAACACCCTGCGCCTGCTCGATGCGCGTCATCAGGTGCTGGGCGAACACAGCGCCGGCCCGGCGGAAGGTTCCGCCCGTGGTTACTACCAGTGGACGGCATTGCTACGCGCGCTCTCGGCCTTCGAGGGCTACACAGAGCTTTATCGCGATGCGCTGAACGCACGGAACATCGCCGAACTCCTGCTGCTGCGCGAGGACGTCCCGCGCTCGCTGCTGGCCTGTGCCGAGGAGCTGCGCCAGATCCTCGCCAGCCTGCCCGGCGCCAACGGCCGCCCGGCGCAGCGCATGGCCGCCGAACTGGAAGCGCGGGTGCGCTACACCGGCATCGACGAGGTGCTGGGCACCGGCCTGCACACCTGGATCACCGACCACATCGGGCTGGTGCGCCAGCTCGCCAACGCCATTCACAGCTCGTACCTGGAGGCCGCATGAAACTCTCCATCCGCCACGACACCACCTACCGCTACGAAGACCAGGTGCGCGCGAGCATCCAGTACCTGCGCCTGACCCCCCAGGAGAGCGAACGCCAGCACGTCCTGGACTGGCAGCTGCATCTGCCGCGCCCGGCGCACCCGCAGCGCGATGCCTACGGCAACATCCTCCATGTGCTGACCCTCGACGAGCCCCACGAGGCCATTGCCATCGCCGCCCACGGCAACGTCGAAATCGACGTGGAGAACGAGTGCGAGCACGATCACCTGTCGCCGCTGCCGTTCCTGCGCAGCACTCGCCTGACCCTGGCTGACGGCGCGCTGCAGGAGTTTGCCCGCGCCCAGTGCGCCGAGCGCCGCGACCGCAAGGCGATGATCCGCCTGATGCAGGCGCTGAACGAGCGCATCGCCTATGTGCCCGGTTCGACCCAGGTGGACAGCACCGCCGCCGAAGCCTTTGCGGCCGGGCAGGGCGTCTGCCAGGACCACGCCCACGCCTTCCTCGCCTGCCTGCGCTACCTGAGCGTGCCGGCGCGCTACGTTTCCGGCTACCTCTACACCGACAGCGAAGAACACCTCGCCAGCCACGCCTGGGTCGAAGCCTGGCTGGACGACGCCTGGTACAGCTTCGACGTGACCAATGTGCTGGACCGCCCCGAACGCCACCTGAAACTGGCGGTGGGCCTGGACTACCTCGACGCCTGCCCGGTGCGCGGCATGCGTCGGGGCGGCGGCGGTGAGCAGATGCATGCCCGCGTCACCGTGGCGCCGGGGCACCTGCAGCAGGCCCAGCAGATGCAGCAATGAGCAGGCGTGGCGAAAGGCCGGGCACCGGCTTAAGATCGGTGCCAGCCCTCCCGCTCCCTGAACCTGCCATGAGAACGTCATGACCTATTGCGTCGCCATGAACCTCGCCCAGGGCCTGGTCTTCGTTTCCGATTCGCGCACCAACGCCGGCGTCGACAACATCGCCGTGTTCCGCAAGCTGCACATCTTCGGCACGCCCGGCGAGCGCCTGATCGTGGTGCAGAGCGCCGGCAACCTGGCCACCTCGCAGTCGGTGATCAGCGTGCTGCGGCAGCGTATGGGCAGCGAAGAACCGAACCTGGGGAACGTCGACAACCTCTTCGAAGCGGCCCGGCTGGTGGGGTCGACGCTGCGCGAGGTGGTCGACCACGACGAGAACATCGGGCAGAACCAGGGCGTCGACCTGGGCAGTTCGTTCCTCGTGGGCGGGCAGATCGGCACCGAGGTGCCGCGCCTGTTCAATGTCTACCCGCAGGGCAACTTCATCGAGTCCTGCCGCGACACGCCGTACTTCCAGATCGGCGAAAGCAAGTACGGCAAGCCGATCATCGACCGCGCCATGAGCTACGCGACGCCGCTGGAACAGGCGCTGCGCTGCGCGCTGATCAGCTTCGACTCGACCATCCGCAGCAACCTCTCGGTGGGCATGCCGCTGGACCTGCTGGTGTACCGCGAAGGCAGCCTGGAGGTACCGGCGGGGTACCGCATCCAGGAAGGCGATGCGTATTTCGAGGGAATTCGCGGGCAGTGGGGCGCGGGGTTGCGCCAGTTGCTCGGCGAGCTGCCGGCGCCGCCGGGGGATTATTGGCACTGACGCTTCGCTGCGGGGCGGGTTCGCGAGCAAGCTCGCTCCTACAGGGATGCATCGGTGCAGGGGTGTAGGAGCGAGCTTGCTCGCGAACAGCCGCTACGCAGGCCTTGCCGATCAGCCGCAGGCGTTAACCTTCCGTCCCGCCAGACGATTCAGTACGGTAGGGCGGATAACCTGGAACAGGTTATCCGCCGATATCGATAAGGCGGATAACGCTGGCGCGTTATGCGCCCTACAGAGAGCCCCGGCTTCTAGCCGCCAACCTTCACCTTGCGCCCCGCCATGTGCTTCAGGTAAGCGACGATCTCATCCAGCTCCCTGTCGCTGATCACATCCGCCGCAAACCCTTTCATCCGTGCCTCCGGCCAGTGCCGCAGGCTCTGCGGGTCGCGGATGTACTGCTTGAGATAGCCCGCGGCGAAGTATTCGGTCGGGTTGTGCGGGATGTTCAGGTCCGGACCGAACTGCGAATCCCCGGCACCGTTCAGGCGATGGCAGGCCAGGCAGTTCTTCTGGAACTGGGCGAAACCTTCCTGCACTGGCTTCGGTGCGTTCTTCGCCGGCAGCAGCGCCGGGAAGCGTTCGGCCAGCGGCTTCAGGTAACGGATGCTGGCAACCTGGAACGGCCACTGCTCCGGGCCGATGCCGGCGGCCTTGGGATCGCTCCACACAAGATAGAACGGCCCGGCGGACGGCTTGCCGTCGCCGAGTTTCGGCCAGGGCTTATCGGCTTCCTCGATGGCCAGCCAGGCGCGCGAGCCTTTGCTCTCCAGTAGCGGCGCGGCTGGCAGCTCGGCGGCAAATCCATCGAGCGCCACTGCCTGCAGGTGATCACCGGGCTTCACGCCTTTCAGCAGCGCGGCCAGTGGCACCGCGCGGTAATGCATGCTGCGGTTGTAGGAAACGTCGGCGGGAATCTCGATGTCCTGCGCCTGGGGATCGGCCAGCAATTGCTCACTGGTCAGGCTGTGCTTGCCATCGGGCAGTTCCAGGGTGAGCGTCGCGGCGAAAGCGGTGGGGCAGAGCAGGAGCAGCGTCAGCAGCAGTGGGCGCATGGTCGCATCCGTGGCGGAGTGGGCCGCGGAACATTAGCAGAGGAGTGGGCGCAGCAGGAGGTAGGTGGCTCCCGCGCTGCGTTGACCGTGGCTCGCGGATGGCGGCACGCGGTACGCAGCGGCGGGGAAGCCGGGTGTTGGCCCTAGCCGACCAGACGACTCAGATTGGGAATGATCAGAACAACGGTGGTTGCGAAGACGATCAGGCTTGCCTGACGCCATTTTCTCGATTGTTTGTCCATGATGTCCTTCCGCCTTTCTTGTTCTTGGCACGGCCACCCACTGCCTGTTGATAGTGGCGCGCATGCCTTGGCTTCTGGTTTCTCGAGCCGAGCCGGCAAAACCCGGCAACGGCACTTTTCGCATCATCTGCACGCTTTTCATTCACTGCATAACGGAGTCTAAGCCTAGTGCCGCGCGGGCTTAGACCATCTTGCAGCAAGTGATGCAGCTTCAGGCATATTCCCTCTATATGACTGGCACGTGACAAAGCCGTTCAGCTTTTCGACCGCTCGTCCGCTGCCGCCGGCAGCCCCTTTCCAGAGCCTTCGGCCTCATCGCCTCCGGTCGGTCGCTGAGCGTGGCGGTCAATTTCGCTGAGCGCTGCGGTCATTGCTCCGTGCCGATACGCCGCTAAGGTAGGCCGACACGCCACGCCTGCGTGACGACAACTCTAAGAGAGAACGCCATGACCGAAGCATTCATTTACGACGCGGTGCGTACTCCCCGCGGCAAAGGCAAGAAGGACGGCGCGCTGCATAGCGTCAAGCCGGTCAACCTGATGGCCGGTGTGCTGCGCGCGCTGCAGCAGCGCAACCAGTTGGATACCGCCCAGGTCGACGACATCGTCCTGGGCTGCGTGACCCCGGTGGGCGACCAGGGCTCGGACATCGCCAAGACCGCCGCGCTCGTGGCCGACTGGGACGAGCAGGTCGCCGGTGTGCAGATCAACCGCTTCTGCGCCTCGGGCCTGGAAGCGGTCAACCTGGGTGCCATGAAAGTGCGCTCGGGCTTCGAGGACCTGGTGGTGGTCGGCGGCGTGGAATCCATGTCCCGCGTGCCCATGGGCTCCGACGGCGGCGCCTGGGCGCTGGACCCGGAGACCAACCTGCATACCAGCTTCGTCCCCCAGGGCATCGGCGCCGACCTGATCGCCACCCTGGAAGGCTTCAGCCGTGCCGACGTCGACGCCTTTGCCCTGCGTTCCCAGCAGAAAGCCGCCAAGGCCCGCGCCGAGGGGCTGTTCGCCAAATCCCTGGTGCCGGTCACCGACCAGAACGGCATCGTCCTGCTCGACCATGACGAATTCATCCGCGCCGACTCCACCCTCGAAGGCCTCGGCGCGCTCAAGCCCAGCTTCGAAATGATGGGGCAGATGGGCTTCGACGCCAGCGCGCTGCGCAAGTACAGCTTCGTCGAGCGCATCGAACACGTGCATACGCCGGGCAACAGCTCCGGCATCGTCGACGGCGCCACTGCCATGCTCATCGGCTCCGAAGCCAAGGGCCGCGAGCTGGGCCTGAAGGCCCGTGGCCGCATCGTCGCCACCGCGGTGACCAGCACCGACCCGACCATCATGCTCACCGGCCCTGCGCCGGCCACCCGCAAGGCGCTGGCCAAGGCCGGACTGAAGGCCGAGGACATCGACCTCTATGAGGTGAACGAAGCCTTCGCCTCGGTGGTGATGAAGTTCATGAAGGACATGGGCGTGCCGGAGAGCAAGGTCAACGTCAACGGCGGCTCCATCGCCATGGGCCACCCGCTGGGCGCCACCGGCTGCATGATCCTCGGCACCCTGCTGGACGAACTGGAGCGGCGCAACCTGCGCTACGGCCTGGCCACCCTCTGCGTGGGCGGCGGCATGGGTATCGCCACCATCATCGAACGCGTCTGAGGCCGGAGAATAAAAATGACCGACGCCATCCGCTTTGAAAAAGGCCAGGACAATATCGTCGTCCTGACCATGGACATGCCCGGCCAGAGCGCCAACACCATGAACGGTGTCTACCGCGAGGCCATGGCCGCCACTGTCGCGCGCCTGGAAGCCGAGAAGGACTCGATCGCCGGCGTGGTGATCACCTCCGCGAAGAAGACCTTCTTCGCCGGCGGCGATCTCAATGAACTGATCAAGGTCACCAAGGCGGACGCCAAGGCCTTCTACGAAGGCATCCTGGTGCTCAAGGGCCAGCTGCGCCGCCTGGAAACCCTCGGCAAGCCGGTAGTTGCCGCCATCAACGGCGCGGCGCTGGGTGGCGGCTGGGAAATCTGCCTGGCCTGCCACCACCGCATCGCCCTGGACGAAAGCCACGTCCAACTCGGCCTGCCGGAAGTCACCCTGGGCCTGCTGCCCGGTGGCGGCGGGGTAGTGCGCATGGTGCGCCTGCTGGGGCTGGAGAAGGCCCTGCCGTACCTGGCCGAAGGCAAGAAAGTGCGCCCGGACCAGGCGCTCAAGGCCGGTCTGATCCATCAGTTGGCCTCCAGCCGCGACGAGATGCTGAGCAAGGCCCGCGAGTGGATCGCCGCCAACCCGGCCGCCAAGCAACCGTGGGACAGCGCCGGCTACAAGATCCCCGGCGGCACGCCGTCCAGCCCGGCCGTGGCACAGATGCTCGCCATCGCCCCGTCCGTGCTGCGCGACAAGACCAAAGGCTGCTTCCCGGCACCGGAGAAGATCATGTGCGCTGCCGTCGAAGGCGCCCAGGTGGACTTCGATACCGCGCAGCTGATCGAGGCGCGCTACTTCACCGAGCTGACCACCGGCCAGGTGGCGAAGAACATGATCGGCACCTTCTGGTTCCAGCTCAACGAGATCAACGCCGGCAAATCCCGTCCGCAAGGCATCCCGCCGCAGCAGACGAAGAAGGTCGGTGTCGTCGGCGCCGGCATGATGGGCGCGGGTATCGCCTACGTCTCGGCCGCCGCCGGCATCGAGGTGGTGCTCAAGGACGTTTCCATCGAAGCGGCGGAAAAGGGCAAGGCGTACTCCGCCGGCCTGCTGGACAAGAAAGTCGGCAGGGGCCAGATGACAGCCGAGAAACGCGACGCCTTCCTCGCCCGCATCAAGCCGACCGCCAGTGACGCCGATTTCGAAGGCTGTGACCTGATCATCGAAGCCGTGTTCGAGGACCGTGGCCTGAAGGCCAAGGTCAGCGCTGCTGCGGAATCCGCCGCGCTGGCGGACGCGGTGATCGCCTCCAACACCTCGACCCTGCCGATCACCGGCCTGGCCGAAGCCGTCGCGCAGCCGCAGAAATTCATCGGCCTGCACTTCTTCAGCCCGGTGGACAAGATGCCGCTGGTGGAGATCATCCGCGGCGAGAAGACCGACGACGCCACTCTGGCCCGCGCCTTCGACTACGTCCTGCAGATCAAGAAGACCCCGATCGTCGTCCACGACAGCCGCGGCTTCTTCACCTCCCGCGTGTTCGGCACCTTCACCAACGAAGGCCTGGCGATGCTCGGCGAAGGCGTGTCGGCGGCGATGATCGAGAACCAGGCGCGCCAGGCCGGCATGCCGGTGGGCCCGCTGGCGATCAGCGACGAAGTCTCCATGAGCCTGATGACCCATATCCGCGAGCAGACCCGCAAGGACCTGGAAGCCGAAGGCAAGCAATTGCCAAAGCATCCGGCCTTCGCCGTGGTGGACCTGATGGTCAACGAGTACAAGCGCCCGGGCAAAGCCGCTGGCGCCGGCTTCTACGACTATCCGGCCAACGGCAAGAAGCATCTGTGGCCTGAGCTGAAACAGCGCTTCGAAAAGGCTGACGCGCAGATTTCCGCCGAGGACGTGCGCGACCGCATTCTCTTCGTGCAGGCTATCGAGACGGTGCGCTGCGTGGAGGAGGGCGTGCTGACCTCCACCGCCGACGCCAACATCGGCTCGATCTTCGGCATTGGCTTCGCGGCCTGGAGCGGCGGCGCGCTGCAGTTCATCAACCAGTACGGCCTGAAGGACTTCGTCGCCCGCGCCCAGTACCTGGCCGAGCAGTACGGCGAGCGCTTCCTGCCGCCGGCGCTGCTGCTGGAGAAGGCCGCGCGCAACGAGCCCTTCTGATGGGCTCTTGGTAGGAGCGAGCTTGCTCGCGAACGGGCTCGCAGCGGGATTGGGTTCGCGAGCAAGGACTAGGCGTTCCCCTCGCTCCTACAGAAAAACCGGCCTTGGTGGCCGGTTTTTTCTTGCCTGTACAAGCCGTAGGATGGCGCCTTCCGAATTGCAAGGACCGCACCGATGACCGCTCCCGCCCTGTTGATCATCGACCAGCAGAAAGGCATGCGTGACAGCCCCGCCCCACGCAACAACCCGCAGGCCGAACGGCGCATCGGTGAGCTACTGGCAGCCTGGCGCCAGGCAGGCTGGCCGGTGGTTCACGTGCGGCACATTTCCCGTACACCAGGCTCACCGTTCTGGCCCGGCCAGCCCGGCGCGGAATTCCAGCCGGAGCTGGCGCCGCTGGAGCACGAGCACGTGGTGGAGAAGAACGTCCCCGACGCCTTCATCAACAGCGCCCTGGAACGCTGGTTGCGCGTGCGCGGCATCGAATCGGTGGTGATCTGCGGCGTGAGTACCAACAACTCGGTGGAATCCACGGCCCGCACCGCGGGCAACCTGGGCTTCTTCGTCCAGGTGGTGGCGGATGCCTGCTTCGCCTTCGATAAGCGCGATTTCAGCGGCATGCTGCGCAGCGCGGAGGAAGTCCATGCGATGTCCCTGGCCAACCTGCAAGGCGAATACGCGCAGGTAGTGGACGCGAACTTGGTTCTGCGCGAGCGGTCATTGGACTGAATCCTTGCCAACCGGCCGTCACCCTTGTGCGTCGGTGCAATTGAAGGAAGTCGTTTTTTCCGGTATTTCCCCTGAAATTCCTGCACAAGAATCCGCTCGGTATCTTGTGCGGTGAAAAAATAGGGCGTAATTTTCACGCGCGTTTCATCAGTGTCAGGATAACCACTCTTATCAGCCGCCAACCCCCCAGGAATCACCCCTGCATGTCGTTGCACATCTGCATTCTGGAAACCGACATCCTCCGCCCCGAACTCATCGATCAGTACAAGGGCTATGGCTGGATGTTCCAGCAACTGTTCGCCAAGCAACCCGTTCCGGCCGAGTTCAAGGTCTACAACGTGGTGGAAGGGCATTACCCGCCCGATGATGAGAAGTTCGATGCGTACCTGGTGACTGGCAGCAAGGCGGACTCCTTCGGCACTGATCCCTGGATCCAGACCCTCAAGGACTACGTGCTCAAGCTCTACCAGCGCGGCGACAAGCTGCTGGGCGTGTGCTTTGGCCACCAGTTGCTGGCGCTGGTGCTAGGCGGCAAGACCGAGCGTGCCAGCCAGGGCTGGGGCGTGGGTATCCACGACTACCGCATCGAGGAGCAGCCCGAGTGGATGAGCCCGTCGCTGGGTGATGGCCTGACCCTGCTGGTCAGCCACCAGGACCAGGTCACCGAGCTGCCCCACGGCGCGCGCCGCATCGCTTCCAGCGATTTCTGCCCGAACGCCGCCTACGCCATCGGTGATCAGGTGCTGTGCTTCCAGGGCCACCCGGAGTTCCAGAGCGACTATTCCCAGGCGATCCTGGAGCTGCGCAAGCACATCTTCAGCGAGCCGGTGTTCCAGTCCGGCATCGACAGCCTTGCGCGCCCGCACCAGGGCACGGCGGTGGGCGAGTGGATGATGCGCTTCGTCCAGCAGGGCAGCGACGAGAAGAAGAAAGCCGAGAAGAAAAGCGCTGCCTGATTTTTGCCGCTCTTACTGAAAACGCCGCTCAGATGAGCGGCGTTTTCGTTTGCGCAGGTGTCAGGCTGAACAGCTTTTGTAGGATCGGTGGAGCGCAGCGATACCCATGCAGGCCGGTACGTATCATTCAATGGGTATCGCTGCGCTCCACGCCATCCTACGTTCCGCGTCGCCGAATGGCCGCCAATGGTCTCTATAGCCAATCTGCCTGCTTGAAGCTGATATACAACCCGACGCAGCCCAGCGCCAGCAGCCCCATGATCAGGAAGTAGCCGTAGTGCCAGTGCAGTTCCGGGATGTATTCGAAGTTCATCCCGTAGATACCGGCCACGGCGGTGGGGAAGGCGAGGATGGCCGCCCAGGCAGCGAATTTGCGCTGCACCACGCTCTGCCGTGAGGACTCCAGCGCCAGCCCGACTTCGATGGTCTGGCTGGCGACGTCGCGCAAAGTGGTGAGGTCTTCCAGGAGGCGGTTCACGTGGATTGCCACGTCGCGGAAGTAGGGCCGCATCTGTTTGTCGATGAAGGGAAAGTCCAGGCGCTGCAGTTCCTGGCAGATCTCCACCATGGGCGCGGCGTAGTGCTTGAGCTTGAGCACCTCGCGGCGCAGGCCGTAGATCTTCTCGATCTGCTCCTGGGTCAGCGACTTGCGCAGCACCTGCTGCTCCACTTCCTCGATCTCCTCGCGGATCGCTTCCACCACCGGTTCGTAGTTGCTCATCACGAAATCCAGCAGGGCATAGAGCACGAAGTCGGTGCCATGGGCCAGCAGCAGCGGCCGGGCTTCGCAGCGCTGTCGGACCTGGGAGTAGGACTGGGAGAAACCATGTCGCGCGCTGATGATGTAGCCGATGCCGGCAAACAGGTGGGTTTCGACGAACATCAGTCGGCTATCGGCGCGGATCGGCGAATAGATGACGATGAACAGGGCATCACCAAAGGTTTCCAGCTTCGGCCGGCTGTGCTTTTCCAGGGCGTCGGAGACAGCCAGTTCGTGAAGGTTGAACTGCCGTTGCAGGTTGAACATTTCTTCCGGCGTCGGCTCCTGCAGGCCGGTCCAGACAAAGTGGTCGGGCTGGCAGGCCCATCGATAGCCGTCCTCGAGCGGAATATCGGAAACCTTGCGGCCCTTGCTGTAGACGGCGGAAGCGATGACTCGGCCCATGCTGAAACCCACCCTGCTCTTGGATCGGTCGGGAGTCGTTCTGCAGGGATTGAGTGTTGGCCAGCCTGGCGAGACGCGCCAGTGAAGTGCAGTCAGGAGTGGGGAGTGAGGGCGGCCTGGATACCTTGCAGCGCGACGGGCACCGCCTGGTTGAAACGCTCGAAGAGCCCGTTGCGGTCGACATTGTCCACTGGAGCACGGCGCGCGCCGTCGAAGCCGGCAGTGAGCGCCGTGACCACCAGGATCACGATGGTATAGAGCCCCAGGGCGGCGAGGGCGCCGTTGCGGGCATAGCGGTGGGCTTGGCGATTCATGCTGGCGACTCGGGGACCGGGATGGGATGGCCCAGTGTCGCTTTGGCCAATTCGATTGAATAACGATGCCGGTTGGTTCCCGGTATCAGGCGAATTGATAGATGGCGGGGCAACGACCAGGCGCAAGGCTGCGGGTGGTGGGATCTCGTCGGACGTTTCCGGGACTCTGGCGGTCTTCATGGCTGCTTGACCCTCGTCAAGGAGGGGGCGGTTGCCTGGCGTAGCGTGGAAATCAGACGGTGGCGCGAAGCTGCCACGGACTCCCAGGACGCAAGGAACTCCCCATGATTCGATACGTTGAAGGCGACATTCTGCTGAGCAAGGCCCAGGTCATCGCGCACGGTATTGCGCCGCAGGACCATTTCGATAGCGGCCTGGCGCTGGACCTGCGCGAACGCTGGCCGTCGATGGTTCGCGATTACCGTCACGCGTCGCACTCGAAGGCGCCCAGACCGGGTTCGATCTGGATCTGGTCGGGCGTGGACGCCGATGGCTCCACCCGCTGCATCGCCAACCTGCTCACCCAGGGCATGCAGGGCGAGGGGCGCGGTGCTAAGCCTGCCGAAGCGACACTGGAAAACGTCAGCCATTGCCTGAAGGAACTGGCGAAATACCTGCAGAGTGAGCGCGTTGAAAGCGTTGCGCTGCCCTGTCTGGCAACGGGTGTCGGTGGGTTGGAGTGGAAGGACGTCAAGCCACTGGTGGAACGCTACCTGGGTGACCTGGCCGCCACAGTGTGGGTCTATGAGACCTACCGCCGGGGAGTCGTGGCCGCCGAAGGGCTCTGAGGCCGCTGCGTCGTCGCCCCTGAAAAGCCCGGCTTCACGCCGGGCTTTCGGCTTCGGGCTCGACTGCATGACGTCACCTGCTGCAGGCGGCTGGAGGGGTGTAAAGGTCTCAGCCCTGCTTGGCAGCGGCTTCGACATTCACCTTGCTGGCAGACTGCTCGGACTGTTGCTGCTGGATGGCGGCCTGGGTCATGTGAACCATGCGGTCCTGCATCAGCGGGGACTCTTCGGCGAAGCTGGCTTGAGCGGCAAAGGCAGTAGCGGCGGCCAGGACGCTGGCGGCGATGATGTTGAGTTTCATGATGAACACCTCCGGTTGGTTTTGCTTGGGTTCATCTATAGGTTAATGCGTAATAATTTTTGAAAAATAGCAAACAGGCTTAATCAGTGTTGCTCTTTAGGTAACAGTGTGGGCATGAAAAAGCCCGGCACAGGCCGGGCTTTTCGTTCTCGAGCGATCAGGCCAGGTGGTTCTTGTCCAGCTCGATGGACTTGTCGAGGGTTTCCAGCAACTGCTTGCGCACTTTCAGCTTGGTATTGCGGTGGGCTGTCATGTTCAGCTTTTTCAGGTGCTGTGCGGCTTCCAGGGCAGCGGCCTGGAGTTGCTCGGCCGGTACCACCTTGTCGAGGAAGCCGGCGTCCACGGCGTCGCGCGGGTTGAACATCTCCGCGTTCACTACCGAGCGGGTGAAGGCAGAGCGGCGCAGGCGGTCACGGGCCAGTTCGATGCCGACGTGGTGCATGGTCATGCCGATGGCCACTTCGTTCAGGCCGATCTGGAACGGACCATCGACGCCGATGCGGTAGTCCGCCGAAAGCAGGATGAAGGCGCCCTTGGCTACCGCGTGGCCGGTGCAGGCGACGATGACCGGGAACGGGTGCGACAGCATGCGGCGCGCCAGGGTCGAGCCCGCGGCCACCAGGTTCACGGCGTTCTCCGGGCCGGAGGTCATCACCTTGAGGTCGTAGCCGCCAGAGAGAATGCCCGGCTGGCCAGTGACAATGACAATCGCACGGTCCTTCTCCGCCTGGTCCAGGGCCTGGTTGAAGGCATCGATGACCGCCGGGGAGATGGCGTTCACCTTGCCGTTGTTCAGGGTCAGGGTGGCGATGCCGTCTTCGAATTGGTAGCTGATCAGCTCACTCATGGCAGAGGGTCCTGGGTTGGAGTCCTTGGATTGGAAGTGGCCAGAACATACTGACGCCGGGAGGGGGCGTAAAGCGTTTTGACTGACTGGTGAGTCAGGCGCTTGCCACAGAAATGGAGAGATTTCTGTGCGCTATGCACGCAAATTCCTGAGGTGCTCATAGAGAGGTCCTAGGCGTGCTGTTAAGCTGCCAGCATCCCCGCGTCCCCCCTCGCACAATCCAGGATGTGCCTGTCATGTCGAAGATTCTCAAGTGGTCCCTCTTTGCCGTCGTCGCGATCGCCCTGATCATCAAGGCGTCGCTCTGGCTCTCCGTGCGTAGCGTGGTGAACGACGCCATTGCCCGTGTCTCGCCGTTCATGGAGATCACCTATGGCGGCATTTCCTCGTCTTTCGACGGTCGGGTGGGGCTGCAGAACGTGGTGATCAGGGTGCCGATGGCCGGTGACAGCCTGAAGGTTTCCCATGCACAGCTGAAGTTCAATGGCCTGCGCGAACTGCTCAGCTTCAAGGAACGCCTGGGCGAGGGCAAGCTGCCGGAGCAGATGGCGGTGGACCTGAAGGGCGTTGAACTGCAGATTCACGGCCCGTTCATGCAGTCGCTGTACGCCCAGCCGGCGGAGAAGAGCGCCTTCACCGCCATGAGCGAAGTGGCCTGCGGCAACGTACGCAACATCGGTGTCGATGAGCTGCTGCAGATGGGTTACCGCACCCTCGAATCGGACATCGAGTTCTCCTACCGCCTGCAGCCGGGCGCGCAGACCCTGACCTTCGACCTGCGTAGCGACACCCGCGACATGCTGGACATGCACACCAGCATGACGCTGATGAACGTCTCCGAGCGCCCGGGCGATATGCGTGTGAACCCTCCGCGAGTGTCTCAGGTCGTCGTCGAGATGAACGACAACCAGTACCAGCGCCGAGTCAGCGAGTTCTGCCGGGGCAAGCTGGGCGTGGACCAGAAGGCGTATACCGCGCTCTCGCTGGAACAGTTCGACAAGGCGCTGCGCCAACAGCGTATCGCCCTGGACAAGCCGGTGCTCGAGGCTTACGGCCGTTACCTGGAAGACCCGCGCTCGCTGCGCGTTGAGCTGACCCCCAGTGAGGGTATGGCCTGGGACGGCCTGCAATTTTTCGAGCCCAAGGATGTGATTCAGATGCTGCATCCGGTCGTCTTAGTAAACCAGCAGTCGGTTACACCGCTGGGATTCGCCTGGGTCGATCCGCTGAAGAAAAAAATCACGCCGGAAAGCCAATATCAAATGGTTTCGGCCCAAGAAACGGTTGAGTCGCAGGCCAGAACGCAGCAATATGAGTTCGTTAGCGTTGAAAGCCTTGCCCAGTACACCGGCAAGCGCCTGCAGTTCATCACGTTCGATGGTGCCTATTACCAGGGTGTGCTGCACAAGGTGGAGAACGGTCGAGCCTATATCACGGTCCTGATGGGGACCGGCTCGGCAGAAATGTTCCTCCGCCTGAACAAGATCAATCAGGTGCGGGTCATGTTGTGAGGCCCCCGGAAGGAGAGAGCAAGTGAGTGAGTCGTTGTCCATCCAGCATGATGAAACCAGCCACCAGTTCGTAACGACTGTTGATGGTCATCGCGCCTATCTGGCCTACATGGATCTGGGCAAGCAGACGCTCGACATCTATCGCACTTTCGTTCCGGACAGCCTTCGCGGCCGCGGCATTGCCGCCGCCCTCACCGAACACGCGCTGCAGTTCGCCGAGCGCAAGGGCTACAGCGTCATCCCGTCGTGCTCCTACGTGGAGCGCTACCTGGAGCGCCGTCAGCGCCACACTGATACCGCGCTCTGATCATCAGGGTGCAGAAACGAAAAGCCCGGCCAATGCCGGGCTTTTTTATGCCTGATGGAATTCCATTTCCGGCAGAAGTTCTGTAGGAGCGAGCTTGCTCGCGAAGGGTCTTCCTGCCCAGCGTCAAGCGCTTCGCGAGCAGGCTCGCTCCTACAAAAAGCACCGGTGCAGAATTTGCCAAAGAAAAAGCCGGGCATCTGCCCGGCTTCTTCCTGTCCGCTCGAAGCGTCAGCCGCGCTGGCGCTTGGGCAGGACGTCCTTGAGCTTGGCATGCATGCTGCGCACGGCCTTCTCGGTGGTGTCCCAGTCGATGCAGGCGTCGGTGATCGACACGCCGTATTTCAGCTGGCACAGATCCTTCGGGATCGGCTGAGCGCCCCAGCCCAGGTGGCTTTCCACCATCAGGCCGACGATGGAATTGTTGCCTTCGGCGATCTGGTTGGCGACGTTGTCCATCACCAGCGGCTGCAGGGCCGGGTCCTTGTTGGAGTTGGCATGGCTGCAGTCGACCATCACGTTGAGCGGGATCTTCGCCTTGGTCAGTTCCTGCTCGCACAGGGCGACGCTGACCGAGTCATAGTTCGGCTTGCCGTTGCCGCCGCGCAGCACCACGTGGCCGTAGGCGTTGCCCTTGGTTGTGACGATGGAGACGCCGCCTTCCTGGTTGATACCCAGGAAACGGTGCGGGCTGGAAACAGACTGCAGGGCGTTGATCGCCACGGTCAGGCTGCCGTCGGTGCCGTTCTTGAAGCCGACCGCCGAGGACAGGCCGGAGGCCATCTCGCGGTGGGTCTGGGATTCGGTGGTGCGTGCGCCGATGGCCGACCAGCTGATCAGGTCCTGCAGGTACTGCGGGGAGATCGGGTCGAGCGCTTCGGTGGCGGTGGGCAGGCCCATCTCGGCGAGGTCGCGCAGCAGCTGGCGGCCGATGTGCAGGCCGTCCTGGATCTTGAAGGAGTCGTCCAGGTACGGGTCGTTGATCAGGCCCTTCCAGCCGACGGTGGTACGCGGTTTCTCGAAGTACACGCGCATCACCAGGAACAGGGTGTCGGAGACTTCCGCGGCCAGCACCTTCAGGCGCTCGGCGTATTCGTGGGCGGCCTTGATGTCGTGGATCGAGCAGGGGCCGATCACCACGAACAGGCGGTGGTCCTTGCCGTCGAGGATGTCGCGGACGACCTGGCGGCCATTGGCGACGGTGCGCAGGGCGGCATCGGTCAGGGGGATTTCGCGCTTGAGCTGCTCCGGCGTGATCAGTGTCTCGTTGGAGGCAACGTTAAGGTCGTCGATCTGTAAATCAGCCATCGTGGTACTCAATCAGGTCACGGGTGCCGGCCGCCAGAAATCCCCGTGCGATGGGGCGCAGGCAAATGTGTCGCTAAGGGGAACCCGAACCTTAACCGTTCAGGCGTGGCCTCGACAATGGCTCGATGCAGGAAAGTGCCCGCAACACGGGCATTTGCGCAACTTTCTGCGCTGGGTCGATCAGACCGCGCAAAACAATGGGAAGTCCGCGGCGTTCTGCGCGATCCACTCCAGTGCCAGGTCCTCGAAAGGCAGGCTGTTGCCGCTGGCCCGTTCCCGCTGGCGGCGGTACTGCTCGATCTGGCAGACCTGCTCCACCATGCGTGCCCGGAACAGCGTGTCCTCGTCGATGAAGGCGATACCCACGCGATAGTCGCTGGCTTGCTTGCGGCTCCAGGCGATGATGCCGGGGTAGCGGGCGGAGTCGCCCAGCAGCGGGATGCGCAGTTCGATGGAGGTGCCGCGGCGAAAGCCCCGTGGCGAATTGCACGCGACACCGCCCAGGCTGATATTGTGCAACCGCTGGCGCGGCAGGAAAGTCTGTTTGCGGATGACCAGCTCGACCGGAAAATCGCAAGGGTGACGCAGGAACTGACGCATGACGGAACGCTCCGACTGCAATCTTTATAGTGTTGGCACCTTGAGTATAGTGCCGGCCCTGGAGCTGACCGACCTGGATGCCGACCGCCGGCTGCTGGAGCTGCCGGGCGTGTCGCTGCTGATTTTCACTGGGGAAGGCTGCTCCACCTGTCGCTGGGCGCGGCAGGCTCTGCCGCAGTTCCAATTGCCGGTGGATCGCCTGTGCTGGATCGATGCCGGGCACAGCGGCGGCCTGGTCGAGCGCTACGAAGTCTTCCACCTGCCTTCCCTGTTCCTGGTGCGTGACGGCCATTTCCTGGGCCCTGTCCATGCACCACTGCGCCCCGAACCCCTGATCCAAGCCCTGCGCGCTGCCCTGTCGCGCCCTGCTGAGGAGTTGCCTTGATGAATCTGCGAATCGGCATCATCGGAACCGGCGCCATTGGCGGTTTCTACGGCCTGATGCTGGCCCGCGCCGGCCACGACGTGCATTTCCTGCTGCGTAGCGAATACCCCGCTGTTGCGCAGAACGGCCTGCGCCTGAACAGCCAGGTGCATGGCACTCTGAGCCTGGCGCCAGTGAATGCCTATTCCGACGTGGCGAAGATGCCGCCCTGCGATTGGCTGCTGGTGGGCGCCAAGACCACCAGCAACGCAGACCTCGCACCGCTGATCATTCAGGCCGCTGCACAGGGGGCGAAGGTCCTGCTGCTGCAGAACGGCCTCGCCGTGGAAGACGAATTGCGGGCTCTGTTGCCCGAGCACATCCATCTGCTGGGTGGACTGTGCTTCATCTGCGTGCATCGCGCCGAGCCGGGTGTGATCGAGCACCAGGCCTTCGGCGGCGTCAACATCGGCTATCACTCCGGCCCTGCCGACGAGGCCGAGGCGCGCCAGGCGATGATCGTGGAGGAGGGCGCCGCACTGTTTCGCAGCGCCGGCCTGGACTCCAACGCCATGCCGAACCTGGAGCAGGCGCGCTGGCAGAAGCTGGTCTGGAACATCCCCTACAACGGCCTCTCCGTGCTGCTCGACAGCGGCACGCGGGCGATCATGGACAACCCTGACAGCCGCGCCCTGGTCGCCGAGCTGATGGAAGAAGTGATTGCCGGCGCCGCCGCCTGCGGGCATTCGCTGCCTTCGGGCATTGTTGGCGCCATGCTCAGCTCCACGGATGCCATGCCTGACTACCTGCCGAGCATGTACCATGACTTCGCCCAGCGCCGACCGCTGGAACTGGGCGCAATCTACGCGGCGCCGCTGGAAGCTGCACGCCGGGCCGGGTGCGAACTGCCGAAGATCGAGGCGCTGTATCGCGCGCTGCGCTTCATCGACGCGCGCAACCAGGCTCGCTGACGAACGCAGGGGGAAGCATGGCAAAAGGGTTGGGCGACAAGCTGGTGGTGGCGATTTCCTCGCGGGCGCTGTTCGATCTGCGGGAAAGCCATCAGGTCTATGAAAGCGAGGGTGTCGAGGCCTATCGCCAATACCAGATCGCCCGCGAGGACGAAGTCCTGCCGCCAGGCGATGCATTTGCCCTGGTGCAGAAGCTGCTGGCCCTCAATGGCGGGACCGACAGCGCGCCGGTGGAGGTCATCCTGGTCTCGCGCAACAGTGCCGACACCGGCCTGCGCGTGTTCAACTCCATCCAGCATTACGGCCTGGGCATCTCGCGCGCCGCCTTTGTAGGCGGCCGCAGCCCCTATCCGTACCTCAAGGCGTTCAACTGCCACCTGTTCCTCTCGACCCACATCGAGGATGTGCGCAACGCGCTGGATGCCGGCTTCGCCGCGGCAACCATTCTCTCCGGCGGCACCCGCCGGGAGGCCAATGGCGAGCTGCGTTTTGCCTTCGACGGCGATGCCGTGCTGTTCTCCGACGACTCCGAACGCGTCTACCAGCAGGGCGGGCTTGAAGCCTTCCAGACCCACGAGCGCGAGTCCGCCCGCGAGCCGCTGGGCGGCGGGCCGTTCAAGCCCTTCCTGGCGGCGCTGAACCGTGTGCAGCAGGCCTTCCCGCAGGAGTCCTGCCCGATCCGCACGGCGCTGGTCACTGCGCGGTCCGCCCCGGCCCACGAGCGGGTGATCCGCACGCTGCGCGAGTGGGATATCCGCCTGGACGAATCGCTGTTCCTCGGTGGTCTGGACAAGGCCGCTTTCCTCGAAGCCTTCGCTGCCGACGTGTTCTTCGACGACCAGCCGATGCACTGCGAGAAGGCCAGGGAGGTGGTGGCCACCGGTCATGTCCCCCACGGTGTGAGCAACGAGAAGAAGGTCGCCGGATAGCCGCTCGGCCGCGACATCCGGCCTTCTCGGAGCGATTCGCGTTCTCCTGCTACGCTGCTGGATAGGCCCCGCCGCGCAGGCTGTCGAGGAGGCCGCATGATCCGATCGATTCTTTACGCCACTGACCTCGGTCTCTACGCCCCCTATGTCCTTCAGCACGCACTCTCGCTGGCCCGTGCCTACGGAGCCGAGGTGTATGTCGTGCACGCGGTGGAGCCGCTGGGGCTGTTCGCCGAGTCTGTCCTGCAGACCTATCTGGACGAAGGCACGCTGAACGAGATGCGCACCAATGGCCTGACCAACGTCATGGGCAGCATCGAGCAGCGGGTGATGGAGGGGTTCCGCGACGAACTGGGGGAAGCGCGCCAGGATGCCGAACTGATCCGTTCAGTGCGCGTGGTGCAGGGGGATGCGCCGATGGTGATCCTCGATGAAGCCAAGCGCCTGGGCGTCGACATCATAGTCGCCGGCAGCCACAGCCACGGGGAG
Organism: Pseudomonas sp. AU11447; assembly: GCF_001672555.2. NCBI lineage: Bacteria > Pseudomonadati > Pseudomonadota > Gammaproteobacteria > Pseudomonadales > Pseudomonadaceae > Pseudomonas > Pseudomonas sp. AU11447. Next base: position 74,893 of record NZ_LZDG02000046.1, on the reverse strand, counting down.
GGGCTGAACACGCCACTGGGGCGCACCGCCGGGCGGCTCGTGCAACTGGCCGAGGTGCCGGTCTACCTGGTACCGATGCTGCAGCATCGCTGAGCGCTTTGTGACGATACGTCGGGCAAGCCCGGAATTTGCGTGGGGCTTTAGACGAATGGCATGCAGGGCAAAAAAAAACGTCTAGTTTTATTCCTTAAACCATTAATATGGTTATAAAACGACAAGCCCCTGATCGCGGGTCGCGACATTCATTTCGAGGAAAGTCCATGAAGCTTCAGCAACTGCGCTATATCTGGGAAGTCGCGCACCACGATCTGAACGTCTCGGCCACCGCCCAAAGCCTCTATACCTCCCAGCCCGGCATCAGCAAGCAGATCCGCCTGCTGGAAGACGAACTGGGTGTCGAAGTCTTCGCTCGCAGCGGCAAGCATCTGACCCGCGTCACCCCCGCCGGCGAGCGCATCATCACCACGGCCGGCGAGATCCTGCGCAAGGTCGAAAGCATCAAGCAGATCGCCCAGGAGTTCTCCAACGAGAAGAAGGGCACCCTGTCCATCGCCACCACCCACACCCAGGCGCGTTATGCGCTGCCTGGCGTGATCAGTGGTTTCATCAAGCAGTATCCGGACGTCTCCCTGCACATGCACCAGGGCACGCCGATGCAGATCGCCGAGATGGCCGCCGACGGCACCGTCGATTTCGCCATCGCCACCGAGGCGCTGGAGCTGTTCGGTGACCTGATCATGATGCCCTGCTACCGCTGGAACCGTTGCGTGATCGTGCCCCAGGGCCACCCGCTGACCAAGGTGCCGAAGCTGACCCTGGAGCTGCTGGCCGAGCAGCCCATCGTCACCTACGTGTTCGGCTTCACCGGCCGCTCCAAGCTGGACGAGGCCTTCAACCAGCGCGGCCTGGTGCCCAAGGTGGTGTTCACCGCGGCCGACGCCGACGTGATCAAGACATACGTGCGCCTGGGCCTGGGCGTCGGCATCGTCGCCCACATGGCGGTCGATCCGAAGCTGGACAGCGATCTGGTGATGCTCGACGCCAGCCACCTGTTCGAATCCAGCGTGACCAAGATCGGCTTCCGTCGCGGCACCTTCCTGCGCGGTTTCATGTGCGACTTCATCGAGAAGTTTGCCCCGCACCTGACCCGCGACCTGTTGGCCAAGGCCGTGCAGTGCCACAACAAGACCGAGCTGGACGAACTGTTCGACGGTATCGAACTGCCGGTCTACTGAGTACGACGGCGGCAGAAAAACGCCCGGCTCGGCCGGGCGTTTTCACGTCTGCACCTCAGGCGCGAACCCAGCCGCGCCGAATCAGCGGGGCCAGCCACCGGCGATGGATGTTCTCTGCTGCCTGGGTGCAGCGTGTTCCGCAGTGCTCCCAGCCCATCCACACCAGCGTGTTGCCGATGGCCGCGAGGGCGCAGCCGCCGAACAGGTCCAGCGGAAAATGAATACCCAGATAGACCCGTGCCAATCCGACCAGAATGCCGATCACGGCAAGCAGGCTACCCGCCAGGATGACTCCATCGCACAGCAGGCTAAGTGCCGCGCAGGCGAACAGGGTCATGTGGTCGCTGGGGAACGAGGCATTGGCGGCGTGATTCAGCCAGGCATGGCCAAGCCCCATGACGAAGGGGCGAGGCATAGGCCATAGCAGACCGATGGCCTGGGCCAAGGTCAGGCCCGTCGCCATGACGAGCACAGCCCGCAACAACGCATTGCGTTTCACGGAGTTGCCCCGGCACCAGAGCCACAGCAGTGCCAGCGGAAGCAGGAATAGCGGCACCGTGGCGACCAGTTGGGCCAGATGAATCAGTCCGGCGGGGGTGTCCGGGCGGGCGTTGATGGAGATGAACAGGGATTGATTGAGGGCCTCCAGCAGATTGCTGGGGGCGGGTGGAAGCGCGCTTGGCATCGGGAGAGGACTGACAGGTGGCCGGGCATGAAGTCAGCAAGCCTATTCGCGGGAGTGTGAAGGACGCGTTAAGGCGCGGGCAGCGGGTGCTGTGCGCGAAGAAATGCGTGCGTCACAGATTGTCGAGGTCGTCGCGCCGCGCCAGTTCAGCGAGGGCCTCGCGTGAGTCCAGCGGTAGCTCTCCACGGCCTTCGAGCACCTCGTGGAGGAAGCTCATGAACACCGTGTAGACGACCTCGCGGCCGTCATCGTGACGAACGATGAAGAACGGCGCGGTGTCCACGCCGTACTGTGCGGCGACCAGCCAGCCGGTGCTGGCGGGGTTGCGCTCGTCGGCGACCAGGGTGCGGTCGATGCGGCTCAGGTAGCCGCCCTTGACCAGGCGTTCGTGCACTTCGCGGCACTTGCGGCAGTCCTGGCCATCGGCCAGGACCTTTTTCACCAGGGTGATACGCATGGGATCGACTCCGCCGCAGGCGTGCAGGAGTCCGATCCTGAGCTGCGGGCTGACAAGGAATTTTCCGTCAGCCGAGGGTAAGGCTTCAGGCCTTGCTGATCAAATTGCCAGCGTGCAGGCCGCACTCTTTCTGTGTGGCTTCTTCCCACCACCAGCGGCCTTCGCGCTCGTGCTGGTTCGGCAGCACGGGGCGGGTGCAGGGCTCGCAGCCGATGCTGATGAAGCCGCGCTCATGCAGGCTGTTGTAGGGGATTTCCAGCATGCGGATGTAGGCCCAGACGTCTTCGCTGCTCATGTTGGCCAGCGGGTTGAACTTGACCAGCGGCTTTTCCGGAGTGGAGAAGGCGCCGTCCAGTTCGACCATAGCGACCTGGCTGCGGGTGCCGGGGCTCTGGTCCTTGCGCTGGCCGGTGGCCCAGGCGGTCACGGTGGAGAGTTTGCGCTTGAGCGGCTCGATCTTGCGGATGCCGCAGCACTCGCCGTGACCGTCCTTGAAGAAGCTGAACAAGCCCTTTTCCTTGACGAACGGCTCCAGCAGGCGAGGGTCCGGGGTCATCACCTCGATGGCGATACCATAGTGCTCGCGGACCTGTTCAATGAAGCGGTAGGTCTCCGGATGCAGGCGGCCGGTGTCCAGGCTGAATACCTTGACGTTCTTGTTGAGCTTCCAGGCCATGTCCACCAGCACCACGTCCTCGGCGCCGCTGAAGGAAATCCACAGGTCGTCGCCGAAGTGCTCGAAGGCAAACTTCAGGATGTCCTGCGGGGATTTGCTGGCGTAGCTCGCGGCGATTTCCGCGATATCGAACGGGAGGCTCATCAGGCGGTATTCCTAGTTTTAATGGCGCAGTGCGCTCTGTGGGCGCGATGGTAGCAAAGAGGCGGATATGCCCCTAAATAACCATCAGGAAGGTCGACTGAGGTGTTTGGGTATAAGCGCCGCGTTGCGCCGCTTGGAGCGAGCGGCTAGAGTGCCGCCTCTCAAGTCAATCCTGCGGGGAAATCGTTCGTGGAAATCGCCTGTCTCGACCTGGAAGGGGTTCTGGTTCCGGAAATCTGGATCGCCTTCGCTGAAAAAACCGGTATCGAAGCGCTCAAGGCGACGACTCGCGATATTCCGGACTACGACGTGCTGATGAAGCAGCGTCTGCGCATCCTCGACGAGCACGGCCTGAAGCTGTCCGACATCCAGGAAGTGATCGCCACCCTGAAGCCGCTGGAAGGCGCCGTGGAGTTCGTCGATTGGCTGCGCGAGCGCTTCCAGGTGGTGATCCTTTCCGACACCTTCTATGAGTTCTCCCAGCCGCTGATGCGCCAGCTCGGTTTCCCGACCCTGCTGTGCCACAAGCTGATCACCGACGAGACCGATCGCGTGGTGGATTACCAGCTGCGCCAGAAGGATCCGAAGCGTCAGTCGGTCATCGCCTTCAAGAGCCTGTACTACCGTGTCATCGCCGCTGGCGATTCCTACAACGACACCACCATGCTCTCCGAAGCCCACGCCGGCATCCTGTTCCATGCGCCGGAAAACGTGATTCGCGAGTTCCCGCAGTTCCCGGCGGTGCACACCTATGAGGACCTGAAGAAGGAATTCCTCAAGGCGTCCAATCGCCCGCTCAGCCTGTAAGACCGGCTGTGATGAAAAAGCCCCGCGGATGCGGGGCTTTTTCTTATCGGCTTCTTTTTCTGTAGGTAACTGGCAGTCCCAGCGAGCCTCACAGGCTTTCCAGTGTGCGCAGCAGCACGCCCACCTTGGTCAGCGACTCCTCGTATTCTTCCTCCCAGTTGGAGTCGGCCACGATGCCGCCGCCGGCCCAGCAACTTGCCTGGCCGTCCTTCACCAGCACGGTGCGGATGGCGATGGAGCTGTCCATCTCGCCGCGCACGTCGAGGTAGAGCAGGCTGCCGCAGTAGATGCTGCGCTGGGTCGGCTCCAGTTCGTCGATGATCTGCATGGCGCGAACCTTCGGTGCGCCGGTGATGGAACCGCCGGGGAAGCTGCCTTCGAGCAGGTTCAGCGCATCCTTGTCGGCCGCCAGTTCGCCGCGCACGCTGCTGACCAGGTGGTGGACGTTGGGGTAGGTCTCCACTGCGAACAGCTCGGGTACACGCACGCTGCCCGGCCGGCAACTGCGGCCCAGGTCATTGCGCAGCAGGTCGACGATCATCAGGTTCTCGGCGCGGTCCTTCTCGCTGGCGAGCAGGGCTTCGGCGTTGTTCCGGTCGGTCTCGGGAGTATCGCCGCGCGGGCGGGTACCCTTGATCGGGCGGGTTTCCACCTGGCCGCCGTGAAGCTGGATAAAGCGCTCCGGCGACAGGCTGAGGACGGCGCCTTCAGGCAATGCCAGATAGCCGGCAAACGGCGTAGGACAGGCCTCGCGCAGCGCGCGGTAGGCCAGCCAGGGTGAGCCGCTGCAGGGGGCGCGGAAGCGCTGGGTGTAGTTCACCTGATAGCAGTCGCCGGCCAGGATGTAGCCGTGTACGCGTTCCAGCGCGTCGCGGTACTGCTCACGGCTCAGGTCCGGCCGGAACGGCGCTGCCAGCTGGAAGGGTGGCAGGGCGTCGCCATCGTGACCATCTTCGAACAGCCTGATCAGGCGCTCCCGCTCGTCCGCCGCCAGTGCCGGATGGAATACCAACCGGCTGCTGCGTTCTTCGTGGTCAGTGACCAGCGCCCAGGCATAGAGCCCCAGGCGTGCGTCGGGCAGGCCGAGATCATCCTGGTTCGGCTCAGGCAGGCGCTCGATGCGCCGGCCGAAGTCATATCCGAGATACCCGATCATTCCGCCGACGAATGGCACATCGACAGTATCGGGTGCTCGAGCTTCGCCCAGGCTCTGAAGGGCACTTCTGACGCGAGCGAAAAAGCGGTTGGCCGATTCTCCGGCCAAAGGTGCCAACTCTGCCAATGGCCAGGCGCTCAGAAGGTCATAGCGTCCACGTGTGGCAATGGGTCGACCGGCGTCCAGGAGGACGGCGCCGGGTGCCCGATGGATCAGGGCGAAGCGTTCGCCCGGGTCTTCCTGGTAGGGAAGCGGGTGCAAAAAACAGTCAGGCATGGGTAACAGCGTGCAGGCAAATGAGGTGATCAGGTCGGCTGAAGTATCGATCCTAGAGCTATTTCTTCAGTTTACGTAGGAAAGGCATTCTGATAAGAAGTGACGAATCCCACGCGGACGATGCTCCGTACCAACAACGATAATGACATAGGGATACAGGCCGTGGATGTAGTGCTCGAACCCGCAGCCGGCAGCCTTCTGCGCTCCAGATTAACACCCCCTCGGGTGCCTGCTGATTATTTGATTCGTCCTGCGGTCCAGAATGCCCTGGACCGTCATCCTTATGCCTCGATACTGCAGTTCTGCGCGCCGGCCGGTTTTGGCAAGACCACCGCGCTGGCGGCGTTGGCTGGCAAGCGTGCGAGCGAAGGCCACCAGGTCGCCTGGCTCTCCCTGGAGAGTGACGACGACGACCCTGGCCGCTTCTGCCTGAAACTCATCCAGGCGCTGGCCACTGCCGTGCCGGGCATCGGCGAGGATGCGCTGGGCTACGTGCGCAACACCATGCGCGTGCCCGTGGTCGCGGTCATGGAAAGCCTGCTGATGGACCTCTCCCGCGACGAGCGCAAGGTCCTGCTGGTACTCGACGACCTGCATGAGATCACCCATTCCGACGTCTTCGCCGGCCTCAATCGCCTGGTGCAATACGCGCCGCCCGGCCTCACCCTGGCCATCGGCAGCCGTTCCCAGCCGCCGCTGAACCTCGCCACCTGGCGCGCCAAGGGGCTGCTGCTGGAAATCGGCCAGGACGAGCTGCGCCTGTCCCGCGACGAAACCCGCGAATACCTGGCCCGCGATGGCCTGCAACTCGAAGATAGCTGCCTGCAGTCGCTGCACAACCAGACCGAAGGTTGGATGGCGGGGGTGCACCTGGTCAGCCTCTGGTTGCGCCAGCAGTCTGGCGCGCCGGAGGACCTCAAGCTGCTCAGTAGCGATAAGGCGGCCGTGGGCGATTACCTGCTGCGTGCGGTGTTCGAGCGCCTGCCTGCCGATGTGCAGGGCGCGCTGCTCTCGCTGGGCATTGCCAATCGCCTGAACGGCGACCTGGCCAACACCCTGACCGGTCGCCAGGATGGCCAGGCGCTGCTGGAGCACCTGGACAGCATGCAGCTGTTCCTCCTGCCGCTGGACCGCGATCGCCAGTGGTACCGCTTCCACCAGCTGTTCGCCGACTTTCTCCGGGCCCGCCTGCGCGAGCGCGACCCGGAACGCTTCAAGCAACTGCACTTCAACGCCAGCCTGTGGTTCACCAACCACCACATGCCGACCCTGGCCATCGAGCACGCCTGCCTTGCCGAGGACCCGGAGATGCTCGCTGCGCTGGTGGACGGCTGCGGCCTGGAGCTGATCAACCGTGGTCAGCTGTACCTGATTTCGCGCTGGCGCAAACATGTGCCCAACGAGATCGCCGAGCGCTACCCGATCCTCGTGCTCAGCGACGTCTGGACCCGTGCCACGGAGCTCAGCCTGCCCGAGGCCAACCGCATGATCGACGAGCTGCTGGCACGTTGGGGCGACTCGCGCGGCAGTGGCCCGATGGGCAACCAGTACCTTTCGGCGCTGGCGGTGAAGGCCGTGCTGGCGCTGCAGAAGGATGACCTGGAGCAGTGCATCACCCTGGCGCGCAAGGTGGAGAGCCAGCTGGGACAGAACTCCGCGTTTCTCGAGGGAGCCATCCTGCTGATCGCTGCCTTCGCCCAGGTCGTGCGTGGCCAGGCGGAGCAGGCGCGTCGGCTGATGGGGCTGGCACAACAGCGCAATCACTTCCTCGATGGCCGCTACCTGCACATGCAGCAGTGCACCATCGAAGTGGTGCTGGCGCTGGAGCAGGGCCAGGTCAAGCAGGCGCAGATGCTCATCGAGCGCGTGCGCGAGCAGGCCATGCCGCTGTTCGACAAGCGCTCCCAGGCGCTCGCCCTGCCGGCCATCGCCGAAGCGCTGACCGCCTACTACCGTACCGAGCTGGACGGCCTGGAAGAGCGCCTGCGCTGGGCGTTGGGGCGGGTCGACGTGGTCAATCCCATCGATCTTTACGCCCAGGGCATGCAGTGCCTGGCGCGCATCCAGCGCCTGCAGGGGCGCGGCAAGGAGGCGCTGGCCACGCTGGGCCTGATGCAGACCCTGGCCTCGCGCAACCAATCCTGGCGCTTTTTTGCCATGGCAGTGGGCGAGGAGATCAACCTGATCCTCCAGGAAACCGCCACCGATCGCTGCAAGCGCGCCGAGCAGCGCCTCAAGGCCATCGACTGGGCCAAGCTCGCCAGCCACTACAAGCAGATGCCGTTCAACCCGGTGCTCTGGGTACAGGGCATCAGCCGGGTTCGCCTGCTCCAGGCACGCGGGCACTTTAGCGAGGCGCTGCACGAAATCACCCAGCTGCGCGGCATGCTGCAGCCGGGCTGGCACGGCCTCCAACGGCTGCGCCTGGACCTGCTGGCGGCCTTGAGCTACCAGCGCCTGGGCTATCAGGAGCGCTCCCACAGCCTGCTCGGCCAATGCCTGGTCGGTGCCGAGCGGGAGGGGGTGCGGAGCATTTTCATCGAGGAAGGCGAGGGGATTCGCCAGTTGCTGCAGCAGCTGGAATCCACCGAGCGACAACCGGCACTGCAGGTCTTCATTCGCGGAATGTTGACCGTCTGGCCGGGGCAGGAAGCACGCAGGTCACCCGAGGTGCTCGAGGAAGGTCTGACCGACCGCGAGCGCGAGGTGGTATGCCTGGCGGCCCAGGGACTCTCCAACGAGGAGATCGGCCAGCAGCTGTCGCTGGCCCTGGGCACCGTCAAATGGCACCTGCACAACATCTACGAGAAGCTCAAGGTGCGCAATCGGACCCAAGCGATACGCCGTGCCCGCGAGCTGAGTCTGCTCTGACATGACGACCCTGACCACACTGCCGCAGCAGCCCATGCCGCTGCTGCGCACCAAGCTGTTCCCGCCGCGCACCGACAGCGATTCGCTGCTGCCGCGCCGCGCCCTGATCGATCGCCTGTACGCCAATCGCCAGCAGCGCGTGCTGATCCTCAGTGCACCGGCCGGCTTCGGCAAGAGCACCATTCTCAGCCTGTTCCGCCAGCGCCTGATGCAGAGCGAGGCACGGGTCGCCTGGATGTCCTGCGACGAGGGTGACAGCGAACCGCAGCGACTGGTGCAGTACCTGGTGGCGAGCATTCGCAGTGTCGAGGCGGACTTCGGCACCAACACCTCGAACCTGCTGCAGTCGGACATGACCCTGCCGCTGGAAGGCATCATCGACGCCTTCCTCTCGGATCTCAGCCGCCTCGACGGACCGCTGTACCTGTTCCTCGACGACTTCCACCAGATTCGCCACCCGGCCCTGGCCCACGGCGCGCGCTACCTGATCGAGCACCTGCCGGACAACATCCGCCTGGTCACCAGCACCCGTTATCGTCCGCGTTTCCTGGTGGACGAGCCGGGCCTGGCGCCCTGGGCCTTCTGCCTGAGCGGTGACGACCTGCGCCTGACCCGCGAGGAAACCGATACCTTCCTCACCGAACTCAAGGGCCTGGCGCTGAGCGACAGCGAGCTCAAGCTGCTGCACAAGCGCACCGAAGGCTGGATCACCGCGCTGCATCTCGCGGCGCTGGCGCTGGCGCGCAATCCGGACCGGGCGGCGCTACTCAAGGGGCTCTCCGGCACCGAGCGCGACCTCGCCGATTACCTCGCTGAGGACGTGCTGCGCAGCCTGCCCGAACCGCTGCAGCAGTTTCTCGACCAGACCTCGGTGCTGGACGAATTCTGCGCCGAACTGTGCAATGCCCTGACCGGGCGCCGCGACGGCCTGGACATGCTGATGCGGTTGCAGAACGAGCAACTGTTCATCATTCCGCTGGACGACCAGCGCGAGTGGTTCCGTTATCACCACCTGTTCGCCGAATTCCTCCAGGGGCGCCTGGCGCGCAACTCCGACCCGACACCGCTGCTGCACGCCGCGGCGCGCTGGTGCGAGAGTCGCGACATGGCCGACCGCGCGATCAAGTACGCCCTGCGCGCCCGTGACTATGCGTTTGCCGCCGACCTGCTGGAGCGCCAGGGTGCCAAGCTGATCGCCGGTAACCGCGTCTACGGCATCCTCGGCATGCTCAGCAGCATTCCCGCCGAGGTGATCCGCGAACATCCGGTGTTCCAGATCTTCTATGCCTGGCAGTTGGCCTTCGAGCAGAAGTTCGCCGAGGCCGAGGCGCTGATCGAAGAGCTCAGCGTCCGGCTGCTGCAGGGCCAGGGCAAGGTGCGCCACTTCGGCATGGCCGAGTTGCTCGCCGTGGCCCAGGTGCTGAAGGCGCTCGTGCTGCTCTACCAGGACAAGCTGGAGGCCTGCCTGAAGGTGGCGCGCCAGTGGTTGGCGCTGGTGCCGGGCAATCAGCCGGTGTTTCGCGCCAGCCTGTCGTGCATCCAGGCGGCGGCCTATGCGCTGCTTGGGGATTATGCCGAGGCGGCCAACGCCATCGGTGTCGCCCGCGATTGCCTGCGCATGGCCGACAGCGAATACCTGCAGGTCGTGGTCAGCATGATCGAGGCGCTGATCTGCAAGGAGCGCGGCGAACTGGAGCGCGGCCGGACCATCGCCGAAAGCGCGCGCAGCCGCGTGGAACGGGTCTTCGGCCGGCGCAGCCGGGTCGGCGGACCGCTGTCCCTTGCCTATGCCGATCTGCTGTACGAGCAGGATCGCCACGCGGCGATCCTCGCCGAATTGCCGCTGGCCACCACCTGGCGCGACGTCGCCACGCCGGTGGAGCTGATCAGCCGTGGTCAGCTGGTGATGGCTCGGGCGCGTTTCTTTGCCGGTGAGGCCGAACAGGGGCTGGCCCAGCTCGACGAATGGCTGGTTGGCCTGCAGTCGCCGGGCTACGAACGGGTGCATGCGTTGGCCATGAGCTGCAAGGTGCAACTGCTGCTGTGGATGCGTCGGCCGAACGAGGCCGAGCGGGTGTGCCTGCAGCTGGCGCGGCATCTCTCCGGGCTCAACGCCGAACGCTATGCCGACGCCCACTCCGCACTGGTGATGGCGGAGGCGCGCCTGGCACTGTCCGAGCGCCACGCCGAGCGCGCCCAGCAGCGTCTGGAATCGTGCCTGGCGGGCTTTACCTCGCCTTACCAGCGCGACCGACGGCTGCGTCTTTCGCTGTTACTTTCTGTGGCGTATTGGCAGAAAGGTAACAGCGAAAAAGCCTTCGCTTTGTTCGCTCCCACCCTGGAAGAAGCCTGGAACCTGGGCTACCGGCGCCTGTTCCAGGACGACGCGCTGTGGCTGCTGCCACTCTGGGAGGCCTGGAAGGTAGCGGAACCCAAGCGTGCCTCGGCCTGGCAGGGGGTAGCGGAGATGCTCCGCGAGCAGTGCCGCAGGCTGTCTGTCGATCCGGAAAGTTTCGATGAAAATCAGGATGTTAGCCATCGCGAGCGGGAGATCCTGCGACTTGTCGCGGCGGGCTTGTCGAACCGCGACATCGCCCAGGCGGTGCATTTGTCGGAGGCCACCATCAAGTGGCATCTGCACAACCTGTTCGCCAAGCTCGGCGTGCGCAGTCGGACCCAGGCGGTTCTCAAGGGGAAGAGTCTGGGATTGCTGAGCGAAGCTTGAGTCAGACGGTTGGTTTTGCGCCATCCCTTGGATGGGCTGGCAGGTTCACGGCGGGTCAGTAGCTTGGAGATCAGGACGCGAAGCTTCGTGCTTCACGAATCCATACCCGCGGCGCCTAAGGAAGAAGTCGTGGGTCTGGAAGATCGGCAGCAGCCGGTCAACCTGCAGCGGGGTAGGACGCCCCTTGCAGTGCCTGGGGCAACCCCACCTGAACACTGGAGAGTTATAACAATGAAAATCAAGCAACTGGTTCTTGCAAGCGCAGTTCTGGCCGCTCCGTTCCTGGCACATGCCGACATGAAATCCATGGATGACGCTGCACTGTCCGGTATCACCGGCCAGGATGGCATCAGCATTTCCGGTACCTTCAACGCTTCCATCGGCGCCGTTACCTACAAGGACGCCGATGCCGGCGGCGGCTCCCTGGTCCTGCAGGGTATCCACCTGCCGAGCGTGACCATCGCCGACAACGCCCCGATGACTGTCGACGTGGTGACCACCAACATCACCCCGTCCGGTGGCGGCACCGCTGTTGCAACCCAGCAGCTCGCCATCGGTCTGCCCACCGTGACCGGCGACGTTACCATCGACGCCGTCAAGGTTGGCACCACTGGAGCCAGCATTGGCTCGCTGACCGTTTCCAACCTGAACCTGGCCGGTTCGACCGTGAAGGTCTGGGGTCACTGATCCCGAGGTTGTACGCGCGGTAACCCTTGCCGGCGCTCGCCGGCAAGGTTCTTCCAGGATTGAAGAGAAGGGGGCTGGATGTTCGAGATTCTGCTGGGAAGCCTGCTGGGTCTGTTCGGTTTTACCCAGGCGGTGGATACCAAGCCGCAGCAGCAGGGCACAGTGAATATCTCGCAGCCGCTCACGCCCAACGGACCGTTCCGCGAGTCGGTGCAGCTCGAACCGATGAGCCAGGTGCAGTTCCGCAACGTTATCCGCCAGGCCTATGACTACAGCTGCGGCTCGGCGGCGCTGACCACGCTGCTGGACTACTACCTGGGCCGCAACCTGGAAGAGCGTCAGGTCATGGAAGGCCTGATCAAGTACGGCGAGGCCGACAAGATCGTCCAGCGCCGTGGATTCTCGCTTCTGGACATGAAGCGTTATGCCGCCGCACTCGGCTACAAGAGTGGCGGCTTCCGTGCCGAGTTCTCCGACCTGGACTCGCTCGAACACCCGGCGCTGGTGCCGATCCACTATGCCGGCTTCAAGCATTTCGTCGTGGTCCGCGACGTCTACAACGACCACGTTTTCGTTGCCGATCCTGCCTTGGGCAACATCAGTTTCACCCGCGCCCGCTTCGAGGAAATCTGGGACCAGAACGTGCTCTTCGTCATCTACCCCAGCGGCCAGGAGCCGAAGAACGCCCTGGAGCTGCGCGAGGCCGACCTGCGCCTGGTGGACGACCGGACCGTCAGCCTGCTGGCATTCCGCGAGTTCCCGGAGATGAGCAAGCTCACCCAGAACCAGATTGGCGAAGCCGCCACGAAGGGGGATGTCCAGTACATCCGGCGCAAGTGATCGCCCGATCGGCCCATACGAATAAGAACAAGACCAGGGGATAGCAACATGGATTTCAAGGGGTTTGCGTGCGTTGCCGCTCTGGCCTTGCTGGTGAATGCCAGCGCCATCGCCGAAGAAGCGACAACCGAAGATGCGCGTGACGCGCTGGCCAAGAAGGACACCGACGCCGACAGCGCCAAGGCGCTGGAGCAGGTGTTCCAGGCCGCCGAGAAGAGCTACACCCTGCTCAAGAAGGGTGAACGCCAGCTGACCTACGGCTTCGACTACACCCTGATGCGCGACACGCGCCTGCAGGCCGTGCGCAGTGGCGAGAACGTCTACAGCGTGCTGGCCCAGAGCGAGGCGCAGCACACCTTCACCAACTCCTTCACCTTCGACTACGGCATCTGGGACAACCTGACCTTCAGCATGCGCCTGCCGTTCGTGGCCAAGTACGACACCGAGCGCGACATCCATGCCTACAGCCTGGGTGACATCTCCGCGACGATGCGTTGGCAGCCTTGGGCCGCGCGCCGTGGCCGGCCGGTCACCACGCTCTACGCAACCCTCGGCCTGCCCACCGGCGACAGCCCGTACAAGGGCAATGTGCAGGACGACGTATCCACCGGCGCTGGTTACTACAGCCTCGGCGCCGGGGCCAACATGTCCTACGTGATCGACCCGGTCGTGCTCTACGGCTCGCTGGGTTACACCTACAACATGAAGGTCGACGACATCCACCAGAACCAGTACGGCGAAGAGCTGGAGAAGGTGGTGCCGGGCGATACCCTCAACTTCGCCATGGGCATGGCCTATGCGCTGTCCTACGACGTTTCCTTGGCCACTTCCTATCAGATGGCCTACTCGTTCAAGAACAAGTACTACTTCAACGACCGTACGGTCGAGGCACCCGAGCAGACCAGCGCGATCATGAACTTCTCGCTCGGCCTGCGAACATCGCCGGACTACATCGTCAACGTGAACGCCGGTTTCGGTCTGACCGAAGACTCGCCGGATGTACTGCTGGGGGTTTCCCTGCCCCTGGATATCCAAGGCCTCAAAGCCCAGTAACCGACGAGCGACTACCACATGACTATGCGCATTTCGCCCCTCGCGGTGGCGATGGCAGGGGTAGGGTTTGGCTGGGCGACGCTCGCCAACGCCCAGTTGGCCAACGACCTGACCATCGGCAACCCCAAGGCCATGGCCATGGCCAACGCGGTCACGGCCGACTCCACCGGCATCGATGCGGTGCACTACAACCCCGCCGCCCTGACCAAGCTCAAGGGCCGCCAGACGCAGATCAAGCTGATCACCGGGGTCATGGACATCCGTGCTGGTTTCAAGGCACCGCCGGACTATGGCTCCGCCGCATTCGGCCTGGACGACGACCCGGTGGCCGGCCAGAACAGCCGTACCCTGACCCCGACCATGTACCTGCCGGGCCTCGGCGGCATGACCGACATGCCGCTGCTGGTGGCACCACTGGCGGGGCTGTCGATCAACCCGCCCGGCTCCAAGTTCACCTTCGCCACCAACGTCTACGCGCCCCAGGCGCTGGGCTATTCGCGCGACTCCGACAGCGACCCGGCACGCTACGAAGGCCGTCGCGTCTCGCTGCAACGCATCACCTACTTTTCGCCCTCGGTGGGCTATGAGGTCAACGACACGCTGTCGGCGGGCCTGTCGATCGGCTTCTCGCACCAGGCCATGGCGCTGGATACCGACTTCCGCAACCCCGGCCTGCTCACCGGCCTGCTGCAGACCCTGCACGACACCACCTGCGTGCCGGGCGCGCAGGAAATCGTCGAACTGGTGTTCAACGTCTGCGGTGGCCGCATCGGCCCCTACGATTCGCTGGCCAACCTCAAGCTGGACATGCAGCAAACCCTGTCGCCGAGCTTCAACCTGGGGGTGCTCTGGGAGCCCTACGACTGGTTCGCCTGGGGCGCGACCTACCAGAGCGAGTCACGCATGCACCTCAAGGGCAAATACCGCGTCGACTACACCAAGGACTGGCAGGGCTTCTGGTCCGGCATGCAGAGCTCGGTGTTCGGCGCCTTCCTCAGCCCGCTGTTCCCCTATGGCAATGCCGAGGAAGAGCACGGTGTGGCGACGCTGAACATGGTCAACCCGGACAGCTTCTCCACCGGCATCAAGGTGCGTCCGTTCGACAAGTGGCAGTTCAACTTCGACCTGAAGTGGACCGACTACAGCGACTGGAACAAGCTGGAAATCGAGTTCGACAAGGAGCTCGACCTGCTGCGTATCGCCAAGAACTTCGCACCCAACGGCGCCACCGACCACAGCATCATCCTCGACCGCGGCTACCGGGACACCTGGAGCTACGCCATGGGCATGCAGTATGACGTCAACGACCGCCTGCAGCTGCGCGCCGGTTACGAATACCGGCCCTCGGCGATCCCCAAGGACAAGGCGGACGCCCTGGTGCCCATTGGCGATGCCAACCTCTACGGCCTGGGCCTGGGTTATCAGTGGGACAAGGACACGGTGATCGACCTGGGCTTCAACTACTTCGTCTCCAAGCAGAACATCAAGGCGGGCACCAGCTGCAACCTGAACTGCACCGGCATCGACAACCTGGTCTACAACCCTTATGCCGGCCTCGATGTCAGCACCACGGTGAAGGCCTACGTCTTCGCCATGACTTACCGCACCACCTTCTGAGGGCATGAACATGGGCAGGCTGACCCTCCTGATCTCCTGCATCGCCGCCGCCGGCCTCAGCGCGTCGGCGCAGGCCGCCAGCGGCCGCTACCTGTCGTGGATCGACGACAGCGGCCAGGTGCACAACACCTTCGTCGACGACAGCTATGCCAAACAGCAACGCCAGGCGGACAAGCGCATCGACCAGAGCGACCGAGCGCGGTTGATCGACGTCAGCGCTACCCAGTGGCCGGGAAGCCGGCCAGCGGGGGAGAGCAAAAGGCGCTATTTCACCTGGGTCGATGCCCAGGGCAACCTGCAGAACAGCTTCTACGCCGCCGGCCAGGTCGCGCCCGGCCGGGCCGACTATGTGCTGCCCAACGGCGACCATTCCTCCGAGTACATCGATGCCGAGTCCTATGAGGACCGCGGCTTCGTCCGCAGCGAGAACGGCAGCCCGTACTTCACCTGGGTCGACGACAAGGGCCAGGTACGCAACTCGCCGATCACTGCGGAGCAGCGCGGCGAAACCTTCCGTCGTGGCGAGCAGGGCGGCAGCCAGATCGCTTTCACCGAAGGCCGCCAGATCGACCTGAAAACACGCCCGAGCAACTTGCCGGGGCTCGATGGCGCAGGCGAGCAGACCGACGCCATGAAGGCACTGCTCAAGGGCAGCGGCAAGACCCTGGATGATCTCTACGTCGACCTGCAGCGGCGCTGCTGCGACCAGATGGGCGAAGGCGATTTCACCGAGCTGTCGGCCGAGGAGCCGCGTTACGAGGAGCTGAACAAGTTCTCGCCGAGCTTCGACTTCCCCATGGGCAAGAGCTACTACGTGGCGATGAAGCTGCCCAGCTCCCAGCGCGTCTACGGCCTGCGCGTGCGCAGCTTCGCCAATCACCAGGTGGTCTACCCGTCGCTGCTGTTCCTCGACGAGCAGAAACGCCCGACCCGGCTGGTGAGCGACGCGGTGTACAAGCTCAATCCGGAAACCTGGTACCGCTATGCGTTCATCGAGGGGACCATCCCGGTGCGTGCGAACCAGGGCGAGCGCTACGTGCTGCTGCTGACCACCGATGAGGACCGCAGCCTGCAGACTCTGGATAACAAACCGTACAAGCGCCCGCTGGAGAACCTGGCGGTGAACGAGGCGGGGATGAAGGTGCGCGATCACGGCGACCAGGGGGGCTTCGAGCTGGCCGTGGTGCGCTGAGCTGTGCGCGGGGTCGATGCTTTTCGTAGGAGCGAGGGGGACGCCTAGTTCTTGCTCGCGAACCGTCCAGTTGCGTAGGGCGCATAACGCGTCAGCGTTATCCGCCATAGAGTATCCGGCGCATAACCTGTTCCAGGTTATGCGCTCTACGGGGTTGCATCCCAGCGGTCACCCATGAAAAAGCCCGGCAATTGCCGGGCTTTTTCATGGCGCAGGGCGCCTCAGACTTCCTTCGGATGAACATGGCCGAAGAGCTGCTGGGAGAAGCGCACGCGCTCCTCCACCGTCTCCTTCACGCCCTTGGCTTCCAGCTCGGCGATATGCGCCTCGACGGCATGGGTGCGCAGGGTCAGGCCGCAGTCGTTGGCGATCTGGATGTTCAGGCCGGGGCGGGCGTTGAGCTCGAGGATCAGCGGGCCCTTGTCCTGGTCCAGCACCATGTCCACGCCGATGTAGCCCAGGCCGCACAGCTCGTAGCAGCCGGCGGCGAGCTTCATGAAGCCGTCCCAGTTCGGCAGCTGCACGCCGTCCACCGCATTGGTGGTGTCCGGATGCTTGCTGATCTTGTTGTTCAGCCAGGTGCCGCGCAGGGTCAGGCCGGTGGCCAGGTCCACACCCACGCCGATGGCGCCCTGGTGCAGGTTGGCCTTGCCGTTGGACTGGCGGGTCGGCAGGCGCAGCATCGCCATCACCGGGTAGCCCATCAGGACGATGATGCGGATGTCCGGCACGCCTTCGTAGCTGATGCTCTTGAAGATCTGGTCCGGGGTCACCCGGTACTCGATCAGCGCGCGGTCGCGGTGGCCGCCCAGGGAGTACAGGCCGGTGAGGATGCTCGATAGCTGGTGCTCGATTTCCTCGTGGCTGATGATCCGCCCGGAGACCGTCTTGTAGCGTTCCTCGAAGCGGTCGGCGATCACCAGGATGCCGTCGCCGCCGGCGCCCTGCGCCGGCTTGATCACGAAGTCGCTGCGCTCGCCGATGATTTCCGGCAGGCGTTCGATCTCCTTCTCGGTGGAGATGATCCCGTACATTTCCGGTACGTGGATGCCCGCTTCGATGGCGCGCTGCTTGGTGATGATCTTGTCATCGACGATCGGGTACAGGTGCCGCTGGTTGTACTTGAGCACGTAGTCCGCGTTGCGTCGGTTGATGCCCATGATGCCTTTGGCTTCCAGGGCTTTCCATCGCTTGATCAGGCCGAACATGGCTTAGTCCTTGAGGAAGGCTTTGAAGCGGAACAGTTCGGTCAGGCGGTAACCGCGGTAGCGACCCATCGCCAGCATGAACGACACCAGGATCAGCAGCACGGCCGGGAAGGTGAACACGAAGTACACCAGTTCCGGTACGCGCATCAGGATGTGCGCCAGTGCGGCGGCGAACAGGGTGCCGATGGCCGCCTTCATCGCGTGGGCGGCGCCGCGCTCTTCCCAGGTGATCGACAGGCGTTCGATGCTCATGGTCAGGATCACCATCGGGAACAGGGCGACCGACAGGCCGCTCTCGAAGCCGAGCTTGTGGCTGAGCAGGCTGATGGCGGCGATCATCACCACCACGAAGGTCAGCACCACCGACAGGCGCGGCAGCATCTGCAACTTCAGGTGTTCCAGGTAGGAACGCAGCGACAGGCCCAGCGCGGTGATCACCGTGAACAGGCCGATGCCCCACTGCAGGCCGGTCTCGCGGAAGGCCAGGGCGATCAGCACCGGGGTGAAGGTACCCAGGGTCTGCAGGCCGATCAGGTTGCGCAGCACCAGGATCACCAGCACGCCGAACGGGATCATGATCATGATCTGGAAGGTCTGCTGGGTAGACAGCGGCAGGCCGTACAGCGAGTACTCGAGGAAGGCCGCGTCGGTGTTCTCGTCCGACAGCTTGGCCAGGCGGATGGCGTTCATCTCGCTGCTGTTCAGGCTGAAATTGACCGTCGCTTTCTTGCCGCCCTCGATGGACAGCAGGCTCTCGTCACCCAGCCACCAGATCAGGCGGTCGTTGGGCAGGCCGCGTTCGCCGGTTTCCGGGTTGAAGTACAGCCACTCCTTGCCGTTGTAGCTGCGCAGCCAGAGTTCGGGTTGTTGCGGCTGGTTGGCGACCAGACGGATGGTGTGCACGCGCTCCAGCGGCACGTGGGCCACGGCGAGCAGGGTCTCGACCACATGGGAGCGCTTGTCCAGGCTGGTATCGCCGGCCAGCAGCAGCTTCACGTTGTCGTCATTGAGGTTGTTGGCGCGCTTGATGGCTTCGCTGACGAAGGTCTCGACATCCGCCGAATGCTGGCGGATGGGCGCGATCAGCGCTTCGGCGGCGATCTTGTCCGGGCCTTCGAGCGGCAGGCTGTCGCGGAAGATCGGGCCTTTCTCCTTGGCTTTTTCGCCGCTGGCGCCGGCATAGCGCTTAGTCAGCACCAGGCGGTAGTAGAGAGTCTGCTGGCCGCTGGCGCGACGCGAGGACCAGGTCACCTTGCGGTTGCCGTCCGAGCGGTTGATGCCCACACCGTAGTTGTTGGAAACGAAGCTCTCGTTGAGGCTGACGTAATCCTGGGTCAGCGGCGGCACGAACATCTGCACCTTTACCGGGGTCTTCGGCGTGGCGACGAACTCGACTTTGGCGTCGATGTTCCACAGGTCGTCGGTCTCGGCCTCGGTCATGGGAATGCCGAGGACGAAGATCTGGTAGGCAGTGATCGCGACGCCCAGCGTCAGCAGGATGGCGATCAGGACCTTCAGATGCAGGGTAAGAGAGCGCATGGGATTACTCGGCAGGTTTCGCTACGGGTTGGCAGCCGGGCTTGCCGGCAGCGTATTTCAGGCTCGGGTCGACCAGGGCGCCGAAGCGCTTGAGCGCGTCGGAGCCGATCAGAAGCGGGTATTGGAAGGCGCTGCGGTCGGTAAGGTTCACTTCGATGGTGCGCAGGGCCTTGCCCATGCACAGCTCCAGTTCGATCACCGGGCGCGCGGTATAGGCCTTGCCTTCGTCGGGGTCGTAGTCGCCGTGGCGGCGCTTGATCTTGCTGATGCGCGCCAGGGGTTTCTCGATGGGCTGGCTGTCTGCGGTGTCGGTGGCCAGGTAGAAGCGCACCCAGGTCTCGCCGTCGCGCTTGAAGCGCTTGATATCGCGGGCGCTGAGGGAGGCGGTCTTGGCGCCGGTATCGAGCTTGGCGGCCAGCTCGATGTCCGGGTCGTTGATCCGCGCGTATTCGTTCAGGCCATAGACGGTCTTGCCGGCAGCGGCGCTGATGCCGGGAAGCAGGAAGATGCTCAGGAAGAGGAGCAGGGCTGTGGGCTTGAGTCTCATGGGCCTTGATGAGTGAGTGGCCGCAAAGCCTTGAAAAGAAACGCCCCGGTCGTCACCCCATGTGGCTGTGGCCGGCATGCCGGCCGGCGGGGCCTGGTGACGCCAGGCAATAGCGCGGCGAATTCTATCATGTGGTTTTTCGCTGGCGACAGTCGGTTGGCGCCTTGGCAGGGTATTTGTTTCAGGCTCATGACAGGTCGACGCGTACCTGCCGAGCAGCGAGGCGAGTGGCAGACTTTCCCCGCCCCGTCCGACCGCAGGAAGGCCGGACGGGTTCAGGGCGTCAGGGTTTTTCTTCCTGCGCAGTGACTTCGGTCCAACTGCTGTCCGGGTCGAAGCGGCTCATCTTCATGGCGATCTTGCCGCTCTCCGGGCCGAGGTTCTTCGAGAAAATCTCGCCGTCGTGGCTGATCATGAAGCTCATGACACCGCTGTCGCCGTACTTCACCGGCCAGGCGATCAGGGCAAAGCCGCGAGTCATCCTGCCGCCGATCTTATAGTCGTAGGCGCCACCCGGTGCTGATGGCCCCTGGGCCGTGAGGATGCGGTAGTGGTAGCCGTGCCAGCCGTCACCAGGCAGTTCGTCGCCGAACAGCGGGCCGAGCGGGCTCTCCTCGCCACCTTCTTCCTCGGGCCAGTACAGGCCATCGTGTTGCCCGTCGCTGCTGACGAACTTCTGTGCGTATTCCAGGATGCCGTCACCGTTGCGGTCGACCTCGGCGAAGTCCATCTGCGCATCGTGGTAGGCCTGCACGGCTTCCAGGGTCGATTCCTCGTTGCGGCCGATGCGGCGGATGCGGATTTCCTCGCCGCCGGCCTTGGTGTTGAATGCCCAGCCTTTTTTCTCCTGCTCGATGGGCAGGGGCAGCGTCCAGGGATCGTTACCCACCACCAGATGTGCGCGCTTGGCGTTGTCCTTGTGGATTTCGTGCTTGTCCCGATAGTGCGCGAGGAAGGCGTCCACCTCGTCGCGGTCGATACCTTCGGTGGGGATGTAGTTGTGCCAGTCATTGCCGAGCAGGGCAGCGAGGCGCTCCGGATCGGCTTTTTCGGTGCCGAGCGCGGCGATGAAGGCGTCGGCGGCGGCTTCCGGGGTGGGGAAGGACTCCTGCGCCAGCAGGACGCCGGGCAACGAACCCAGGAGGGCGAGCGCCAGCAGGCGCGATGCGATATGCATGACTCGTCTCCTATCGACGTCCGCCGCCACGAGGCGCGCGGGCAGGTCGTTGTACGGCATGGCCGGCGCGCGCCGCCTGCGGGCGGCTGGCAGCGGCGCGGCTGACTTGGCCGCGGTTGGCGAGCTCGCGGGTCTGCCGCGGATTGTTGGCGCCGGCGAAGGCGTTGTTGCGTGGAGCCTGGGTACGGGCGTGCTGCTGGCGGGCCTGTTCACGAATTTTCTGGTTGTTCTGCGCCCTCGGTCGCTGCTGGGATTGTGCGTTGCGGTTCTGCGCCACGTTCTGCGCGCGCTGACGGGCCTCGGGGTTGTTCTTCAGCTCGCGGGTGGCGTTCTGCGCGCGTTCGCGGGCCTGATTGACGTCACGCGGTTCGCGGTTGGCCTGCTGCGCACGCTGGTGGGCCTGCGGGTTGTCGCGCAGATCGCGGGTCGCAGCCTGGGCGCGCTCACGTGCCTGCTGATTGTTCGCAGGCGGTGCGACTCCCCGCTGGGCCAGGCTTTCCCGTGCGCGAGAGCGCTCCTGCGCCTTGGCCGAGTCGAAGCCGCGCATGGCCTCGCGCTGCTCGCCACCGGCAAGCCGGCGGTTGTACTGCTCGCGGCTGCGGGTATCGCGATAGGGCACGCCGTTGCGGTAGGTCGGGTCATGGCGCCAGGCGGTGCGATTGCCGTTGACGGTGCGGTTGCTGTTGAAGTCGCGGTTGACGTTGACGTTCCGGTTGCTGTTGAAGTTGTTGTAATGCTCCACGTCCACGTCGATCTCGTGGTCGTCCCAGTCGCAGTCGCCCCAGAGCGAGCCGACGATGGCGACGCCTGCGCCAAATGCCAAGCCGGTCGCCAGTGCAGTGGCTACCGGGTATTCGGGCGGAGGCGGGTAGTAGACCGGTGGGCTCGACGGGTAGGCCCAGGTGCCATAGACCTGCGTCGGGTTGTAGCTGGGGACGTAGACCACCTGCGGATTGGCCGGCTCGATGATGATCGTCTGCGCTGGCGCCGATTGCTGCACAACCGCGGTACCACCGCTGGGCGCGGGCTGAGCGGGAGCCGGCGGCGCCGGTTTGACAGTGACGGTCTGCTGCTCATTCGACTGCAGATTGCCGGCGGCCTGGGCCTGGCGACGCAGGCGCTGGATGGCGTCCATCACCGCATCAGGCTGGGCCAGGAAGGCATCGCCGACCCGCTGTACCCAGACCGGGTCCTGTCCCAGTGTCGCCAGCACCAGTGGGAAGGCAACCAGCGACTGGACGCTGGGGTCCCATGGCTGATCTGCCACCTGCTTCACGGCGTCGTCGCCACTGACTTTGGGGTTCGCCTTCGACCATGCTGCCGCGTCGGCCACATTGCCGGGGTAGGTAGTCGCCATCAGCACCTGCGCCAGCAGAGAGTCGGGATACAGCGCCAGGGGCGCGAGCATCTGGTCCAGTTGCTCAGGGGTGAATACGGCCTGGGACTGTTGCTCTGCAGGGGCAGGGGCAGGGGCAGGGGCAGGGGCGGTGGCGGTGGCTGGTTGCGCGGGTGTAGCAGCCTGGGCCGGGGGCGGCGCTGGCACGGCGGCGGGCTGAGTGTTGGCTGGGGGGCTCGGGTTGGCGGCCTTGGCTTTGGGTGGTTCATCCGAATCGCAACCCGATAGTGCCAGCAAGACGACCAGAACCAGGTACTGACATTCTCGCATGGCGCTCTCCTGTGCCGTTGCAGTGGAATGCCCGCCCCCATGACATAGGTCACGGGTAATTCGTGGGTCTGGAGAATGATAGGCGCAGCGGCGAGAAGCTGCCGAAAGATCAACGGCCGGTATGACCGGCCGTCGAGCGGAGAGGCGATGAGTCTCCGGGGGATTACTTCAGGCGACGCTCGACGCCTTTTTCCACCAGGATCTTCGCGGAGATTTCCTCCACCGAGAAGTGCGTGGAATTGATGTAGGCGATGTTTTCGCGACGGAACAGGTTCTCCACCTCGCGGACTTCGAACTCGCATTGGGCGAAGCTGGCGTAGCGGCTGTTGGGCTTGCGTTCGTGGCGGATGGCGGTGAGCCGGTCCGGGTCGATGGTCAGGCCGAACAGCTTGTGCTTGTAGGGTTTGAGCGCATTGGGTAGTTGCAGGCGCTCCATGTCCTCTTCGGTCAGCGGGTAGTTGGCCGCACGGATGCCGTATTGCAGGGCCATATAGAGGCAGGTGGGCGTCTTGCCGCAGCGCGAGACGCCGACCAGGATCAGGTCGGCCTTGTCGTAGTAGTGGGTGCGGGCGCCGTCGTCGTTGTCGAGGGCGAAGTTCACCGCATCGATCCGCTCCATGTAGTGCGGGTTATGGCCGATGCTGTGGGATTTTCCGACGGAATACGACGAGTCTGAGGATAATTCTTGCTCGAGCGGGGACAAAAAGGTCGAGAAGATGTCAATCATGAAACCGTTGGATTGCGCAAGGACCGAACGGATCTCACGATTGACGATGGTATCGAAGATGATCGGTCTTGCCCCGTCCGCCTCCGCAGCCCGGTTGATTTGCTGTACCATGACGCGCGCTTTTTCTTCGGTATCGATGTAAGGTCGCGTCAGTTTGGTGAAGTTGATGTTCTCGAACTGCGCCAGAAGGCTCTGGCCGAGGGTTTCGGCAGTGATGCCGGTGCCGTCGGAAATGAAGAATGCAGTTCGTTTCATGTGCGCTGCGGGCCTTATTAGGTAGGATCGAATCCTGGTTATGATAGGCCCCACGTTTGCAAGGCCCTTTGCCGGGGCATTCTCACCCATTTTTCCGGCTCCGGCCAGAAGGGTGGGGCCGCTCCGACTCGTATGACCTTTTCCAACACTTAGTGGAGAGATCACCTTGGTAGAGTACGTAGTTTCCCTCGATAAGCTCGGCGTCCACGATGTCGAACATGTGGGGGGCAAGAACGCATCCCTGGGCGAAATGATCAGCAACCTCGCCGGTGCCGGCGTTTCCGTACCGGGTGGCTTTGCCACTACCGCCCAGGCCTACCGTGACTTCCTCGACCAGAGCGGCCTGAACGATCGCATCCATGCGGCGCTCGACGCCCTGGACGTGGACGACGTCAACGCCCTGGCCAAGACCGGCGCGCAGATCCGCCAGTGGGTGATGGACGCCGAGTTCCCCGAGCGCCTCGATGCCGAGATCCGCAAGGCCTTTGCCGAGATGGCCGGCAGCAACGACAACATGGCCGTGGCCGTGCGTTCCTCCGCCACCGCCGAAGACCTGCCGGATGCGTCCTTCGCCGGCCAGCAGGAAACCTTCCTGAACATCCGCGGCGTGGACAACGTGATCCGCGCGGCCAAGGAAGTCTTCGCCTCCCTCTTCAACGACCGTGCCATCGCCTACCGTGTGCACCAGGGCTTCGACCACAAGCTGGTCGCCCTGTCCGCCGGCGTGCAGCGCATGGTTCGTTCGGAAACCGGCACCGCCGGGGTGATGTTCACCCTGGATACCGAATCCGGTTTCCGTGACGTGGTGTTCATCACTGGTGCCTACGGCCTCGGCGAGACCGTGGTGCAAGGCGCGGTGAACCCCGACGAGTTCTACGTACACAAGCCGACCCTGGAAGCCGGCCGCCCGGCCATCCTGCGCCGCAACCTGGGCAGCAAGGCCATCAAGATGATCTACGGCGACGAAGCCAAGGCCGGTAAATCGGTCAAGGTGGTCGATGTGGAGAAGGCCGATCGCGCCCGCTTCGCCCTGTCCGACGCCGAAGTGACCGAACTGGCCAAGCAGGCCCTGATCATCGAGAAGCACTACGAGCGTCCGATGGACATCGAGTGGGCCAAGGACGGTGACGACGGCAAGCTGTACATCGTGCAGGCCCGTCCGGAAACCGTGAAGAGCCGTTCCAGCGCCAACGTGATGGAACGCTACCTGCTCAAGGAAAAAGGCAAGGTCCTGGTCGAAGGCCGCGCCATCGGCCAGCGCATCGGCGCCGGTCCGGTGAAGGTGATCCACGATGTTTCGGAAATGGACAAGGTCCAGCCGGGCGACGTGCTGGTCTCCGACATGACCGACCCGGACTGGGAACCCGTGATGAAGCGCGCCAGCGCCATTGTCACCAACCGTGGCGGCCGTACCTGCCATGCTGCGATCATCGCCCGCGAACTGGGTATCCCGGCCGTCGTCGGCTGCGGGAACGCCACCCAGGCGCTGAAGGATGGCCAGCGTGTGACCGTGTCCTGCGCGGAAGGCGATACCGGCCTGATCTACGAGGGCGAGCTGGGCTTCGACGTTCGTCAGAACTCGGTCGATGCCATGCCCGACCTGCCGTTCAAGATCATGATGAACGTCGGCAACCCCGATCGCGCCTTCGACTTCGCCCAGCTGCCGAACGAGGGCGTGGGCCTGGCCCGCCTGGAATTCATCATCAACCGCATGATCGGCGTGCACCCCAAGGCGCTGCTGAACTTCGCCAGCCTGCCGGCGGACATCAAGGAAAGCGTCGAGAAGCGCATCGCCGGTTACGACGATCCGGTCGGCTTCTACGTCGAGAAGCTGGTCGAGGGTGTCAGCACCCTGGCCGCTGCCTTCTGGCCGAAGAAAGTCATCGTGCGTCTGTCGGACTTCAAGTCCAACGAATACGCCAACCTGATCGGCGGCAAGCTCTACGAGCCGGAAGAAGAGAACCCGATGCTCGGCTTCCGTGGCGCCTCGCGCTACATCAGCGAATCCTTCCGTGACTGCTTCGAGCTCGAATGCCGTGCGATGAAGAAGGTCCGCAACGAGATGGGCCTGACCAACGTCGAGCTGATGGTGCCGTTCGTCCGCACACTGGGCGAAGCCTCCCAGGTCGTCGATCTGCTGGCCACCAATGGTCTCAAGCGTGGCGAGAACGGCCTGCGCGTCATCATGATGTGCGAGCTGCCGTCCAACGCCCTGCTGGCCGACGAGTTCCTCGAGTTCTTCGACGGCTTCTCCATCGGCTCCAACGACCTGACCCAGCTGACCCTGGGCCTGGACCGTGACTCGGGCATCGTTGCGCACCTGTTCGACGAGCGTAACCCGGCCGTGAAGAAGCTGCTGTCCAACGCCATCCAGGCGTGCAACCGTGCCGGCAAGTACATCGGCATTTGCGGCCAGGGCCCGTCGGACCACCCGGACCTCGCCAAGTGGCTGATGGAGCAGGGCATCGAGAGCGTGTCGCTGAACCCCGACTCAGTCCTCGATACCTGGTTCTTCCTCGCCGAAGGCCAGTCCTGACGTCTCCCTTACCATCCTGAGAAGGGCGGGTGATTTCACCCGCCCTTTTTTGTGCAAGCGATTCCATGCAAAGCAGCAGTCAACTATTTCCCGTCGCGCTCGTGAGCGCCGAATTGCGGGGCGACCTCACCGAGGACGTCTACCGCCTCAAGCCCAACAACAGCCCGGACTCCAGCGTCGAGCTGGCCGTCACCCGCCTGGGGCGCCCCGACGGGCGCCGGGGTGTGCCGGTGATCCTGCTGCACGGCAGCTTTTCCAATCGCCGCTTCTGGTACTCACCCAAGGGCATTGGCCTGGGCGCCCACCTGGCGCGTGCCGGCTTCGACGTGTGGATCGCGGAAATGCGTGGCCACGGCCTGTCGCCGCGCAACGAGGACTACGACCGTAACCGGGTCGCCGACTACGCGCGCTTCGACCTGCCGGCCATCGCCAATTTCGTGGTCGAGCAGAGTGGCCAGGTGCCGCATTGGCTCGGCCACTCCCTGGGCGGCGTGACCCTCGCCGCCGCCCTGGGTGGCGGCTACCTGGATGATCAGCAAGCGGCCAGTGCGGCGCTTTGCGGCAGCCAGGTCAGCCGTACTTACTGGCCGTTGAAGTTGCCGCCAGTGGCATGGGGCGGGCGGTTCCTGCTCAAGCGCATGGGTGGCCTGTCCGGGGCCCGGCTCAAGCGTGGTCCGGAGGACGAGCCGCTGGGCCTGGCGCTGGAGGCCATGCACTGGTACAGCCTGTTCGGCTGTTTCGGTGAGAGGGGTAACGACTGGTGGGCCGGGCTGCAGAAAGTCTCCGTGCCCGTCCTGGCGATCGGCTCCGATGGCGATATCCAGGACCCTGCCTGGGCCTGCCGCAAGCTACTGGAGCAGTTTGGCTCCGAGGTGCGTGAATATCTGCACTTGGGGCGTCGTCAAGGCTTCTCCGAGGATTTCGGCCACGTTGACATGCTGATCAGCAAAGGCGCCCAGCGCGAAGTCTGGCCACAGCTGCAGCATTGGCTGGAACACGGTTGCCTGCCAGCGGGGCAGGGCGCTCTGGCGCAGGCTTGAGCTTGGCGTGGCAGGGAGTAGACTGTGACGCCATTGCGGCTTTCAGTCACATCCAGGCCTGAAACCCTGCCGGATTTCATCAAGAGGAGCGTCTCCATGCATTACGTCACCCCCGATCTGTGCGATGCCTACCCGGAGCTGGTCCAGGTCGTCGAGCCGATGTTCAGCAACTTCGGCGGGCGGGACTCCTTCGGTGGCGAGATCGTCACCATCAAGTGCTTCGAGGACAACTCGCTGGTCAAGGAGCAGGTCGAGAAGGATGGCAAGGGCAAGGTGCTGGTGGTGGATGGCGGCGGCTCGCTGCGTCGCGCGCTGCTGGGCGACATGCTCGCCGAGAAAGCCGCCAAGAGCGGCTGGGAAGGCATCGTGGTGTACGGCTGCATCCGTGACGTCGACGTGATCGCGCAGACCGACCTGGGCGTGCAGGCCCTGGCCAGCCACCCGATGAAGACCGACAAGCGCGGCATCGGCGACCTGAACGTCGCCGTGACCTTCGGCGGCATCACCTTCCGCCCGGGCGAGTTCATCTATGCCGACAACAACGGCATCATCGTTTCGCCTAAAGCGTTGAAAATGCCGGAATAATTCGAACCTTCCCACAAGGTTTCGAGTCAATGCCGGGAGCGGAAGCTTCCGGCATTTTTCATGGGGCTGCGTTCACACGATCTGGAGCGAGGGGAGAGGGCATGCAGCAGTACGAAAGCGGCACGGAACGCGGGTTGATCGACGGCTTCGTGCTGGATGGCCATGGTGGCGGTCGGCGGATCACCCGTAGCGAATTGCCGCTGCTGGACCTCAAGCCCGAGGAAAGCCTCTGGGTGCACTGGGATCGCGGTGTGCCCGAAGCTCAGGCCTGGTTGCGCGAGTCCAGCGGGCTTAACGAGTTTGCCTGCGACCTGCTGCTGGAGGAGGCGACACGCCCGCGCCTGGTGGACCTGGGCGGCGAGCGCCTGCTGCTGTTCCTGCGCGGGGTGAACCTGAATCCCGGTGCAGTTCCGGAGGACATGGTCTCGCTGCGGGTCTATGCCGAGTCGCAACGCGTGATTTCCCTGCGCTTGCGTCCGCTCAAGGCCGTGGCTGACCTGCGCACCGACCTGGATGCGGGGCGTGGCCCCAAGACCGCGTCGGAAGTCGTTCTCTACCTGGCCCATTACCTCACCGATCGCGTGGACACCCTGATCGGCGGCCTGGCCGATCAGCTTGACGCCATGGAAGAAGCCATCGAGGAGGACGAGCGCAGCATTCCCGACCAGCATCAGTTGCGCACCCTGCGTCGACGTGCCGCAGGCCTGCGGCGATATCTGGCGCCCCAGCGGGAGATCTACTCGCAGATGGTCAAGTTCAAGCTGTCCTGGACGGTGGCCGACGACGCCGACTACTGGAACGAGCTATACAACCGCCTGACCCGCAACCTGGAAGAATTGGAGCTTGTCCGAGAGCGCATCAGCCTGATCCAGGAAGCCGAACATCGTCGAATTACCGAGCGAATGAACCGCACCATGTACCTGCTTGGTATCATCACCGGCTTTTTCCTGCCCATGAGCTTTGTGACCGGGCTCCTGGGCATCAACGTCGGTGGCATTCCGGGTGCGGATGCGCCTTATGGGTTCGTCGCTGCCTGCCTGTTGATCGGTGGTCTGGCGACATTCCAATGGTGGATCTTCCGCCGCCTGCGTTGGCTCTAGGTGTGACTTTCGAGGTGGTGGGGGCGTCAAGTACCTCACACAGGCGAGGTGCGTATGCACGACCCATTTGAAGAATCCTTGCGCGATCTGCTGCGAATGCCCCCGGAACAGCCGGGTGACAACTCGCGCCTGGACCGCGTGCTCAAGACCGCCAACCGCCAGGTGGGCGCGGGCGATCTGTTCAGCCTGATTGGGCACTGGTTCCAGGCCCTTTCCATCGGCGTGAGCCGTGGCGCCGCACACCTTGCACCCGTCTCGCGCCACGCGCAGAATTCCGCCCCTTCCGCTGACAAGGCCGACTGAACATGCAATTCGACATCTGGACGCAAAGCCTGCTCACCGCGATGAACACCCTGTGGGGCAAGCTGGCCGGGTTCATCCCGAACCTCCTCGCCGCCCTGGTAATCGTGCTGCTCGGCTTCGTCGTCGCCAAGCTGCTGGACGCGCTGCTTTCCAAGTTGCTCGCCAAGCTCGGCCTCGACCGCCTGATGGCGGGTACCGGCCTGACCAAGCTGCTGTCGCGCGCCGGGATCCAGGTGCCGGTTTCGACCCTGATCGGCAAGATCATCTACTGGTTCGTGCTGCTGGTGTTTCTCGTCTCCGCCGCGGAGTCCCTGGGCCTTCAGCGTGTCTCGGCGACCCTGGACATGCTCGCGCTGTACCTGCCCAAGGTGTTCGGCGCAGCACTGGTGCTGATCGTCGGCATCCTGCTCGCTCAACTGGCCAACAGCCTTGTGCGTGGCGCTGCCGATGGCGTCGGCCTCGAATATTCCAACGGCTTGGGTCGTGTCGCTCAGTGGCTGGTCATCATCATCAGCATCTCGGTCGCCATCGGCCAGCTCGAGGTGAAGACCGACCTGCTGAACTACATCATCGCCATCGTGCTGATCACCATCGGTCTGGCCGCTGCGCTGGCGCTGGGCCTGGGCAGTCGCGAAGTGGCGGGGCAGATTATCGCGGGGATCTACGTGCGGGAGCTGTATCAGGTCGGACAACAGGTGAAAGTGGCGGATGTCGAAGGCATCATCGAGGAAATTGGTACCATCAAGACTATCCTGCTGACAGACGAGGGTGAGCTGGTGTCGATCGCCAACCGCATCCTGCTCGATCAGCGTGTGACCAGTCGCTGAAGATGATGACCGATTGCCGGTCCGGCTTACCGAAAGCCGCGCCGGACGCTGACTTGACCTGGCCCGACCCGACTTGAACAAGCCGCAATCATTGTCCTTGCGCTATGACCCGCGCCAGCTCACCGATGAGGAGCTGGTGGAGCGTTCTCACGAGGAGCTTTACCACGTGACACGGGCCTATGAAGAGCTGATGCGCCGCTACCAGCGCACGCTGTTCAACGTCTGTGCGCGCTACCTGGGCAACGACCGGGACGCCGATGATGTGTGTCAAGAGGTCATGCTCAAGGTGTTGTATGGTCTGAAGAACTTCGAGGGCAAATCGAAGTTCAAGACCTGGCTGTACAGCATCACTTACAACGAGTGCATAACCCAGTATCGGAAGGAGCGGCGCAAACGCAGATTGCTCGATGCGCTGAGTCTGGATCCAGTCGAGGAGGCATCTGAAGAGAAGTCTCCGAAAGTCGAAGAACGGGGTGGGCTAGACCGCTGGCTAGTTCATGTCAATCCCATTGATCGGGAAATCCTAGTCCTTCGATTTGTAGCTGAACTGGAGTTCCAGGAGATCGCCGATATCATGCACATGGGGCTTAGCGCCACGAAAATGCGCTACAAGCGTGCACTCGATCGAATGAGAGAAAAGTTTTCCAATGTGACGGAATCTTAGTCGGGGAAATATTGTCTCTCTGTTTGGGAAATTCTGATAAACTTGCCACCCAAGTTGTACGGCCTATGGTTGGACAACTTATTGACCACCAAGATGGGGATTTAACGGATGAAACTGAAGAACACCTTAGGCGTCGTAGTTGGCTCGCTGATCGCCACCGCCGCTGTCAACGCGTTCGCTCAAGGCCAGGGCGCCGTCGAAGTCGAAGCCTTCGGCAAGCGCTACTTCACCGACAGCACCCGCAACATGAAGAACGCCGACCTGTACGGCGGCTCGGTCGGCTACTTCCTGACCGACGACGTCGAGCTGGCTCTGTCCTACGGTGAGTACCACGACGTACGTGGCACCTACGAGACCGGCAACAAGAAGGTCCATGGCAACCTGAGCACTCTGGACGCCATCTACCACTTCGGCACTCCGGGTGCTGGCAACCTGCGTCCGTACGTTTCCGCCGGCGTTGGCCACCAGAGCCTGACCAACATCAACTCCGACAACGGTGGCCGTCAGAACCTGACCATGGCCATGGTCGGTACCGGTCTGAAGTACTACTTCACCGAGAACTTCTACGCCAAAGCCAGCCTCGACGGTCAGTACGGCCTGGAGAAGCGTGACAACGGTCACCAGGGCGAGTGGATGGCAGGCCTGGGCGTTGGTATGAACTTCGGTGGCGGCGCCAAGCCGGCCCCGGCTCCCGAGCCGGTTGCTGAAGTCTGCTCCGACTCCGACAACGACGGCGTCTGCGACAACGTCGACAAGTGCCCGAATACCCCGGCCAACGTCACCGTTGACGCCAACGGCTGCCCGGCTGTGGCTGAAGTCGTTCGCGTTCAGCTGGACGTGAAGTTCGACTTCGACAAGTCCAAGGTTAAAGAGAACAGCTACGCTGACATCAAAAACCTGGCTGACTTCATGAAGCAGTACCCGTCCACCTCCACCACCGTTGAAGGCCACACCGACTCCGTCGGCACCGACGCCTACAACCAGAAACTGTCCGAGCGTCGTGCTAACGCCGTTCGTGACGTACTGGTAAACGAGTACGGTGTTGAAGGCGGCCGCGTAAACGCTGTTGGTTACGGTGAGTCCCGTCCGGTTGCTGACAACGCAACTGCCGAAGGCCGCGCTGTTAACCGCCGCGTAGAAGCCGAAGTAGAAGCCCAGGCCAAGCAGTAATCGGTCCGAGCTCCTGAGAAAAACCCGGCCTAGGCCGGGTTTTTCTTTGCCTGCAGGAAAGTAAGGCTCAGGCGCTACAGGCCAGTATTGCCTGCTGCGCAGCAGCTGCGACTTCGCCGACCACCAGGATTGCCGGACTCTTCAGGGCGAAGTGCTGGGCGTCTTCCAGCATGTCGCCCAACTGGCTGCGATATTCGCGATGGGCGGGCAGGGAAGCGTTCTCGATCATCGCCACCGGCGTGCAGGCAGCCATGCCGCCTTCGAGCAGCCCGTCGCGGATTTCAGCCAGTTTCGCCACGCCCATGTACACCACCAGGGTTGTCCTGCCTTCCGCCAGGGCTCGCCAATCCAACGGGCTATCGTCCTGAGTGTGGGCGGTTACCAGGGTCACTCCACGGCTGACGCCGCGCAGGGTCACGGAAATGCCGCATTGGGTAGCGGCTGCCAGTCCTGCGGTGATGCCGTTGACCAGCTCGCACTCGATTCCCCGTGCCTTGAGCCAGTCTGCCTCTTCGCCACCACGGCCGAAGATGCACGGGTCGCCGCCTTTCAGGCGCGCCACGCGGCGCCCCTGGCTTGCGTAGCGCAGCATCAGGCGTTGGATGAAGTCCTGCGGTGTAGAGCGGCAGCCGCCGCGTTTGCCGACGGCAATCACCCGGGCCGACGGGCAGTGTTCCAATACCGCCGGATTCACCAGATCGTCGATCAGTACTATTTCGGCTTGAGCCATGGCGCGCACGGCTTTCAGGGTCAGCAACTCGGGGTCACCCGGACCGGCGCCGATCAGCCAGACTTTTCCACTCATGTCGTTCTCCTCAGGCTGCCGTCTTCGCGGCATGGTTCAGGCGCTTGCTGCGAGCGGCTTGCGGGCCAGCAGACGCTTGATTTCCGGTACGCAGGAACCGCAGGCAGTCCCGCACTTGAGTTCGCATTTGAGGCCTTCCAGGTCCAGGCCCTTGTCGATGCCGGCTTGTATGCGGCTCTGGCTGACGTTCAGGCAGTTGCACAATGTCTTGTCCGCCGCCGCGCCGGCTTTGCCGGGGGCGACGCTGAGCGGGGCGAGCAGCCAGCGGCGCAGTTCCTGGTCGGCGCGGCCTTCCTTCCAGAGTTCGCGCAGCCAGGCGCGAGCGGCGGTTTCGCCGGCCAGGCGCAGCGAGACAATTCGTGATTGTTCGATACGCACGCGTTTGCCGACGGTGCGGCGTGGGTCGTCATACGCCATCACCGGGCCATCGGCCAGACCGAGCAGAGCATCGATGCGGGCCAACCACTCCGCGCTGGGCGCCTCGACGTGCGCAGCGCGGATCACCAGTGCCGGTCTCTCGCGGCCGGTGGGGCTGAAGCTGGCGTAGCGCAGTTCTTCGAACAGAGCGCGCAAGGCATCGAAGCGCTTCTGCACCTCGCCTTCCACCAAGGCGAAGAACTGCCAGGGCAATTCGACGCGACTGACCTCGACCGTGGCGTGCTTCAGTTCGGGTTGGCGTGATAGTGGGTCCACGGCAGGCAGGGTCAGGACGTTGATGCCGAGCCCCTTGAGATAGCGGTCGCCCCAGTGCATAGGCAGGAAGGCCTGGCCGGGGCGCAAACGCTCGTCTGCCTGCACTGGCAGCACCAGTTCACCGCGGCGGCTGTGCAGACGGACCAGTTGGCCGTCGCTGATGCGCCGGCGGCGCAGTTCGTCCGGGTGCAGGCCGAGCACGGCTTCTTCGACGTGGCCGAACAGTTGCGGCGCTGTGCCGGTGCGGGTCATGCCGTGCCATTGATCGCGCAAGCGGCCGGTGTTGAGGATCAGCGGATAGCGCGCATCGCGCTTTTCCTTCGGTGCGCGATAGGGCTCGGCGATCAGCCTGGCGCGGCCATTGGCAGTGGGGAACTGTCCTTCGCCATACAGGCGCTCGGTACCGCGTAGCGTACCGGGGCGGAGGGGCCACTGCTGCGGACCATGGGTGTCCAGCAGCGCGTAGTCGATGCCGGAGAGGTCAAGGTCGCGCCCACGGGTCAGCAGCTTGTATTCGTCGAACAGCGCGGACGGTGATGTGAAATCGAACAGGCTGGGCTCGCCGGGACGCAGGTGTTGCTCCAGGCGCCGGGCGAAATCGCAGACGATATTCCAGTCCGCCCGCGCCTCGCCAATGGCCGGAACAGCCGGGCGCACGTGGCTGATGCGGCGCTCGGAGTTGGTCACCGTGCCTTCCTTCTCGCCCCAACTGGCGGCCGGCAGCAGCAAGTCTGCGTACTGGCAGGTCTCGCTGGTGGTGAAGGCTTCCTGGACGATGACGAATGGGCAGGCGGCCAGGGCTTCGCGCACGCGGGTCTGGTCCGGCAGTGATTGGGCCGGGTTGGTGCAGGCGATCCACAGGGCCTTGATGCGGCCGTCACGGACCGCATCGAAGAGTTCGATGGCGCTCAGGCCGGGACTTTCCGGGAGCTTTTCGACTCCCCAGTAAGCGGCGACTTCCGCTCGGTGCTCGGCATTCGCGGCGTCACGGTGGCCGGGCAGCAGGTTGGACAGGCTGCCGGTCTCGCGGCCACCCATGGCGTTGGGCTGGCCGGTGAGGGAGAAGGGGCCGGCGCCGGGGCGGCCGATCTGCCCGGTAGCCAGGTGCAGGTTGATCAGGGCGCTGTTCTTCGCGCTGCCGGCGCTGGACTGGTTGAGGCCCATGCACCAGAGCGACAGGAAGGATGGTGCCTGGCCGATCCACTGAGCGGCGCGTTGCAGGTCGTCGACGCTGATGCCGCAGATTTCCGCCACGGCCAGCGGGCCGTAGTCGCGCACCAGGGCTTTCAGCTCCTCCAGGCCTTCGGTGTGGGCGTCGATGAAATTGCGGTCGATCCAGCCTTCCCAGAGCAGGATGTGCAGGATGCCGTGGAACAGCGCGACGTCGGTGCCGGGCAGGATGGCCAGGTGGAGGTCGGCCTGCTCGGCGGTGTCGGTGACGCGCGGGTCGATGACGATCAGCTTCATCTCAGGGCGTCGCGCGCGGGCCTCTTCCAGGCGGCGGAATAGCACGGGGTGGGCGTAGGCCATGTTGCTGCCGGCGATCATTACGCAGTCGGCCAGCTCGATGTCCGCGTAGCTGCAGGGCGGGGCGTCTGCGCCCAGGCTGCGCTTGTAGCCGACCACCGCCGAGGACATGCACAGGCGCGAATTGCTGTCGATGTTGTTGGTGCCGACCAGCGCGCGAGCCAGCTTGTTGAAGGCGTAGTAGTCCTCGGTGAGCAACTGGCCGGACACATAGAAGGCCACGCTCTCCGGCCCGTACTCGCGGATGGTTTCGGCGAAGACGCCAGCGGCATGCTCCAGCGCCGTATCCCAGTCTGTTCGGCTACGAGCCAGGCCCTTGCCCAGGCGCAGCTCGGGGAACTGCGCGCGGGCATCTTCATCGCCCGTGAGGTGCAGGGTCGAGCCTTTGCTGCACAGGCGGCCGAAGTTGGCTGGATGCTGCGGGTCGCCCTGCACGCCGAGGATGCGCTCGTCGTCGTGTTCGATCAGTACGCCGCAGCCTACGCCGCAGTAACAGCAGGTAGATGCGGTGGTGCGACGGTTGTTGATCATGGCGCAGCCTCGCTCTGAATCAGAAGCACGGGAAATCACGCGCAGTGGGCGAGGTCGCCGCGCAGGGCTAGCAGCACGCGGCCATCCTCGACCTTCGCCTCGTGGCGATGGGCGCAGCCCTGGTCGGGAGCCACGGCTTCACCGCTTTCCAACTCGATCTGCCAGTTGTGCAGGGGGCAGGCCACGCGCTTGCCGTAGATCAGGCCCTGGGACAACGGGCCGCCCTTGTGCGGGCAGCGGTCATCAAGGGCGAAGACTTCGTCGTCAGAGGTGCGGAAGATCGCGATGTCGCCCTGGGGGCCGGCGATGACGCGCGAGCCCAGCGGGTTGATGTCGTCCAGGGCGCAGATGTCGAACCAGTTCATGGGGT
Source organism: Pseudomonas sp. AU11447 (assembly GCF_001672555.2). Lineage (NCBI taxonomy): Bacteria > Pseudomonadati > Pseudomonadota > Gammaproteobacteria > Pseudomonadales > Pseudomonadaceae > Pseudomonas > Pseudomonas sp. AU11447. The sequence goes on along the minus strand of NZ_LZDG02000046.1, from coordinate 39,202 downwards.
GTCTCCGGCAATCGGTAGTAAGGGCCCCGATGGTGGGGCCCGGCGGGCACTCAGGCGGGTTCCAGCTGCTTGAGCGGAATCCGTTCGAATTCCTTCTTCAGCGGTTGCTGGGCGATGCGCTCCTGCCATGGGTCCTGTTCCAGTGACAGGGAGAATTGCAGCCGCGCATTGAGCGCCTGGCGGTTCTCCGCGTCGTCGAGCACGGCCTTCCTGATGCGCTGCATGCCGACCCGTTGCAGGTAGTGCACGGTGCGCTCGAGGTAGAAGGCTTCCTCGCGGTAGAGCTGCAGGAAGGCGCCGCTGTACTCGCGGACTTCGTCAGCGGTCGTGAGCTTGACGAAGAACTCCGCCACCTCGGTCTTGATCCCGCCGTTGCCGCCGATGTACAGCTCCCAGCCCGAGTCCACGCCGATGATGCCGATGTCCTTGATACCGGCCTCGGCGCAGTTGCGGGGGCAGCCGGAGACCGCCAGCTTGACCTTGTGCGGCGACCACATGTTGAACAGGTCGTGCTCGAGATCGATGCCCAGCTGGGTCGAATTCTGCGTGCCGAAGCGGCAGAACTCGCTGCCCACGCAGGTCTTCACGGTGCGGATGGATTTGCCGTAGGCGTGGCCGGAGGGCATGTCCAGCTCCTTCCAGATGGCCGGGAGGTCGTCCTTCTTCACGCCCAGCAGGTCGATGCGCTGGCCGCCGGTGACCTTGACCATGGGCACCTGGTACTTGTCGGCGACGTCGGCAATACGGCGCAGCTCGGCGGCGTTGGTAACGCCGCCCCACATGCGCGGAACGACTGAATAGGTGCCGTCCTTCTGGATGTTGGCGTGGGCGCGCTCGTTGATCAGGCGCGACTGCGGATCGTCCTTGGCCTCGCCCGGCCAGGTGGAGATCAGGTAGTAGTTGAGTGCCGGACGGCAGGTGGCGCAGCCGTCCGGGGTGCGCCAGTCCATGAAGCGCATGGCGCTGCCCAGGGTGATCAGGTGATGCTCGCGGATCGCCTGGCGCACCTGGCCGTGGTTAAGGTCGCTGCAGCCGCAGATGGCTTTCTCGCTCTTGGGCTTCACGTCCGCCGCGCCGCCCACGGTGCTGATCAGGATCTGCTCCACCAGCCCCGCACAGGAACCGCAGGAACTGGCGGCCTTGGTGTGCTTCTTCACCTCGTCGACGCTGAACAGGCCGTTCTCCTGGATCGCCTTGACGATGGTGCCCTTGCACACGCCGTTGCAGCCGCAGACTTCGGCGGTGTCGGGCATGTTTGCCGCGCTGTTCTGGCCCTGGTGGCCGACGTCGCCGAGGCTGCTCTCGCCGAACATAAGGTGGTCGCGGATCTGTGCGACGTTGTGGTTCTCGCGGATCTGCCGGAAGTACCAGCCACCGTCAGCGGTGTCGCCGTACAGGCAGGCGCCGACCAGCACGTCGTCCTTGATCACCAGCTTCTTGTACACGCCGCCGATAGGGTCGGAGAGGGTGATGGTCTCGGTGCCTTCGCCGCCCATGAACTGGCCGGCGGAGAACAGGTCGATGCCGGTGACCTTGAGCTTGGTGGAGGTCACCGAACCCTGGTAGCGGGCGAAGCCGAGCATGGCCAGGTGGTTGGCGCAGACCTTGGCCTGCTCGAACAGCGGCGCCACCAGGCCGTAGGCGATGCCGCGGTGGCTGGCGCATTCGCCCAGGGCGTAGATGCGCGGGTCATAGGTCTGCAGGGTGTCGTTGACCAGGATGCCGCGGTTGCAGGGCAGCCCGGTTTTTTCTGCCAGCTCGGTGTTGGGGCGGATGCCAGCGGCCATGACTACCAGGTCGGCGGCGATCACTTCGCCGTCCTTGAAGCGGATAGCGCAGACGCGGCCGCTGCCGTCATCGATCAGCTCTTCGGTATGGGTGTTCAGGCGGAAGTGGATGCCGCGCGACTCCAGCGCTTCCTGCAGCAGCTTGCCGGCGGTGCGGTCCAGCTGGCGCTCCAGCAGCCAGTCGGAGAGGTGCACCACGGTGACGTCCATGCCGCGCTGCTTGAGGCCGTTGGCCGCCTCCAGGCCGAGCAGGCCGCCGCCGATGACCACCGCGTGGCTGTGGGTGCCGGCAGTGTCGATCATGGTCTGGGTGTCGGCGATGTCGCGGTAGCCGATCACGCCCTGCAGGCGGCTGCCCGGCACCGGCAGGATGAAGGGGTTGGAGCCGGTGGCGATCAGCAGGCGGTCGTACTCGGCCTCGGTGCCATCTTCGGCGTACACCTTGCGGCGATGGCGGTCGATGCGGGTGACCTTGCGGTTGAGCAGCAGGCGGATGCCGTTCTCGCTGTACCAGTTGAGGTCGTTGAGGACGATGTCCTCGAAGGCCTGCTCGCCGGCCAGCACGGGGGAGAGCAAGATGCGGTTGTAGTTGGGGTGGGGCTCGGCGCCGAACACGGTGATGTCGTAGAGGTCGGGCGCGATCTTCAGCAGTTCTTCGAGGGTGCGTACGCCGGCCATGCCGTTGCCGATCAGTACGAGCTTGAGCTTTTTCATGTCAGGGCTCCGCGTCACGGAAAAATCACGGAAAACAAAAAAGGCGTCCCGCCGGTTACCCAGCGAGGACGCCTTTGTCCAAGTCCCGTTCGATCGGGAAGTGCGAGCCTCTTCGTTGAGGGACGCGCTTTTGTAGATTGTTGAAACGGTTATTGCAGGGGCTGTGCCAACTTGCTCGATCTCCGGTTTCCGGGGCTTCCAGGTAGATCGCCCGGCGAATCGTCGTTTTTGCTGCACTGCGGTGATGCGTTCTGGGCCGAACTGGTGCGCCCTCAGCCCTGGTGCAACAACCAGAGCAGCAGCCCCAGGTTGATCGCCAGTGAGGTGAGGGCAACGCCGCGCCAGACCCTCAGCGGCTCGCGCTCCAGCAGGGGGCGCGGGCGCGCCGGTGCCTGCCGTTCGCCTTGCTCCAGGGCGAGCAGGCATTCCTCGGCGGTTTCAAAGCGCTGTTGCGGCTGGGCGGCGATCAGCTTTGCCAGCCAGTCGTCGAGCCAGGCCGGTACGTCCGGGCGATAGCGGCTGGCCGGTGCGGGCGTGCCGAAACGAGGATGCTGGAAGGCTTCAATCTCGCCATAGGGGTATTGGCCGCAGAGCAGTCGATACAGCGTGACACCGGCGGCGTAGAGGTCCTGGCGCGCATCCGGCGGCGCGCCCTGGAAGGATTCCGGCGCCAGGTAGCTCGGGGTGCCGGGCAGGTCGTGCGGGTCTTCCTGTGACAATCCGGGGCAGTAGGCGAGGCCAAAGTCCAGCAGGCGCAGTTCGCCGTCGTCGGCCCAATGCAGGTTTTCCGGCTTGATGTCGCGGTGCAGGATGTTGCGCCTGTGCAGTTGGCCCAGGCCACGTAGCAGGCGCTGGGCGAGGTCGAGCCAGTCGGGCAGGTTCAGCGGGCCGTTGAGTTTCAGCTGCTCGTCCAGCGTCTGCCCCGGGTACTCACGCATCACGTAATAGAGGTGCTGGCGCTGCGGCAGGCTGTGCAGTTCGGGGAAGTAGCGGCCTTGCACGCGACGCAGGAACCATTCCTCCAGCAGCAGCGACTGGGCGGCTTCCGGAGAATCGCGCAGTGCTGGCGGCAAGGTTTTGAGCAGCCAGGGACGATTCTGCCGGTCGCGCACGCGGTAGATCAGCGACTGGCGGGACTGGGCCAGCTTGCCTTCGACCTGCCAGCCCTCGAACTCCTGTTCGTCCCTCAGTGCTGGCGCTGCGGGCCAGTGGACGAGTTGGGCAAGGGCGTCGCCGAGGCTCGCGGGCGGCAGTTCGTCTACCTGCAGCAGCAGGGCGCTGGCGTTGTCCTGGCTGCCGGCCAGGTGGGCGGCGCTGACCAGTGCGTCGACGCAGGCTTGCAGGCTCTGTGCGTCCTCCAGCAGGCGCTGGATGACCCTGTCACCCAGGGCGGCCCAGATGCCGTCGCTGACCAGCAGGAAGCATTGCCCGGCTTCCAGTTCGCCGTCGCAGTAGTCCACCACCAGGTGCTGGTCGAGGCCCAGCGCGCGCTTGAGCACGTGCTGCATGCCGGGCTGTTCCCAGACATGATCCTGGGTCAGGCAATCCAGAACGCCTGCGTGCCAGCGGTACAGGCGGCAATCGCCGACGTGGGCAAGGGTGAATCGCCGGCCGCGCAGGACCAGCGCAGTGAGGGTGGTGAGCAGCGGCTGGCCGCCGCCGTTGGCCTGCAGCCAGCGGTTCTGCGAGATCAGCAGGCGGTCGAGAGCCTGGGCGACGGCCCAGGTCTCGGGAGTCGCGTAGTAATCGGCGGCCAGCGCCTGCAGCGTTAGGCGCGCGGCCAGGCCGCCGTCGGCGCAGTGGCTGACGCCGTCGGCGATGGCGAACAGGTGCCCCTTGCTGGCGGCCAGCCCGGCGGGCGGGGTGACCACTCGCAGGGCGTCCTGGTTCTCGGCGCGCGGGCCGGTGGCGCTGGCCTGGGCGAAGGAAATCAGCAAAGTCATCGCCGACACCTGTAGGAGCGAGCTTGTGACCCACAGGGATGTGGGGAATGCCGAATGTTGTCGGGAACAAAATCGGCCTCGCGAACGGATTTCCCGGCGACTCGGGCGTTAAGCGGTTCGCGAGCAAGCTCGCTCCTACAAGGGCGCATCGTTCAGACCCGCGCGGCGGTAACGGCCGCGCTGCCCCAGGTGGTACGCCAGCGGGCCTTCACGGCGTGCAGGCCGAACCAGGCCAGTACGCCGAGGCTGGCAAACAGCCAGAGGCCGATCTGGTAGTCACCGGTGGCCTGTTTGATCGCACCCAGGCCGGCCGTCAGGCAGAAGCCGCCGATGCCGCCGGCCATGCCGATCAGGCCCGTCATCACGCCGATGGTCTGGCGGAAGCGTTGCGGCACCAGTTGGAACACCGCTCCGTTGCCCGCGCCGAGGCTGAGCATGGCGGCCACGAAGAGGCTGAGCGCGGCCACCGCGCTGGGCAGGTGGAAACCTACGGCGGCGATGCAGATCGCGGCGACGGTGTACATCACCAGCAGGCTGCGGATGCCGCCGATGCGGTCGGCCAGGGCACCGCCCAACGGGCGCATCAGGCTGCCGGCGAAGACGCAGGCGGCGGTGTAGTAGCCGGCCGTCACCGGGTCGAGGCCGTACTGGTCGTGGAAGTAACCGGGCAGGGTGCTGGCCAGGCCGAGGAAGCCGCCGAAGGTCACGCTGTAGAAGAACATGAACCACCAGCTGTCACGGTCGCCCAGGGCCTTCAGGTAATCCGCCAGGGACTTGACCGGCGGCCGCTCCGGAGCGTTGCGGGCGAGCAGGGCGAACACCAGCAGGGTGGCCAGCAGCGGGATCAGCGCGAAGCCGAAGACGTTCTGCCAGCCGAAGGCGGCAGCGATGGCCGGGGCGAACAGCGCGGTGAGCACGGTACCGGAGTTGCCCGCGCCGGCGATGCCCATGGCCTTGCCCTGGTGCTGCGGCGGATACCACTGCGAGGCCAGTGGCAGCGCCACGGCGAACGAGGCGCCGGCCATGCCCAGCAGCACGCCGAGGATCATCGCCTGCTCCAGGCTGTGGATGCCCAGCTGCCAGGCGCCGAACAGCGCGCAGATGACGATTACTTGACCGAGGATGCCCGCGGCCTTGGGTGACCAGCGATCGGCCAGCAGGCCCATCAGGAAGCGCAGGATGGCGCCGGAGAGGATAGGCGTGGCGACCATCAGCGCGCGCTGTTGGGTGGTCAGTTGCAGGTCGGTGGCGATCTGCACGGCCAGCGGGCCGAGGACGTACCAGACCATGAAGCTCAGGTCGAAATACAGGAAGGCGGCGAAGAGGGTCGGCGCATGGCCGGCTTTCCAGAAACTCGTGTTCATCGAACACCTCATCAGCAACGGTTGAGGGCTCCGGTCAGGCGCACTCGTGGCAGCCGCCGGGCTCGGGAAAGGTCCTGCTGAGCCCCTGCGCCGGGGCAAACGAAAAAGGCGTCGCTCCACCCACCGCAAGCTGCGGGTGTGGATGCGACGCCTTTGTCGTAGGTTGGGTAATCGCCGTTGACTACCGCCGCCCTTTACTGAGCAAGGTGCGGGCCAAGGTGACAGAACCGCGGCGGATCAGGGCGATGCCGGGTGAGGTGGGATCAGTAATGATCCAACGTGGGGCGCTCCGATGGATGGCGCGCGCCCTGCTGGAGCGTCAGGCGATCCAGTTGACGTTGGGAAAGGTGTCGCGGAATGCCGTCGGTATCTCCACGACCTTGCCGATCTTGTAGTCGAAGAATACGAAGCCGGACTTGGCCATCGCCACCAGGGTGCCGTCGGCCGGGCGGGTGATGCGGAAGATGATGTCGCCGCCGTACTTGTTGAAGTCCATGACGCCGACCTCGAACAGCAGCTGGTCGCGGGCGTGGGCTTCGGCGCGGTAGGTGGTGGCGAGGTCGGTGACGATGATGCCGGTCTCGCGGATGCCGTAGTCGAACAGGAAGCGCGCGCGGGCCTCGGAGATCATCGAGATCATCGAGTCGTTGCCCAGGTGGTTGGCGCCGTTGATGTCGGTGACGCGAACGGTGAGCTTGGTGCTGTAGATGAACAGTTCTTCGGGGAATTCCAGTTTCAGGCGGGCCATGGCGATCTCGGTGACAAGGCGGCGGGTAGTGCGGATGTGCCGCGCATTCTACGCGCAGTCCGCCGCTCCCGCGCCTCATCAGGCCACTGAATGGCTGGTCAGCGATGTGCCATGTTCAGGTGGAAGACGGTCACCCGCGCACCTTCGCCGCTGTTGCCGTAGTTGTCGTTGATATAGGCCCCGGCCTTGAAGTAGAGCAGTTGCTTGGACCAGGTGGTGCTGAGGATCTTGCGGTAGTAGTTGGCGCGGCCGTCGGAGGTTTCCACGCGAATGGCCAGGTTGCCCACCGAGGTGACGCGCAGGCTGTAGTTGAAGGTCTGATCCAGTGCGATGTTGTCGATCAGCGGGACATTGATGCTGGCCCTGTCGTCGGGGTGGTTGCGCACCAGGGCTTCGAGGCGCCCGCTCTCCAGGGTTGGCAGATAGTGGTACTGCAGCTTGACCAGTGGCTCGCCATCACCGGTATAGGGCGAGCGGCTGTGGATCTGGCCGATGATGATCTTGTTCTTCGATGGCACCTGCTGGACGCTCATGGTCACGCGCAGCTCGTTGTCGCCCTGGTTGTAGTACCAGTTGGCGACTTCGCCGGCGGTGGTTGTCTCGCGTAGTTCACTGCGGGGATAGACGCTGTCGGAGGTGTGCGAGCCGGTGACGGGCACCCAGAACACCAGCTGGCTGCCGTCTCTCTTGAAATAGCGGCTCTGGTAGCCCCTGGCGATCTGCTCGGTGGTGACTTCGGTGGGGCGTGGGTCGGTGGGAACGCTGAGGTTCCAGGTGCTGAGGTCGATCATGGGCTTGCCCTTGCTGAGCCGCGCGTGCGGCGAGGTCGGGTGGGCGCCGAGGTGCCTAGCCGGCGGCGGCCACTGCGATGCGCCATCGAACCCTGCCGATGACGCTCCGGGGGCCCGGCCTTGAAGCCGGGCGGGCGCAGCATAGGACGTTGCCGGGAGGGCAGGGGCCAGCTTGGCGGCTGGCGAAATGATCGCGCCTTGCCGCCGCTGGCAGTTGGCCGGTCCTGTCTCTTTGATGTTAGTGGCCGAGCATTTCGTGCATCGCGATGATCTGTTCCGCCACCTGCGACAGTTTCTGCTGGCGGCCCATGGCCTGGCGGCGCATCAGGGTGTAGGCCTCTTCCTCGGCGCAGCCTTTCATCTTCATCAGCAGACCCTTTGCGAGCTCGATTCGCTTGCGTTCGGCCAACTGCTGCTCGCGTGCCTGCAGCTGGGCGCGCAGGGCCTGGTCGCTCTCGAAACGGGCCATGGCGACGTCGAGGATCGGCCGCAGGCGCTGGGCCTGGATGCCCTCGACTATGTAGGCACTGACCCCGGAGCGGATGGCCTGGCGCATCACCTGCGGGTCGTGCTCGTCGGTGAACATGACGATGGGGCGCGGCTGGTCGCGGCTGACCAGCACCACCTGCTCCATCACGTCGCGGCCGGGAGATTCGGTGTCGATGAGGATCACATCGGGGCGCAGGGCTTCCACCCGCTGCGCGAGGTCGACCGTGAGGCCGGATTCGTCGATCACCTCGAAGCCGCACTCCACCAGGGCAGCCTTGAGGCGCCCGACCTTCTTCGGGGTGTCGTTGATCAGCAGAACGCGCAGCATGCTCAACCTCGTTCCGCCAGGGCATTCAGCTCGAAGCTGCGGGCATAGCCGGCCGGATCGTTACCGCCCCAGAGGCGGCCATCGATCAGCGTAGAGGTGCGCATTTCGCTGTCCGGCACGCTGACACCGACGGCGCTGGCGGCTTCGCGGTACAGCGCGAACTGTTGGACCTGACGAGCGATGCCGAGGTAGTCGACGTCCTCGCGCAGCAGGCCCCAGCGGCGGAACTGGGTCATGAACCACAGTCCGTCGGAGAGCCAGGGGACGTTCGCCTGCCCGTCGTTGAAGAAGCGCAGCGGGTGTGCGTCCTGCCAGGCGTGACCTAGGCCGTCCTGGTAGCGGCCGAGCAGGCGCGGTTCGATGCTGGCGAGCGGGGCGTCGATGTAGTCCTCGCTGCTGATCAACTGGGCGGCGCTGCGCAGGTTGTCTTCACTGGCTTCGATGAAGCGGCTGGCATCGAGCAGGCTCATGACCAGCGCGCGGGCGGTGTTGGGGTATTGCTCGACGAAGGCTCGAGTGGTGCCCAGGACCTTTTCCGGGTGGTCGGGCCAGATCTGCTGGCTGGTGGCGAGGGTGAAACCCATGCCTTCGTCCACGGCCAGCGCGCCCCAGGGGCCACCGGCGCAGAAGCCGTCGATGCGCCCGGCCCTGAGGTGCTCGACCATCTGCGCTGGCGGCACCACCAGGCTGCGCACGTCCTGCAGCGGATGAATGCCGTGGGCGGCCAGCCAGTAGTAGAGCCACATCGCGTGCGTGCCCGTGGGGAAGGTGTGGGCGAGGGTGAGTTGCGCACCGTTCTGGCGCACATGGCTTTGCAGTGCTTCAGCAGAGGTCACGCCGTCGCGCATCAAGGGGGCGGAAAGGTTGATCGACTGGCCGTTCTGGCATAGGCCCAAGAGCACGGCCATGTCTGTGGCCGGGGCGCCGCCCAGGCCCAGTTGCAGGTCGTAGATCAGGCCGTAGAGGCTTTGCGCCGCATCGAGCGCGCCGCTCAGCAGACGGTCGCGCAGGCCGGCCCAGGAGCTTTGGCGTTGCAGGTTCAAGGTCAGGCCATAAGGCTGGCCGAAGCCCTGGGTCGCGGCCACCACCAGGGAGGCGGAATCGGTGAGGGCCATGAAGCCCAGGTTGAGCGCGGCCTTCTCCGGGGCATCGGAGCCGGCTACCCAGGCCAGGTTGCCCGGCAGTGCGCTGGTACTGTCGATCATCTCCACCTCTGAACGCGCGCTCATGCACGCTCAATACAAAAAGGCGCCGCTCCACCGGCCTTCGAGGGGCGGTGGCAGCGACGCCATTGTCAGAGGGCGACCCGCCGTTGGATCACCGTTTGTGAAAGCGGAGCAAGGGCTGTGCCAGGGAAGCGGCAGAAAAAAGAAGCCCCGCCATGGAGAGCGGGGCGCAGAGGAAGGGAGCGCACCTCTGGAGGGTTCCACAAGGGCACCTGGGCACGGAAATCGGCAGGAGCCTGTTGTCCACCTTAGACCTCGAGGCCCGGGGCGCAACCGGTCAATAAGTATTAGGCCCATCGTTAGGGTAGGGCTGCAGGCGTCTATTTCGCATCCTGCAAAAGAAAAGCCCCGCACTCAGGCGGGGCTTTTCGTCACGCTGGGATCACTTAGACCTGAACGGCCGGGATCTTCGCGTTGGCTGCAGCTTCGCGGAACTCGGCGATCTGGTCGAAGCTCAGGTAGCGGTAGATATCGGCAGACATGCTGTCGATGTCCTTCGCATAGGCCATGTACTCCTCGACGGTCGGCAGCTTGCCGATGATCGAAGCGACAGCGGCCAGCTCGGCGGATGCCAGGAACACGTCGGTGGCATCGCCCAGACGGTTCGGGAAGTTACGGGTCGAAGTGGAGACCACGGTCGAACCGGTCTGTACGCGAGCCTGGTTACCCATGCACAGCGAGCAGCCCGGCATTTCCATGCGCGCGCCAGCCTTGCCGTAGATGCCGTAGTAGCCTTCCTCGGTCAGCTGGTGGGCGTCCATCTTGGTCGGCGGAGCCAGCCACAGACGGGTCGGAATGCCACCCTTGACCTTGTCCAGCAGTTTGCCGGCAGCGCGGAAGTGACCGATGTTGGTCATGCAGGAGCCGATGAAGACTTCATCGATCTTGCGGCCTTCGACGCTGGACAGCAGGCGAGCGTCGTCCGGGTCGTTCGGAGCGCAGAGTACCGGCTCCTTGACGTCGGCCAGGTCGATCTCGATAACCGCGGCGTACTCGGCGTCCTTGTCGGCTTCCAGCAGTTGCGGGTTGGCCAGCCAGGCTTCCATCGCTTGCGCGCGGCGCTCCAGGGTGCGGGCGTCGCCGTAGCCTTCGCCGATCATCCAGCGCAGCAGGGTGATGTTGGACTTCAGGTACTCGGCGATGGCCTCTTCCGGCAGCTTGATGGTGCAACCGGCAGCCGAACGCTCGGCGGAGGCGTCGGACAGCTCGAAGGCTTGCTCGACGGTCAGGTCGTTCAGACCTTCGATCTCGAGGATGCGGCCGGAGAAGATGTTCTTCTTGCCCTTCTTCTCGACGGTCAGCAGGCCGGCCTGGATCGCGTAGTAGGGGATCGCATGGACCAGGTCACGCAGGGTGATGCCCGGTTGCAGCTGGCCCTTGAAGCGCACCAGAACCGATTCGGGCATGTCCAGCGGCATGACGCCGGTGGCAGCGGCGAAGGCCACCAGGCCGGAACCGGCCGGGAAGCTGATGCCGATCGGGAAGCGGGTGTGCGAGTCGCCGCCGGTGCCGACGGTGTCAGGCAGCAGCATGCGGTTCAGCCAGCTGTGGATGATGCCGTCGCCCGGACGCAGGGAGACACCGCCGCGGGTCATGATGAAGTCCGGCAGGGTGTGGTGGGTCTTGACGTCGATCGGCTTCGGATAAGCAGCGGTGTGGCAGAAGGACTGCATCACCAGGTCGGCGGAGAAGCCCAGGCAAGCCAGGTCTTTCAGCTCGTCGCGGGTCATCGGGCCGGTGGTGTCCTGGGAACCGACGGTGGTCATCTTCGGTTCGCAGTAGGTGCCCGGACGTACGCCCTGGCCTTCGGCCAGACCGCAGGCGCGGCCAACCATCTTCTGGGCGAGGGTGAAGCCCTTGCCGCTGTCCACCGGAGCTTCCGGCTTCTTGAACAGGTCGGACGGAGCCAGGCCCAGCTCGGCACGGGCCTTCTCGGTCAGGCCACGGCCAACGATCAGCGGGATACGGCCGCCGGCGCGGACTTCGTCCAGCAGAACCGGGGTCTTCAGCTCGAAGGTGGTGACCACTTCGCCGCTGTCATGACGCACGACCTTGCCTTCGTACGGGTACACGTCGATGACGTCGCCCATGGCCAGGTTGGTGCAGTCGAACTCGATCGGCAGGGCGCCGGCGTCTTCCATGGTGTTGTAGAAGATCGGGGCGATCTTGGTGCCGAAGCAGAAGCCGCCAGCGCGCTTGTTCGGAACGTAGGGGATGTCGTCGCCGAAGAACCACAGCACCGAGTTGGTGGCGGACTTGCGGGACGAACCGGTGCCGACCACGTCACCGACGTAGGCGACCGGGAAGCCCTTGGCCTTCACGGCTTCGATCTGCTTCAGCGGACCGACGGAGCCCGGCTGGACCGGCTCGATGCCGTCGCGGGCCATTTTCAGCATGGCCAGGGCGTGCAGCGGGATGTCGGGGCGCGACCAGGCGTCCGGAGCGGGGGACAGGTCGTCGGTGTTGGTTTCGCCGGGGACCTTGAACACGGTCAGGGTCAGCTTCTCGGCGACAGCCGGACGGGCCTTGAACCACTCGCCATCGGCCCAGGATTGCAGCACGGCCTTGGCGGCAGCGTTGCCTTTCTTGGCGCGCTCGGCGACGTCGTGGAAGGCGTCGAACATCAGCAGGGTGTGCTTCAGTTGCGCGGCGGCGACTTCGGCCAGCTCGGCGTTGTCCAGCAGCTCGACCATGGTGGCGATGTTGTAGCCGCCCTGCATGGTGCCCAGCAGCTCGAGGGCGCGGGCTTTGTCCAGCAGCGGGGAAGTGGCTTCACCCTTGGCAACGGCGGACAGGAAACCGGCCTTGACGTAGGCGGCTTCGTCCACGCCCGGCGGTACGCGGTTGGTGATCAGGTCGAGGAGAAATTCTTCTTCGCCGGCCGGCGGGTTCTTCAGGAGTTCGACCAGACCTGCGGTCTGTTCGGCGTTCAGCGGCTGGGGCACGACGCCCTGGGCGGCACGCTCTTCTACGTGTTTGCGATAGGCTTCAAGCACAGTATTTCCCTCATCAGTGGTCCCGGAGGACGCGTATCCAGGAGACCCCTCCGATCCATTCGTCAGGCATGGTGGACGGTAATCCACTGACCTACGACGGCACCGGCGATCTCCGGGCAGAAGCTGTTTTCAAAGTTTTACGCCGGTGGGGCCTGGGACGTGAGGGACTGGGCGCTTGAGGGAGGCGCCCAGACCGCGCGGCTGCCGGAATCTGTGCTTCGTGACGCTTTGAAAACAGCTTCTTTCGGACAATGACGCCAAAAAGGCGCAGCCATTCTAATGGAATTAATGGGCCTTGGTAAGCCGATTTGCGTGGCGCCCGAGGGTGAACTTGCCTAGACAAAGGGCTAACATGCCCGCTTTGCCGGCAACCTGTTCAACCATGTCTTCGCAACGCATCAAAACTCCCTGCGTCGGGCTCTGCTCGACGGTCTATGGCGACCTGGTCTGCCGTGGCTGCAAGCGTTTCCACCACGAAGTGGTGAACTGGAACCGCTACGGCGACGAGGAGAAGCGGGCGGTCCTGAGCCGTCTGGAAGTCCTGCTGGCGCAGGTGATGATGGCCAAGCTGGAAGTCTTCGATGCGTCGCTGCTGCGCAGCCAGCTGGAGCAGCGGCAGATACGCTTCGTGCCCGAGCAGTCACCCTATTGCTGGGCCTACCAGCTGATCGCCCGCGGCTCGCGGATGATCAACCAGGTGGAAGCCTATGGCCTAGCACTGCTGCCGGAGTTCCGCGGCTGGACACTGCCGGACCTGCGCGACGCCATCGACAAGGAGTTCTTCATCCTCTCCGAGGCGCATTACGAGCGCTATATCGCGCCGAGCTTCCTGGCCGAGGGGCTGGAGTCGCGGGTCTGAGCGTTGCTCGGCAATGAAAAAGCCGCCTGATGGGCGGCTTTTTTGTGGGCTTTTTGCAGGAGCGGGCCTGCTCGCGAGCAGAGTTCACCGATGGCTCCGGCGCTGGGCGGTTCGCGAGCGAGCTCGCTCCTACAGGTTGGGTTTCAACGTGATCGGTCAGGGCTTGGCGGCGATTTCTTCCAGGTGGGCGATGATGTCGTCCGGCTTGAGCACCAGGATGTCGCTCTCCAGGGAATCGAGCACCACTTCGGCAGTGTTGCCGATCAGCGCGCCGGACAGCCCGGTGCGCGCCACACTGCCGATCACCGTCACCGCGGCATCGAGGTTGTGGGACGCGCGGGGAATCAGCACGTCCGCCGGGCCTTCCTCGATGTGCAGGTGCTGGTCGTCCACGCCGTATTCGGCCTGGAATGCCTTGCACGCCTCGCGGTACTTGGCCTCGATGGTCTCGCTGAGCTGGAAGGTCGGGTCGGCGGCCGAGAGCATGGGCGAGGGGTGGGCGCTGATCACGTGCAACTGACCGTGTGCGAGCCCGGCGATGTCGTAGGCGTGGCTGACGATCCCGGCATGCAACGTGCGGTGTTCGATATCGTTGTTGCCTACGTCCACGGCGGCGAGGATGTTGCGGCCGGCCCAGGGCAGGCTGGTCTTCACCAGGAGTACGGGGGCAGGGCAGAAGCGCAGCAGCTTCCAGTCGTCCGGGGTGAGCAGGGCCTTTTTCAGCGGGTTGTCCGGGCTGTGCTGCTTGATCACCAGCCCACAGCCTTCGGCCTGCTGCTCGGCGATGACGGTCTGGTGCAGGTTGTCCTTCCAGGCCTGGCGGCTGGAAGCGCTGAAACCTTCCTGGCGCAGCACCTCGGCCACTTCTTCGAGTTTGGCGCTGTAGTCGGCGCGCCGCTCGCAGGCCAGCAGGTGCAGGTGCGACTGGGTCACGCTGGCGATCAAACGGGCCCGTTTCAGCGCGAGACCTTCCGGCTGGTCCGGGTCCACGACTACGAGGATGCTACGGATGGCTTGCATGATCGTCTCCCTTCGTGCGCGTTGTTTATGTGGAACCACTGTAGTCGGGATATCCCGTTCATGACGTTGAGGCATATCAACGCCGGAAGCTGGTTCCGCGCGGCGGCCCCCGTATAATGCTCCGCCTTTATTGCACCGGCCAGCCAGGCGCCGGTGCGCTGAGTCGTCTGGAGCAAGAAGATGCTGTCCGAAATCAGGGAATTCCTCGGTTGTGCCACGCCGGATGCGTGGGTGGAAGCCGCGCTGCGGGATCAGGCGGTCATGCTGATCGACCACAAGAACAACGAGTTCAAGGCCGCCAGCACGGCCCTGGCCCTGATCGCCAAGTACAGCGCCCACGAGGAGCTGGTGAACTTCATGTCGCGCCTGGCCCGCGAGGAACTGCGCCACCACGAGCAGGTGCTGGCGATCCTGAAGAAGCGCGGCATCCCGCTGCGGCCGATTTCCGCCGGCCGCTACGCCTCAGGCCTGCGCTCGGTAGTGCGCAACCACGAGCCGCAGAAGCTGGTGGACACCCTGATCGTTGGCGCTTTCATCGAATGCCGTAGCTGCGAGCGTTTCGCTGCGCTGGTGGATCATCTGGATGCCGACCTGGCGAAGTTCTACGGCTCGCTGCTGAAATCCGAGGCGCGGCATTTCCAGGGCTATCTGAGCCTGGCGCGCCGTTATGGCGATGACGCCGATATCGACCGCCGGGTGGCGGAGATTCGCGAGGTGGAGGCTGGCTTGATTCAGTCGCCGGACAGCGAGTTCCGTTTTCACAGCGGCGTGCCGGCGGAGCTGGTGGCCTGACTGGCGCCCCGCAACAAAAAAAGCGCCCAGACGGGCGCTTTTTTCTTGGTTCTTCGTAGGAGCGAGCTTGCTCGCGAACAGATTTTCCGGCAGCTCCGGCGCTGGGCTGGTTCGCGAGCAAGCTCGCTCCTACAGATGCGGCGTCAGTCTTTTACCTTCAGGTCCAGCGCCAGGTCGCGCGCCGCCTTGGTGGCGAGCACGCCCATCAGCTGGCCGATCTCGTCCTGGCGGCTGCTGGCGCTGGTCTGCCCGCCGGCCATCATCACGCTGGGCACCGGTGCCTGGGCGGCGGCTTCGGCCCAGACCTTGTTGATGGCGATCAGCGCGTCCAGCTTGGGTTGCAGCGCGCCGTCCGCCTTGATCACTGCTTCACGGGCGTAGGCATCGGCGTCGGCGGTGATCTTGGTGGCCTGCGCGGTGACTGCCGCCTTGTCGCGCAGCAGTTCGGCGGTCTGTTTTTCGATCTCGGCGCGCTGCTTCTCGCGTTCGGCGTTGATGACGGCCAACTGCTTCTCGGTTTCCGCCTGGGTGGTGCGCTCGATCTGGTCGCGCAGGGTTTCCTGGCGCTTGGCTTCCACTTCCTTCTCACCGCGGGCGGTGACCAGCAGTTTCTCTTCCTCTTCCTTCAGGCGGTTCTGGCGCGCCACGGCCAGCTCGGCCAGGGCCTGCTGCACCTTGACCATGCGCTGCTTGTACTGTGGGTTGGGGTCGACGTTGGTGATGCGCGCTTCGACCACTTCCACGCCGAACTTGCGGAACTGCTGCTGCTTGCGTACCGGGATACCCTTGCCGTCGGTGACCTTCTCGGTCACGAACTGGCTGGCATTGTTGTCGCCGAAGCTGCCCTGTTCGGTGCCGGCCTGGAGGATCGCGGTCTGGTGCGGGACAGCGCCGCGCGGGCCGCGGACTTCCTTGCGCTTGATCAGGTAAAGGCCGTCGTTGAGCTGGTTCTCGAACTCCGCGGCGAATTCGCTGCGGGCGCCGGCGTAGTAATCGTCGGCGGTCATCAGCGAGGCGGTGGCCTGCAGGGTTTCCTTGATCGCCGGGATCAGCGCGGTACGGATGAAGTTGTCCGGGTTGCGGTACTCCTGGGCCATCTTCAGGAACTGGTCGCCGCCGGGCAGGCGGAAGCGCGCGGAGGACTCGACCTTGGCGTCGACGTTGCCGAGGAAGACGATGGGGAAGGCTTCGATGGTGGCGCCCAGCCCGTCGTTGTCCGGGTTGTTGTCGTTGTCGTCCATGATCAGAACGGACTGCACGCTGATGGCCTTCTTCCAGGTGGTGGCGCGACCGAACCACTTGGTGGCGTAGCCCACGTCGTCGACGATCTTCTCGTCGCCGAAGATGGTCCGCACGTGGGTCATGAAGCCCGCTTCGTTATAGAAGAAGACCCCGTTGAACAGGATGAAGCCGGCAGCGACCAGCGCCAGAGGAGCAGCGCCGAATTTGATGAGATTTCCCTTGGAGATCAGCATGTTTCTTCCTTGAATGAGCGAGCCGGCGATGCTGCGTAAGATTGCGAGTATCGGTCAAGTGGAAACGTCTGATAGTGCGATTGGGTCGGCATCAGAAGGCCACTACAGGAGTGGCCGTGCCGATCAGAGAGGGAAGGGTGCCTGCTGCATGCCTTGTTCGTCGGCTTCCAGCGCCCAGCCCTGGCGATCCCAGTCGCCGAGGACGATGCGCCGCGCGGGGCGGCCGTCGATCTCCAGTTCGTGGACGGCGGGGCGGTGGGTGTGGCCGTGGATGAGGATGCGCACGCCTTTGTCGCGCATGATCTTCTCCACTTCCGCCGGGGTGACGTCGACGATCTCGCTGGCCTTCATGCGCGTCTGCGCGCGGCTTTCCTTGCGCAGCTTGCGTGCCAGCTTGTGGCGGGTAGCCAGCGGCAGGTTGCGCAGGATGAACAGCGTCAGCGGGTTGCGCAGCCAGCGGCGTAGCTTCATGTAGGCCACGTCGAGGGTGCACAGGCTGTCGCCGTGCATCAGCAGGATCTTCTCGCCGCCCAGGTCGATCAGGCTCGGGTCGCGCAGCAGGGTGCACCCGGCTTCGCGGCAGAATGCCTTGCCGATCAGGAAGTCGCGGTTGCCGTGCATCAGGTAGATGCGCGTGCCGCTGTCGGTCAGTTCTCGCAGGGCGCGGGCGATGGAATGCTGGAACTCGTCCATGCCATCGTCGCCGATCCAGGCTTCGAAGAAGTCGCCGAGGATGTACAGCGCTTGCGCGCTGCGGGCGCGGGTGGAGAGGAAATGCAAGAACGCCCGGGTAATGTCCGGGCGTTCCGCTTCGAGATGCAGGTCCGAGATGAACAGGACGCTCATCGACTCACTCGCCGATGATTTCGGCTTTCTCGATGATCACGTCGTCGGCCGGTACGTCCTGGTGGCCGGAGCGCATGGTGGTAGCGACGGTCTTGATCTTGTTGACCACGTCCATGCCGTCCTTCACTTCACCGAACACGCAGTAGCCCCAACCCTGCACGGTCGGCGCGCTGTGGTTGAGGAAGTCGTTGTCGGCGACGTTGATGAAGAACTGCGCGCTGGCCGAATGCGGCTCCATGGTACGGGCCGTGGCGACGGTGCCGATCTTGTTGCCAACGCCGTTGTTGGCTTCGTTCTTGATCGACTTGCGGGTGCTCTTCTGCTTCATGCCCGGTTCGAAACCGCCGCCCTGGATCATGAAGTTGTTGATCACGCGGTGGAACACGGTGTTGTCGTAGTGGCCGGCCTTAACGTACTCCTTGAAGTTGGCCACGGTTTCCGGCGCCTTGTCGTCGAAGAGTTCAAGGGTGATATCGCCGAAGTTGGTCTGCAGTTTGACGGTGGTAGTCATCAGGGAATTCCGCTCTTTGGAAAAATCGAAGGCCTGTCAGGGGGTTGACAGCTTCGGCTATGATAAGCGCTTTGGTTTGGCCGGCCTACCCTGGCTGAACGACGGAATGATCAAGGACACCATGAGCAAGCCTACCGCCGATACGAAAGAAGCCACTGTTGCCGCCAACTTCCTGCGCCCCATCGTCCAGGCCGACCTGGACAGTGGCAAGCACCAGAAGATCGTCACCCGCTTCCCGCCGGAGCCCAACGGCTACCTGCATATCGGTCATGCCAAGTCCATCTGTCTGAACTTCGGCCTGGCCAAGGAGTTCGGCGGTGACTGCCACCTGCGCTTCGACGACACCAACCCGGCGAAGGAAGACCAGGAATACATCGACGCCATCGAGGCCGATGTGAAGTGGCTGGGCTTCGAGTGGGCCGGCCAGGTGCGCTACGCGTCCAACTATTTCGACCAGTTGCACGATTGGGCGGTAGACCTGATCAAGGCCGGCAAGGCCTTCGTCTGTGATCTCAACGCCGAGGAAATGCGCGCCTACCGCGGTTCGCTGACCGAGCCGGGCAAGAACAGCCCGTTCCGTGATCGCTCCGTGGAAGAGAACCTGGACCTGTTCGCCCGCATGAAGGCCGGCGAGTTCCCGGACGGCGCCCGTTCGCTGCGCGCGAAGATCGACATGGCCTCGCCGAACATCAACCTGCGCGACCCGATCCTCTATCGCATCCGTCATGCGCATCACCACCAGACGGGCGACAAGTGGTGCATCTATCCCAGCTACGACTTCACCCATGGCCAGTCGGACGCAATCGAGGGCATCACCCACTCCATCTGCACCCTGGAGTTCGAGGATCACCGCCCGCTGTACGAGTGGTTCCTGGCCAACCTGCCGGTCCCGGCCCAGCCGCGCCAGTACGAATTCGCGCGCCTGAACCTGAACTACACCATCACCAGCAAGCGCAAGCTCAAGCAACTGGTGGATGAGAACCACGTGAATGGCTGGGACGACCCGCGTATGTCGACCCTCTCCGGCTACCGCCGCCGCGGCTATACCCCGGCGTCGATCCGTGCCTTCTGCGACATGATCGGCGTGAACCGCGCCGGCGGCCTGGTGGACATCGGCATGCTGGAGTTCGCCATCCGTGACGACCTGGATGCCAACGCCGGTCGCGCCATGTGCGTGCTCAAGCCGCTGAAGGTGGTCATCACCAACTACCCGGAAGGCCAGGTCGAGAACCTCGAACTGCCGCGCCATCCGAAGCAGGACATGGGCGTGCGTGCGCTGCCGTTCAGCCGCGAGATCTACATCGACGCCAGCGACTTCGAGGAAGTCCCGCCGGCCGGCTACAAGCGCCTGATCCCGGGTGGCGAAGTGCGCCTGCGCGGCAGCTACGTGATCCGCGCCGATGAAGCCATCAAGGACGCCGCCGGCAACATCGTCGAACTGCGCTGCAGCTACGACGAGAACACCCTGGGCAAGAACCCCGAGGGCCGCAAGGTCAAGGGCGTGATCCACTGGGTGCCGGCCGCCGAGAGCGTCGAGTGCGAAGTGCGCCTGTACGACCGCCTGTTCCGCTCCGCCAACCCGGAGAAATCGGAAGAGGGTGGCAGCTTCCTCGACAACATCAACCCCGAATCCTTGGTGGTGCTGAAGGGCTGCCGCGCCGAGCCGTCGCTGGCCAGCGCCACCGCCGAGGACCGCTTCCAGTTCGAGCGCGAAGGCTACTTCTGCGCCGACGCCAAGGATTCCAAGGCTGGCGCCTTGGTGTTCAACCGCACCGTGACCCTGCGCGATTCCTGGGGGCAGTAAGGGATGGCTGACTTGCAGATCTACAGCACGCTGTCCAAGACCAAGGACACCTTCAAGCCGCTGGTCGGCAACCAGGTGCGCATGTACGTGTGTGGCATGACGGTCTACGACTTCTGCCACATCGGCCATGCCCGCGTAATGGTCGCGTTCGATGTCATCGCCCGCTGGCTGCGCCATCGCGGCTATGACCTGACCTACGTGCGCAATATCACCGACATCGACGACAAGATCATCCGTCGCGCCCAGGAGAACGGCGAATCGTTCGAAGACCTGACCGCCCGCATGATCGCTGCGATGCACGAGGACGAGGCACGCCTGTCGGTCCTGCGTCCGGACATCGAGCCGCGCGCCACCGGTCACATCGCCGGCATGCACGAGATGATCCAGACCCTGATCGACAAGGGCTACGCCTACGCGCCCGGTAACGGCGACGTCTACTACCGGGTCGGCAAGTTCGCCGGCTACGGCAAGCTGTCGCGCAAGAAGATCGAAGACCTGCGCATCGGTGCGCGCATCGAGGTCGACGAATCCAAGGAAGACCCGCTGGACTTCGTGCTCTGGAAAGGCGCCAAGCCGGGCGAGCCGAGCTGGGAGTCGCCCTGGGGTGCCGGTCGCCCGGGTTGGCACATCGAGTGCTCGGTGATGTCCACCTGCTGCCTGGGTGAGACCTTCGACATCCATGGCGGCGGCCCGGACCTGGTGTTCCCGCACCATGAGAACGAAATCGCCCAGAGCGAGGCAGCCACCGGCAAGCTCTATGCCGCTAGCTGGATGCATGCCGGCGCGGTGCGCGTGGACGGCGAGAAGATGTCCAAGTCCCTGGGCAACTTCTTCACCATTCGCGAAGTGCTGGAGAAGTACCACCCGGAAGTCGTGCGCTTCCTGCTGGTTTCCAGCCACTACCGCAGCCCGATCAACTACTCCGAAGACAACCTGAAGGAAGCCAAGGGCGCGCTGGAGCGTTTCTACACCGCGTTGCGCGGCCTTCCGCAGGTGGCTGCCCGAGGTGGCGAGGAGTTCGTCGAGCGTTTCGGCGCGGCCATGGATGACGATTTCGGTACGCCGGAAGCGGTGGCCGTGCTGTTCGAGATGGTCCGCGAGGTCAACCGCCTGCGTGACAGCGATCCGGCAGCGGCTGCCGCGCTGGCTGCGCGTGTGCGTGAACTGGGTGCTCTGCTCGGCGTGCTGCAGATGGACGCCGACGAGTTCCTCCAGGCAGGCGCGGCCGGCAAGGTCGATGCGGCGCAGGTCGATGCGCTGATCCAGGCGCGCCTGGATGCTCGCGCGGCAAAGAACTGGGCCGAATCCGACCGCATCCGCGACGAGCTGACCGCTCTGGGCGTGGTGCTGGAAGACGGCAAGGGCGGCACTACCTGGCGTCTTGCCGAGTAATAGCTTCCCTGGAAATGAAAAAGGCCGCTGATCAGCGGCCTTTTTCTTGCTCGTCGAAAACCTGTCAGGTGTGCAGGTGTTCGGCGGCGTACAGGGTATTTTCCAGCAGGCAGGCGCGGGTCATCGGGCCGACGCCGCCCGGAACCGGGGTGATCCAGCTGGCGCGCTCGGCAGCCACGTCATATTCCACGTCGCCCACCAGCTTGCCGTCTTCCTGGCGGTTGATGCCCACGTCGATGACGATGGCGCCTTCCTTGATCCATTCGCCCTTCACCAGGCCGGGTTTGCCGGCGGCAACCACGACCAGATCGGCACGGCCAACGTGGTCGGCCAGGTCGCGGGTGAAGCGGTGGGTGACGGTGACGGTGCAGCCGGCCAGCAGCAGTTCCAGCGCCATGGGGCGGCCGACGATGTTGGAAGCGCCTACGACGACGGCGTCCAGGCCGTACAGGTCGACACCGGTGCTTTGCAGCAGCGTCATGATGCCCTTCGGCGTGCAGGGGCGCAGCAGCGGGATGCGCTGGGCCAGTCGGCCAACGTTGAAGGGATGGAAACCGTCCACGTCCTTGTCCGGGTTGATGCGCTCCAGCAACTGGGACGCATCGAGGTGGGCGGGTAGCGGCAACTGCACCAGAATGCCGTCGATGGCCGGGTCGGCGTTCAGGCGGTCGATCAGCGCCAGCAGTTCTTCCTGGGTGGTGCTGGCGGGAAGGTCGTACGCCTGGGAGAGGAAGCCGACCTCTTCACAGTCCTTGCGCTTGTGCGCGACATAGACCTGAGAGGCGGGGTCGCTGCCGACCAGGATCACTGCCAGGCCGGGGATGCGCAGTCCTTGCTGGCGGCGTTCGTTGACGCGTTGGGCAATCTGCTGGCGGAGGCTGGCGGCGATCGCTTTGCCGTCGATCAGTTTTGCAGTCATGTCGGGGGGATAACCATTAAGGCGGGTGAAAAGAAGGCGCGCATTTTCGCACGCTGCCTCCATAAGGCAAAGGCGCGCACCCCTGATTTGCCGTAACTCCTTTATCTCTTTGAATTTTTTTTAAAAAAGTTGTTGACGGGGTAGGGCCTCATCGATAACATGCGCCCCGCTTGCCGAGCACAGCCTGAAACACGAAAGAGGCGGTGCCAACCGATTCAGTGGTTTCACTGAGTCTGCTTAGCAAGGGTTGCCGCCACTTAAAGCGCCCGTAGCTCAGCTGGATAGAGCATCCGCCTTCTAAGCGGATGGTCGCAGGTTCGAGTCCTGCCGGGTGCGCCATGTGGCGTTCGGTACAAGCAAGTGTAATATGGTGGGCGTAGCTCAGTTGGTAGAGCACAGGATTGTGGCTCCTGGTGTCGTGGGTTCGATTCCCATCGTCCACCCCATATTCCGAAGCGCCAGGCCTTGAGCCTGGCGTTTTCGTTTCTGCGGTACCCTGCGGACGTGGTGAAATTGGTAGACACGCTGGATTTAGGTTCCAGTGGCGCAAGCTGTGAGAGTTCGAGTCTCTCCGTCCGCACCATCTTCTTTCCATAAGCTCTCGCATCCGTGAATTTCCGCAGCTTCCACTCAGGGTGACTTCTGCATTTCTAGCTACTAGAATGCTTGCCCTTGATTCTGGGAGCCGGAAGGACCGGCTTACGTCTGTGCCACGAGGAATATCCATGCAAGTTTCCGTTGAAAGCACCTCCGCTCTTGAGCGCCGCATGACCGTTGGCGTGCCGGCCGAGCGTATCGAGACCGAAGTCAACAAGCGTCTGCAGCAGACCGCTCGTCGCGCCAAGGTTCCTGGCTTCCGTCCCGGCAAGGTGCCGATGAGCGTGATCCGTCAGCGCTACGAAGCCGCCGCTCGTCAGGAAGCCCTCGGTGACCTGATCCAGGAAACCTTCTACGAAGCCGTGGTCGAGCAGAAGCTGAACCCGGCTGGCGCACCGTCGGTCGAGCCGAAGGTGTTCGAGAAGGAGAAGGGCCTCGAGTACATCGCTACCTTCGAAGTCTTCCCCGAGTTCCAGGTTGCCGGTTTCGACGGCATCAAGGTTGAGCGTCTGCAGGCCGACGTGGCTGATGCCGATCTCGACAACATGCTGGAAATCCTGCGCAAGCAGAACACCCGCTTCGAAGCCGTTGACCGTGCCGCTCAGAACGACGACCAGGTGAACATCGATTTCGTCGGCAAGATCGACGGCGAAGCCTTCGCTGGTGGTTCCGCCAAGGGCACCCTGCTGGTGCTGGGTTCCGGCCGCATGATCCCGGGCTTCGAAGAGGGCCTGGTCGGTGCCAAGGCCGGTGAAGAGCGCGTGCTGAACGTGACCTTCCCCGAGGACTACCAGAACCTGGACCTGGCCGGCAAAGCCGCCGAGTTCACCGCTACTGTCAACAGCGTTGCCGAGCCGAAACTGCCGGAACTGAACGAAGAGTTCTTCGCTCTGTTCGGCGTGAAGGAAAGCACTCTGGAAGGCTTCCGCACCGAAGTTCGCAAGAACATGGAGCGTGAGCTGCGTCAGGCCATCAAGTCCAAGGTGAAGAACCAGGTGATGGAAGGTCTCGTCGAGACCAATCCGATCGAAGTTCCGAAAGCCCTGATCGGTAACGAAGTCAACCGTCTGCGCGTCCAGGCTGTCCAGCAGTTCGGTGGCAACATCAAGCCCGACCAACTGCCGGCCGAGCTGTTCGAAGAGCAGGCCAAGCGCCGCGTCGTGCTGGGTCTGATCGTCGCTGAACTGGTCAAGCAGCACGAGCTGAAGGCTGATGAAGCCCGCGTTCGCGAAATGATCGAAGAGATGGCTTCCGCTTATCAGGAGCCGGAACAAGTTGTTTCCTGGTACTACAAGAACGACCAGCAACTGAACGAAGTCCGTTCGGTTGTACTGGAAGAACAAGTTGTAGATACTGTCCTGCAGAAGGCCAATGTGACCGACAAGCAGGTATCCTACGAAGACGCGGTCAAGCCTGCAGAAGCTCCGCAAGCAGCCTGATCCAGCGCTTCGTTCGATTGTCACAAGCCAGCCTTCGGGCTGGCTTGTGCGTCTATAGAGATATGACTTTTTATTAGGGAGTGATCGTCGGACATGCATAATCCTTATATGCCGCAAGTTCCGAACATTCAGGCTGCTGGTGGTCTGGTGCCGATGGTGGTGGAGCAGTCCGCCCGCGGTGAGCGTTCCTACGACATCTATTCGCGCCTGCTGAAGGAGCGGATCATCTTCCTGGTCGGCCAGGTCGAGGACTACATGGCCAACCTCGTGGTGGCCCAGTTGCTGTTCCTCGAGGCGGAGAATCCGGACAAGGACATCCACCTCTACATCAACTCCCCGGGCGGCTCCGTGACTGCCGGCATGTCGATCTACGACACCATGCAGTTCATCAAGCCCGACGTGTCCACCATCTGCGTGGGCCAGGCGTGCAGCATGGGTGCCCTGTTGCTGGCTGGCGGCGCCGCTGGCAAGCGCTACTGCCTGCCGCATTCGCGGATGATGATCCACCAGCCGCTGGGCGGCTTCCAGGGCCAGGCCTCGGACATCGAGATCCATGCCAAGGAAATCCTCTTCATCAAGGAGCGCCTGAACCAGGTGCTGGCGCACCACACCGGCCAACCGCTGGATGTCATCGCCCGCGATACCGACCGTGACCGCTTCATGAGTGGCGACGATGCTGTCAAGTACGGTCTGATCGATCAGGTCTTCACTCAGCGTCCTTCTGCCGCCTGAGTCTCTCCGCTGCACTGCGGCCGGTAATCCGGCCGCTCGCGGGCTTGAAAATGCCTGCGAATGCCTTCATCTTGTCCTTCACGTATATCCCCGATTGGAACGATCGAATGACTGACACCCGCAACGGCGAGGACAACGGCAAGCTGCTGTATTGCTCCTTCTGCGGCAAGAGCCAGCACGAAGTGCGCAAGTTGATTGCCGGCCCCTCGGTCTTTATCTGCGACGAGTGCGTCGACCTGTGCAATGACATCATCCGCGAGGAGGTGCAGGAAGCACAGGCAGAGAGCAGTGCGCACAAGCTTCCGGCGCCGAAAGAGATCCGCACCATCCTCGATCAGTACGTGATCGGCCAGGAACGTGCCAAGAAAACCCTGGCAGTAGCGGTGTACAACCACTACAAGCGCCTGAATCAGCGCGAGCGCAAGGACGACGTCGAACTGGGCAAGAGCAACATCCTGCTCATCGGTCCGACCGGCTCGGGCAAGACCCTGCTCGCCGAGACCCTGGCGCGCCTGCTCAATGTTCCCTTCACCATCGCCGATGCCACCACCCTCACCGAGGCTGGCTACGTGGGCGAGGATGTCGAGAACATCATCCAGAAACTGCTGCAGAAGTGCGATTACGACGTTGAGAAAGCCCAGATGGGCATTGTCTACATCGACGAAATCGACAAGATCTCGCGCAAATCCGACAATCCGTCGATCACCCGCGACGTGTCCGGCGAAGGCGTTCAGCAGGCCCTGCTGAAGCTGATCGAAGGCACTGTGGCTTCCGTACCGCCCCAGGGCGGCCGCAAGCACCCGCAGCAGGAGTTCCTGCAGGTCGACACCCGCAACATCCTGTTCATCTGCGGTGGCGCGTTCGCTGGCCTGGAAAAGGTCATCCAGAATCGTTCCACCAAGGGCGGCATCGGCTTCAACGCCGAAGTTCGCAGCCAGGAAGCGGGCAAGAAGGTCGGTGAAGCGCTGCGAGAGGTCGAGCCGGAAGATCTGGTGAAATTCGGCCTGATCCCCGAATTCGTCGGCCGTCTGCCGATCATCGCGACCCTCGACGAGCTGGACGAACCTGCGCTGATGCAGATTCTGACCGAGCCGAAGAACGCGCTGACCAAGCAGTACGCCAAGCTCTTCGAAATGGAGGGTGTGGACCTCGAGTTCCGTCCGGATGCGCTCAAGGCCGTCGCCCGCCGCGCGCTGGAGCGCAAGACCGGTGCCCGTGGCCTGCGTTCGATCCTCGAAGGCATCCTGCTCGACACCATGTACGAGATCCCCTCGCAGAACGATGTGAGCAAGGTGGTCATCGACGAAAGTGTCATCGATGGCTCCTCCCAGCCGCTGCTGATCTACGAGAACAGCGAGCAGCCGGCCAAGGCGGCACCTGACGCCTGAAACCAGAAGGGGCCCTAGGGCCCCTTTTTTCTTCCCATCTACCGCGCTTGTTTTTTCACAGTCCTAACCCCATCTTAGGCCGAAGGGTTCAATCCCATCGTTTTGGCCAAGTGCCGCTGTAGAGCCGAATATCATGAAAACACTCGTCGAGTTGCCCCTGCTGCCCCTGCGTGACGTAGTGGTGTATCCGCACATGGTCATCCCGCTGTTCGTGGGACGTGAGAAATCCATCGAGGCCCTCGAGGCCGCCATGACCGGCGACAAACAGATCCTGTTGCTGGCGCAGAAAAACCCGGCTGACGATGATCCGGGTGCAGACGGCCTGTACCGCATGGGCACCGTGGCCACCGTCCTGCAACTGCTGAAGCTGCCCGATGGCACCGTCAAGGTGCTGGTCGAAGGCGAGCAGCGCGGCCAGGTAGAGCGCTTCATCGATGAGGAGGCCTACTGCCGCGCCGAAGTTTCGATCATTGACGAGGTTTCCGTCGGCGAGCGCGAGTCGGAAGTCTTCACCCGCAGCCTGCTCAGCCAGTTCGAACAATACGTGCAACTGGGCAAGAAAGTGCCCGCCGAGGTCCTGTCCTCGCTCAACAGCATCGACGAGCCCGGTCGCCTGGTGGACACCATGGCCGCGCACATGGCGCTGAAGATCGAGCAGAAGCAGGAAATCCTCGAGATCACCGAGCTGTCCGCCCGCGTCGAGCACGTGCTGGCCATGCTGGACGCCGAAATCGACCTGCTGCAGGTCGAGAAGCGCATCCGCGGCCGCGTGAAGAAGCAGATGGAGCGTAGCCAGCGCGAGTACTACCTCAACGAGCAGATGAAGGCCATCCAGAAAGAACTGGGTGACATCGACGAGGGCCACAACGAAGTCGAGGAGCTGAAGAAGCGCATCGATGCCGCTGGTCTGACCAAGGAAGCCTTGGCCAAGGCCACTGCCGAGCTGAACAAGCTCAAGCAGATGTCGCCGATGTCCGCCGAAGCGACTGTGGTGCGTTCCTACATCGACTGGCTGGTGAATGTGCCGTGGAAGGCAGAGAGCAAGGTACGCCACGACCTGGACAAGGCCGAGGATATCCTCGATGCGGACCACTACGGCCTGGAGGAGGTCAAGGAGCGCATCCTTGAGTACCTCGCCGTGCAGAAGCGCGTGAAGAAGCTGAAAGGCCCGGTACTCTGCCTGGTCGGCCCACCCGGCGTCGGCAAGACTTCGCTGGCCGAGTCCATCGCCCGTGCGACCAACCGCAAGTTCGTGCGCATGGCCCTGGGGGGCGTGCGTGACGAGGCTGAGATTCGCGGTCACCGCCGTACCTACATCGGCTCCATGCCCGGTCGTCTGATCCAGAAAATGACCAAGGTCGGCGTGCGCAACCCGCTGTTCCTGCTGGACGAGATCGACAAGATGGGCAGCGACATGCGTGGCGACCCCGCGTCTGCGCTGCTGGAAGTGCTCGATCCGGAGCAGAACCACAATTTCAACGACCACTACCTCGAAGTCGACTACGACCTTTCCGACGTGATGTTCCTCTGCACGGCGAACTCCATGAATATTCCGGCGCCGCTGCTGGACCGCATGGAGGTCATCCGCCTGCCGGGTTACACCGAGGACGAGAAGATCAACATCGCCTCGAAATATCTTGTACCGAAACAGACTGCGGCCAATGGTCTCAAGAAGGGCGAGTTGGTCTTCGAGGAAGCGGCTACCCGTGACATCATCCGCTATTACACCCGCGAAGCCGGTGTGCGGAGCCTGGAGCGCCAGATTGCCAAGGTCTGCCGCAAGGCGGTCAAGGATGGTGGCAAGGCCAAGCGCATCGATGCAGTGGTGACTCCGGATTCGCTGGAGAACTACCTGGGCGTGCGCAAGTTCCGCTACGGCCTGGCCGAGCAGCAGGACCAGATCGGCCAGGTGACCGGCCTTGCGTGGACGCAGGTGGGCGGCGAATTGCTGACCATCGAATCGGCCATGGTCCCCGGCAAGGGCGCACTGACCAAGACCGGCTCGCTGGGCGATGTCATGGCGGAGTCCATCACCGCTGCGTTGACTGTGGTTCGTAGCCGTTCGAAGAGCCTGGGCATCGCCTCGGACTTCCACGAGAAGCACGATATCCACATCCACGTGCCGGAGGGCGCGACGCCCAAGGACGGCCCTAGCGCGGGCATCGGCATGTGCACGGCGCTGGTCTCGGCGATCACCCAGATTCCCGTTCGGGCCGACGTTGCCATGACCGGCGAAATCACCCTGCGGGGTCAGGTGCTGGCCATTGGTGGCCTGAAGGAAAAACTTCTGGCTGCGCACCGGGGTGGAATCAAGACTGTGATCATTCCCGAGGAAAACGTGCGAGACCTTAGGGAAATTCCGGATAATATTAAGGCCGATCTCGTTATTAAACCGGTTAAATGGATTGACGAGGTCCTGCAAATTGCGCTGCAATACGCCCCGGAGCCCTTGCCCGATGCGGCTCCCGAGATGGTTGCAAAGGATGAGAAGCGCGAGTCTGATTCCAAGGAGCGAATCAGCACGCATTAGTTGGGGGGCTTTCTTGACACTGTTTTTGAGCCCTTGTTATAAAGCGGCACTTGCTTTGTCAGTTGGCAAACCAGCACCTGCTTTTGCTTACACCTAACACATAGAAACATACTCAACAGAAATAAGGGGACTTAGAGTGAACAAGTCGGAACTGATCGATGCTATCGCCGCATCTGCTGATATCCCGAAAGCTGTTGCCGGTCGCGCTCTGGACGCGGTGATCGAGTCCGTAACTGGCGCCCTGAAGGCTGGTGACTCCGTCGTACTGGTCGGCTTCGGCACCTTCGCTGTCAAAGAGCGTGCTGCTCGCACCGGTCGCAACCCGCAAACCGGCAAGCCGATCAAGATCGCTGCTGCTAAGATCCCGGGCTTCAAGGCCGGTAAAGCCCTCAAGGACGCTGTCAACTAAGCGTCTTTTTGGACTTGACCTGGACCGGTTCAACTTCGGTTGGGCCGGTCACGGAGCGATGACCCGGCTGGCGTAGGTCGGTTGGAATCATCAGGGGTCACGGGCTCAACGCCCGCAAGCTCCACCAGTTACGAGAAGGCGCATCCTCGGATGCGCCTTTCTTATATCCGCTTTTTTTTCCACGCCGCGCCGCCATTGACGGTGGGCCGTGGCCGCGTCGGGGGCCGCATGCTGCAAAACATCAGGGACAATTCCCAAGGCTGGATCACCAAGACCATCCTGGGCGTGATCGTTGTCCTCATGGCTTTGACCGGGTTCGATCAGATCATTCGCGCAACCCACCACGAGAACGTCGCTGCTCAGGTCAACGGTGAGGACATCAGTCTGCCGGAACTGCAGCAGGCTGCGGACATGCAGCGTCGCCAGCTGATGCAGCGCCTGGGCAAGGACTTCGATTCGTCCATGCTCGACGACAAGCTGCTCAAGGATTCCGCGCTGAAGTCGCTCATCGAGCGCAAGCTGGTCCTGCAGGCCGCCCAGAACGACAAGTTCGCGCTTTCCCAGCAGGCGCTGGACCAACTGATCCTGTCGACTCCCGAGTTCCAGGTAGACGGCAAGTTCAACGCCGACCGCTTCGATCAGGTCATTCGCCAGATGGGCTATGACCGCATGCAGTTCCGCCGCATGTTCGGCGAGGAAATGCTGATCGGCCAACTGCGCGCTGGCATCGCCGGTACCGGCTTCGTCACCGATGACGAATTGAACGCCTTCGCTCGCCTGGAGAAGCAGACCCGTGACTTCGCCACCCTGACTCTCAAGGCCGACCCGGCCAAGAGCAAGGTCGAGGACAGCGAGATCAAGGCGTACTACGACGCCCACAGCACCGAGTTCATGACTCCCGAACAGGTCACCATCGACTATGTCGAGCTGAAGAAGTCCGCCTTCTTCGACCAGGTCGAGGTGAAGAAGGAAGACCTCGATGCCCTCTATCAGAAGGAAATCGCCGGCCTGGCCGAGCAGCGCGACGCCGCGCACATCCTGATCGAGGTGAACGACAAGCAGAATGACCAACAGGCCAAGGCCAAGATCGACGAGATCAAGGCGCGCCTGGACAAGGGCGAGGACTTCGCCAAGCTGGCCAAGGAGCTGTCCAACGACACCGGCTCTGCCGCCAACGGTGGTGACCTCGGTTTCGCTGGTCGTGGCGTGTATGACCCGGCCTTCGAAGAGTCGCTGTACGCGCTGAAGAAGGGCGAAGTCTCTGCTCCGGTGAAAACCTCCTACGGCTGGCACCTGATCAAGCTGCTGGGCGTCGAAGCGCCGGAAGTTCCGACTTTCGACAGCCTGAAAGCCAAGCTGGAGCACGAAGCCAAGACCCAACTGGTCGAGCAGCGTTTCGTCGATGCCACCAAGCAGCTGGAAAGCTCCGCCTACGAGGCTTCCGATCTGGGCCAGCCGGCTCAGGACATGGGCCTGAAGGTGCAGACCAGCAAGCCGTTCGGCAAGGAAGGCGGCGAAGGTGTTACGGCCAATCGCCAGGTCATTCAGTCCGCTTTCAGCCCCGAAGTGCTGGAGGAGGGTGCCAACAGCGGCGCCATCGAACTGGATCCGGACACCGTGGTCGTGCTGCGCGTGAAGGCACACCACAAGCCTGAGCAGGAAACCCTGGAGCAGGTCAGTGCCGATATCCTCAAGCGCCTGCAGGTCGAGCACGCAGCAGTCGATGCCAAGTCCCGCGGTGAAGCTCTGCTGGCTGGCCTGCGCGATGGCAAGATCCCGCTGACCCAGGCCCAGGAAGGCCAGCAGTGGAAGGTCGTGGAAGCGGCTGCCCGTGGTCAGGAAGGTGTCGATCCGGTCGTGCTGCAGAGCGTGTTCCGCATGGCGCGTCCGGAAGGTGCCGACAAGCCCAGCCTGGGCGGTGTCGCGCTGCAGAACGGTGACTTCGTGCTGGTCAAGCTCAGCGGTGTGAGCGAGCCGGAGGCCAAGCCGACCGAGGAAGAGAAGGCGATGTACCAGCGCTTCCTCGCCTCGCGTAGCGGCCAGGATGATTTCTCCGCCTTCCGCCGTTACCTGCAGGATCAGGCGAAAGTCGAGAAATTCGACGAAGCCAAGAAGTAAGAGACCGGGGCCGCGCAAGCGGCCCTCGTTTTATCCGATAAAGAAAAAAGGCCGCATTCGCGGCCTTTTTCTTTGCCTGTCGCAAAGCCTCAGTCGTCGCTGAGCGGACCCATCGCCGTGGTGTTGAAACCGCCATCGACATAGAGGATTTCGCCACTGATGCCACTGGCCAGGTCCGAGCAGAGAAATGCACCGGCGTTGCCGACTTCCTCGATGGTCACATTGCGCCGCAGCGGTGTCTGGCGTTCGTTGGCGGCGAGCATCTTGCGGAAGCTCTTGATGCCCGAGGCGGCGAGCGTGCGAATGGGGCCTGCGGAGATGGCGTTGACCCGAGTACCCTCCGGGCCGAGGCTGCCGGCCAGGTAGCGCACGCCGGCTTCCAGGCTGGCCTTGGCCATGCCCATGACGTTGTAGTTGGGCATCGTGCGCTCGGCGCCCAGGTAGGAGAGGGTGAGCAGGCTGCCGTTGCGGCCCTGCATCAGCTCGCGGCCGGCCTTGGCCAGGGCGATGAAGCTATAGGCGCTGATGTCGTGGGCGATCCGGAAGCCTTCGCGGGTGGTGACCTCGGTGAAGTCGCCGTCGAGTTGGTCGCCCGGTGCGAAGCCCACCGAGTGGACAATACAGTCCAGGCCATCCCACTGCTTCCCCAGCTCGGCGAACACGGCTGCGATGTCCGCGTCGTTGGCGACGTCACAGGGGAAGCACAGCTCCGCGCTGGAGCCCCAGCCAGCAGCGAACTCTTCCACGCGGCCCTTGAGCTTGTCGTTCTGGTAGGTAAAGGCGAGTTCGGCGCCTTCCCGGTGCATCGCCGCAGCGATACCGGAGGCGATGGACAGTTTGCTGGCGACTCCGACGATCAGTACGCGCTTGCCTGCGAGAAATCCCATATTCACTCCTTGATCATGTGAGGTCAGGTCGGTGCCGGGACCATGAACGCTGCTTCCAGCAGTTGCTGTGTGTACGCATGCTGCGGCGCGGCGAAGACATCCTCGGCCATGCCCTGTTCGACCACCTTGCCATGGCGGATCACCATCAACTGGTGGCTGAGGGCTTTCACCACCGCCAGGTCGTGGCTGATGAACAGGTAGGTCAGGTTGTACTTGGTCTGCAGGCCGCGCAGCAGCTCGACAACCTGGCGCTGCACGGTGCGGTCCAGTGCCGAGGTCGGTTCGTCCAGCAGGATCAGCGCTGGCTTGAGCACCAGCGCTCGGGCAATGGCGATGCGCTGCCGCTGGCCTCCGGAGAACTCGTGGGGGTAGCGGTGTCGGGTGTCCGGGTCGAGCCCGACCTCCCTGAGCGCATCGATGATCGCCTGCTCGCGTTCCTCGGCTGTGCCCATGCCATGGATCTCCAGGCCTTCGCCGACGATCTGGCCCACCGACATGCGCGGGCTGAGGCTGCCGAACGGATCCTGGAAGACTACCTGCATCTCGCGCCGCAGGGGCCTGACTTCCGCCTGGTTCATGCCTTCGATGGCCTGTCCCTCGAAGCGGATGCCGCCCTGGCTGTTGATCAGGCGCAGAATGGCCAGGCCGAGGGTCGACTTGCCTGAGCCGCTCTCGCCGACGATGCCCAGGGTCTGGCCACGCGGCAGGCTGAAGTCGATGCCGTCCACGGCCTTGACGTGATCGACGGTCTTGCGGAACACGCCTTTCTTGATCGGGAACCACACGCGCAGGTCGTCGACCTCCAGCAAGGGCGCTCCTGGCTCGTTCTGTGCGGGGGTACCACTGGGCTCGGCTCCGAGCAATTCGCGCGTGTAGGGGTGCTGGGGGGCCTCGAAGAGGGCTTCGCAATCCGCTTGCTCGACAATGCAGCCGCGCTGCATCACGCAGACGCGGTGGGCGATGCGCCGCACCAGGTTGAGATCGTGGGTAATCAGCAGCAAGGCCATCCCCAGCCGCTCCTGCAACTCACGCAGCAGGTCGAGGATCTTCAGCTGCACGGTGACGTCCAGCGCCGTGGTCGGTTCGTCGGCGATCAGCAGTTCCGGCTCGCAGGCCAGGGCCATGGCGATCATCACCCGCTGGCGCTGACCGCCGGAGAGTTCGTGCGGATAGGCCTTGAGGCGGCTGGCCGGGTTGGGGATGCCCACCAGCTCCAGCAGCTCCAGCGTGCGCGCGCGTGCCTGGGCGCCGTTCATGCCCTTGTGCAGCGCCAATACTTCACCGATCTGCTTCTCGATGCTGTGCAGCGGGTTCAGCGAGGTCATGGGTTCCTGGAACACCATGGCGATGCGGTTGCCGCGAATACCCCGAAGTTTGCGCTCGGGCAGCTTGAGCAGGTCCTTGCCGGCGTAATGGATGCTGCCCGAAGGATGGCTGGCAGTGGGGTAGGGCAGCAGGCGCAGGATCGAGTGCGCGGTCACCGATTTGCCGGAGCCGCTTTCGCCCACCAGTGCCAGGGTCTCACCCTTGCGGATGTCGAAGCTGATGTGTTCCACCGCGCGCACCTGCTCGTCGCCGCAGAGGAAATCGACGGACAGGTCGCGGACTTCGATGAGGTTCTCGTTCTGGTTCATCTCACTTCCTCGGGTCGAAGGCATCGCGGGCCGCTTCGCCGATGAATACCAGCAGGCTCAGCATCACGGCCAGTACCACGAAAGCGGTGATGCCCAGCCAGGGCGCCTGCAGGTTGGACTTGCCCTGGGCGACCAGCTCGCCCAGCGACGGCGCGCCGGCGGGCAGGCCGAAGCCGAGGAAGTCCAGGGAGGTCAGGGTGCCGATCGCGCCGGTGAGGATGAAGGGCATGAAGGTCAGGGTGGAGATCATCGCGTTGGGCAGGATGTGGCGGAACATGATCGCCCCGTTGCGCATGCCCAGGGCGCGCGCCGCGCGCACGTACTCCAGGTTGCGGCCACGGAGGAACTCGGCGCGCACCACGTCCACCAGGCTCATCCAGGAGAACAGCAGCATGATTCCCAACAGCCACCAGAAGCTCGGCTGCACGAAGCTGGCGAGGATGATCAGCAGGTAGAGCACCGGCAGGCCCGACCAGATTTCCAGGAAGCGCTGGCCGAGCAGGTCGATCCAGCCGCCATAGAAGCCCTGCAGCGCGCCCACGACGACGCCGACAATGGAGCTGAGCACGGTGAGGATCAGGGCGAACAGCACCGATACGCGGAAGCCGTAGATCACCCGTGCCATCACGTCGCGGGCTTGGTCATCGGTGCCCAGCCAGTTCTCCGCGGTGGGCGCCGAAGGAGCCGGCACGCGCAGGTCATAGTTGATGGTGTCGTAGCTGTAGGCGATCGGCGGCCAGAGGATCCAGCCGTCCTTCTGCGCGATCTGCTCGCGCATGTACGGGCTCTTGTAGTTGGCCTCCATGGGGAACTCGCCGCCGAAGGCGGTTTCCGGGTAGCGCTTGACCACCGGGAAGTACCACTGGCCGTCGTAGTGGATCGCCAGGGGCTTGTCGTTGGCGATCAGCTCGGCGCCCAGGCTGAGGATGAACAGCGTGAGGAACAGCCAGAGCGACCACCAGCCACGCTTGTTGGCCTTGAAGCGCGCCCAGCGGCGCAGATTGATGGGAGAAAGGCGCATCGGATTACTCCCGGTTCTCGAAGTCGATGCGCGGATCGACCAGCGTGTAGAGGACGTCGCTGACCAGCTTCATGATCAGGCCGAACAGGGTGAAGATGAACAGCGTGCCGAACACCACCGGGTAGTCGCGGTTCAGCGCCGCCTCGAAGCTGAGCAGGCCCAGGCCGTCGAGGGAGAAGATCACCTCGATCAGCAGCGAGCCGGTGAAGAAGATGCCCAGCAGGGCCGAGGGCAGGCCGGCGATGATCAGCAGCATGGCGTTGCGGAACACATGGCCGTAGAGCACGCGGCGTTCGGTCAGGCCCTTGGCGCGGGCGGTGACCACGTACTGCTTGCCGATCTCGTCGAGGAAGCTGTTCTTGGTCAGCAGGGTGATGGTGGCGAAGTTGCCGATCACCAGGGCGGTGATGGGCAACGCCAGGTGCCAGAAGTAGTCGCGGAC
This sequence comes from Pseudomonas sp. AU11447, assembly GCF_001672555.2. Lineage (NCBI taxonomy): Bacteria > Pseudomonadati > Pseudomonadota > Gammaproteobacteria > Pseudomonadales > Pseudomonadaceae > Pseudomonas > Pseudomonas sp. AU11447. The sequence continues at coordinate 4,001 of NZ_LZDG02000046.1, read as the reverse complement.
CTTGCCGGCCCAGGTCAGTTCGTCGAAGTTGTTGGAGGTCAGCCCTCGTAACGGGAACCAGTCCCAGTAGCTTCCGCCGGCGAACAGCACCACCAGCAGGATGGCGAAGAGGAAAGCGGGGATCGCGTAGCCGACGATGATCGCCGAGCTGGTCCAGACGTCGAAATGGCTGCCGTGGCGCACCGCCTTGGCGATGCCCAGCGGGATCGACACCAGGTACATGATCAGCGTGCTCCAAAGCCCCAGGGAGATGGAGACGGGCAGCTTCTCGACGATCAGGTCGGTGACCTTGGCATCGCGGAAGAAACTCTGGCCGAAGTCCAGGTGCACGTAGTTCTTGAGCATGATCCAGAAGCGTTCGGGTGCCGGCTTGTCGAAGCCGTACATCTTTTCGATTTCCTTCACCAGCTCCGGGTCCAGGCCCTGGGCCCCGCGATAGTGCGTACCCGCCGCGGCCACTTCGCCTCCGCCGCCGGAGATACGCCCGGTGGCGCCGCCGCTGGCGGCATCGAAGCCTTCCAGCTTGGCGATCATCTGTTCCACCGGGCCGCCGGGGGCGGCCTGGATGATGATGAAGTTGATCAGCAGGATGCCGAACAGGGTGGGGATGATCAGCAGCAGGCGCCGCAGGATGTAGGCCAGCATCAGTTGGCCCCTTGGGCGACGGCGCTGTCAGCTGGCGCTTCGGCTGCAGCCTTGGCTACGGTCTTGGTCGGCTCGGCTTTTTCGCGGGCCTGCCACCAGGTTTGCAGCGCATAGCTGTAGGGCGGCAGCTTTTCCGGGTGGGCGATGCGGTTCCAGTAGGCGATGCGCCAGTTGCCCAGGTACCAGTTGGGCACCACGTAGTGGCCCCAGAGCAGCGCGCGGTCGAGGGCGCGCGCGTGGCGCACCAGGCTTTCGCGGGAGCCGGCGTTGATCAGGCCTTCGACCAGGGCGTCGATGCCCGGATCGCGCAGCCCGATGAAGTTGCGGCTGCCCGGCTTGTCGGCGCTGCTGGAGTGCCAGAACTCGCGCTGCTCGTTGCCCGGCGAGCTGGATTGCGGCCAGCTGCTGACGATCATGTCGTAGTCCCGCGAACGCAGGCGGTTGATGTACTGCGAGACGTCGACCCGGCGCAGCTGCATGTCGATGCCCAGCTCCGCGAGGTTGCGCTTGAAGGGCAGCAGCACACGCTCGAAGTCGGCCTGGGCGAGCATGAACTCGAAGCTCAGCTGCTTGCCGTCCGGACCGACCATCTTGTCGTTCTCGATCTTGTAGCCGGCCTCCAGCAGCAGTTGGTAGGCCTTGCGCTTCTGCTCGCGGATGATGCCGCTGCCGTCGCTGGTGGGCGGTACGTAGACCTGGGTGAAGACCTGCGGTGGCAGCTTGTCGCGCAGCGGTTCGAGGATTTTCAGCTCTTCCGCGTCAGGCAACTCCTTGGCGGCCATCTCGGAGTTCTCGAAGTAGCTGCCGTCGCGCAGGTAGGAGCCGAAGAACAGCTGCTTGTTGGTCCACTCGAAGTCGAACAGGTTGGTGATCGCTTCGCGCACGCGCGGGTCCTGGAACACCGGGCGGCGGATGTTGAAGGCGTAGGCCTGCATGCCCCACGGATTACCGTTCACCGGCTCCTCGCGGACGATGCGGCCGTCACGCACGGCGGGCGAATCATAGGCGGTCGCCCAGTTCTTCGCGATGCGCTCGTCGTTGAAGTCGAATTGCCCGGCCTTGAAGGCCTCCAGGGCGACGGTCAGATCGCGGTAGGACTCCACCACCACGGCGTCGAAGTTGTTGAAGCCGCGGTTCACCGGCAGCTTGTCGCCCCACCAGTCCTTGACCCGCTCGTAGCGGATCGAGCGGCCGGCCTCGACCTTGGCGATGCGGTACGGTCCGCTGCCCAGCGGCGGTTCCATGTTGGTCTTGTTGAAGTCGCGGTTGGCCCACCAGTGCTTGGGCAGGATCGATAGCTGGCCAAGGATCAGCGGCAGTTCGCGGTTGTCGCCGTGCTTGAAGTCGAAGCGCACGCGCAGCTTGTCCTCGGCCACCACCTTGTCGACGTCCGCGTAGTAGTTGCGGTACATCGGGTCGCCATCCTTCATCAGCGTCTCGAAGGTGAACACCACGTCCTCGGCGGTGACCGGCGTGCCGTCCTGGAAGCGTGCCTCGGGGCGCAGGTAGTAGCGCACGAAACGGTGCTCCGGATCCTTCTCGATCTTCTCGGCGAGCAGGCCGTATTCGGTAAACGGCTCGTCGAGGGAGTGGAAGGTGAGGGTGTCGTAGATCAGGTTGATCTGCGGCGCCGAGTTGCCCTTGGCGATGAAGGGGTTGAGGCTGTCGAAGCCGCCGAAGTCGGAGAGACGCAACGTGCCGCCCTTGGGCGCATCGGCATTGACGAAGTCGAAATGCTTGAAGTTCGCCGGGTATTTCGGCGCCTCGTCATACAGGGTGATGGCGTGCTGCGGCGCGGCCTGCGCACTGCCCAGCAGTCCCAGCAACAGGCCGGCGCAGAGCGCGGCGCGGCGGGGGCTTTTCATAGGGTGTTCTCCTGGTCTTTTTGCCACCACGCGCGCAGGCCCAATGTATAGGGCGGCGTGGTGACGAAGGCGAAGCGGTTGCGGTACGCCAGTCGATGTTTGTTCAGGTACCAGTTGGGAATGCTGTAGTGCTGCCACAGCAGCACCCTGTCCAGGGCGCGAGCGGCGGCTTCCTGCTGGTCGCGGTCAGTGGCGCCCAGCAGTTTTTCGAGCATCGCGTCCACTACGGGATTGGCGATGCCCGCATAGTTCTTGCTGCCCTTGACCGCCACCTGGCTGGAATGGAAGTACTGCCATTGTTCGAGGCCGGGGCTGAGGGTCTGTGGCAGGGTCATCAGAATCATGTCGTAGTCGAACTGGTCCAGACGCTGTTTGTACTGGGCGCGGTCCACGGTGCGCAAGCTCGCATCGATACCGATGCTGGCGAGGTTCTCGCGATAGGGCTGGAGTATCCGCTCCAGGCTGGGATTGACCAGCAGGATTTCGAAACGCAGCTGTTTGCCGTTGGCATCCAGCAGCCGGTCGCCGGAGAGCTTCCAGCCGGCTTCGGCCAATAGACCCAATGCGTGGCGCAGGGTTTCCCGCGGGATGCCGGCGCCCTTGGTCACCGGTACGGTGAAGGGACGCTTGAACAACGCTTCGGGTAGTTGCTGGCGATACGGGGACAGCAGCAGCCATTCCTTCCCCTGGGGCGCCCCGGTGGCGGCGAAGGTGCTGTTGGGGTAGTAACTGCTGGCGCGCGCGTAGGCGTCGTTGAACAGGGCGCGGTTGGTCCACTCGAAGTCGAACATCATCCCCAGCGCCTCGCGCAGGCGGCGGTCGGCGAAGGTCGCCCGGCGGGTGTTGAGGAACAGCGCCTGGGTCTGGGTGGGGATCTGGTGGGGGATTTCCACCTTGACGACCTCGCCCCGGCGAACCGCCGGGAAGCGGTAGTTGCTGCGCCAACTCTTCGCCTGGTGCTCGATGTAGATGTCGAATTCGCCGGCCTTGAAGGCTTCGAAGGCGATGCCGGCGTCGCGGTAGAAGTCCACCTCGACGCGGTCGAAGTTGTACTTGCCGCGGTTCACCGGCAGGTCCTTGCCCCACCAGTCCTTGACCCGCTCGAACACCAGGCGACGTCCCGGCACTACTTCGGTGATCCGGTACGGCCCGCTGCCCAGTGGTGGATCGAACGTGGTGGCCTGGAAATCGCGGCCTTTCCAGTAGTGTTGCGGCAGCACCGGCATTTCGCCCAGGCGCAGGATCAGCAAGGGGTTGTCGTGGCGCTTGAAGACGAAGCGGATGCTCCGAGCAGAAAGGATGTCGACCCGCTGCACTTCCTGCAGGTTGGTGCGGTACATCGGGTGGCCGTGTTTGAGCAGGGTGCGGTAGGAAAACGCAACGTCATAGGCAGTGATCGGCTTGCCGTCGTGGAAGCGTGCTTCCGGGCGCAGGTTGAACACCACCCAGCTGCGGTCCTCGGCGTATTCCACGCTGCGSGCGRTGAACACA